>JALDYH010000155.1:0-9761 GCA_032154175.1 Sphingopyxis sp. | reverse complement strand
TCGCTGAGCGTCGGATGCGGGAAGACGGTGCCGATGAAATCATCCTCGACCAGTTCGGCGGTCTTGCCGATCGTATAGCCCTGAATGAGCTCGGTGACTTCGGCGCCGATCATGTGCGCGCCAAGCAGTTCGCCGGTCTTCGCGTCGAACACGGTCTTGGTGAACCCTTCAGACTCGCCAAGCGCAATCGCCTTGCCGTTGCCGATGAACGGGAAGGTGCCGGCCTTGACCTCGTAGCCGAGTTCCTTCGCCTTCGCCTCGGTCAGCCCGACGCTGGCGATCTGCGGGCGGCAATAGGTGCAGCCGGGAATGTTGCGCGGGTCCATCGCGTGCGGGTGGTTGCCCGCGATCGCCTCGACCGAAATCACCGATTCGTGCATCGCCTTGTGCGCGAGCCAGGGCGGCGCGGTGACGTCGCCGATCGCCCAGATGCCGGGGACGTTGGTGCGGCACATCGCGTCGGTGTCGATATGGCCCCTGGTCGTCTTCACGCCGAGCGCTTCGAGCCCGATATTCTCGGTGTTCGGGACGATGCCGATCGCGACGATCGCATGGCTGAATTCGGCGCTTTCGGTCTTGCCGTCCTTGGTCTTGATCTTCGCGGTGACGCCGTTCGCGGTCGCCTTCAGCTCCTCGACGCCCGCGCCGGTGTAGATCGTCATGCCCTGTTTCTTGAGCGCCTTTTCGAGGAAGACCGAGACGTCGGCATCCTCGACGGGGACAAGGCGGTCGAGCATTTCGACGACGGTCACATCGACGCCCATGTCGCTGTAGAAGCTCGCGAATTCGATCCCGATCGCGCCCGAGCCGATGACGAGCAGCTTCTTCGGCATTTCGGGCGGGACGAGCGCGTGGCGATAGGTCCAGATGCGCTTGCCGTCAGCGGGCGCGAACGGCAGGTCGCGCGCGCGCGCGCCGGTCGCGACGATGATGTTCTTGGCGGTCAGCGTCTCGCTGCCCTTCTCACCCTTCACTTCGAGCTTGCCCGGCGCGGTCAGCTTGCCCTCGCCCATATGGACGGTGATCTTGTGCTTCTTCATCAGGAAGGCGACGCCCTGGCTGAGCTGCTTGGCGACGCCGCGGCTGCGTTTCACGACGGCGTCGATATCGGCGCTGATCTGCGCCGCGACGAGGCCATAGTCGCCCGCATGCTGCATATAATGATAGATTTCGGCCGAGCGCAGCAACGCCTTGGTCGGGATGCAGCCCCAGTTGAGGCAGATGCCGCCCAGATTCTCGCGCTCGACGATCGCGGTCTTGAGTCCGAGCTGCGCGGCACGGATCGCCGCGACATAGCCTCCCGGACCCGAGCCGAGGACGATGAGGTCGTAGTTGGTGTCAGCCACAATTATCTCCTTGTTCGCCATTCCGGTTGCGGAGGATTCCTACCAGCTCCCAAAACGCGAAACCGCCCATGGCGGCGTAAGCGAAAAACCATATTCGGCTTGAATCTTCAGGCCACGTCCAGCTGGCTGCGGCGGCGAGAAGCGCAAGCGCAAGCAGTCCGATCAGCAAATGGAACAATTGTCGGACAATGCGCATCGCCTTCCCCTGATCAGGCGACCAACCCCAGCGGGTTCTCCACCAGTTCCTTGAAGGTCTTCATCAGCAGCGCGCCGTCGGCGCCGTCAATCGCGCGGTGGTCGAAGCTGCCGGTCGCCGACATGACGGTCGCGATCGCGAGCGCGTCGTCGACAACATAGGGCCGCTTCTCGCCTGCACCGATCGCCATGATCATGCCCTGCGGCGGGTTGATCACCGCGGTGAACTGCTTGATCCCCATCATGCCCATGTTCGAGATGCTGGCAGTGCCGCCCTGATATTCATTGGGCTGGAGCTTGCCTTCCTTCGCCTTGGCCGCAAGTTCGGACATTTCGGTCGAGATTTTCGACATCGATTTGCCGCCGGCATCGACGATGATCGGGGTGATCAGGCCGCCCGGGATGCTGACCGCGACCGAGATGTCGGCGCGGCTGTATTTGCGCATCACATCGCCGCCGAAGCTGACGTTGCACGCGGGCACGCGTTCGAGCGCGACCGCGAGCGCCTTGATCAGCATGTCGTTGACGCTCAGCTTGACGCCGCGGCTTTCGAGGCTGGCGTTGAGCTCGCCGCGCAGCTTGAGCAGCGCGTCGAGGCGGATGTCGACGGTCAGGTAGATGTGCGGCGATTGCTGCATCGATTCGGTCAGGCGGCGCGCGATCGTCTTGCGCATGCCGCTGAGCTTTTCGTCCTCGTGCGGGATGCCGAAATCGGGGATGGAACCAGCGGTTGCGGGTGCGGCGGCTGCAGCAGGAGCGGCGGCGGCAGGAGGGGCCGCGCTGGGCGCCGCAGCGGATGTCGCGGGCGCGCCGGCCGATGCGCCGTCGAGGTCGTCCTTGACGATGCGGCCGCCGGGGCCGGTGCCGGTGACGGTCGAGAGGTCGATTCCGCGCTCGGCGGCGAGGCGCTTGGCGAGCGGGCTGGCCTTGATACGGTCGCCCGAGGCGGCGGGGGCAGCCGCCGGAGCCGGTGCGGGAGTCGGCGCAGGCGCAGCGGCGGGCGCTGGCGCTTCGGCCTTCGGTTCGGGGATGGGGGGCGCCGCCGGCGCAGGAGCAGCCTTCGCGCTCCCTGCATCTTCGCCCTCGCCCGCAATCACCGCGATCACGGTGCCGACTTTCACATTGTCGGTGCCTTCGGCGACGAGAATCTGGCTGACGACGCCTTCGTCGATCGCCTCGAATTCCATCGTTGCCTTGTCGGTTTCGATTTCGGCGAGCAGGTCGCCCGATTTGACCGTGTCGCCTTCCTTGACCAGCCATTTGGCCAGGGTGCCTTCCTCCATCGTCGGCGAAAGAGCGGGCATTTTGAGTTCGATCGGCATCGTCAGATTTGTCCCTTTGAACCTTGGGCATGAGTCTCGCAGGCGTCGCCTGCCGCTACGGTTTGTTCCTCGCCATAAGCCTTGCGTCGGTCAAGGTCCAGCGGGCCAAACTTGCGTTTCATACGAATGTGACGCACTCTCGCCCGCAAGCAAAAACACGAGGGGTCGGGGTGATGCGGACATATCTGGTGGTGATCGACGACAGTCCGGAGGCGTCGCTGGCACTGCGTTTTGCGGCACGCCGCGCGGCGCGGACGGGGGGCGGCGTGATCGTGCTGGCGATCATTCCGCCACAGGATTTCGTCGCATTTGGCGGGGTGCAGGCGACGATCGAGGCCGAAGCGCGCGAGCATGCCGAAGAACTGGTAGCGGCTGCCGCCGATGCGGTCGTGCAGGAAGCCAATGTCACGCCGCAGATCATGATCAAGTCGGGAAAGCCCGCCGAAGTGGTGCGCGAGCTGATCGGCGCGAGCGACGAGATCGCCGCGCTGGTGCTGGCAACGGCAGCTTCAGGCGCGCCGGGGCCGCTGGTCGCGCATTTCACCGGACAGGATGCGGGTACGCTTCCCTGTCCGGTGATGCTGGTGCCGGGCGGGATCGATATCACCCGGCTCGACGCGTTGAGCTAGCGCGCCGCGTCAGACCACGAGCGCGCGCGGCACGCGCGCGTCTTTCCATTCGAGGATGGCGAAGACGAGCACGCCAAGGGCTTGCGCGACTACGACCGCGATGCCGAGGCCGGTCATCTGCGCGGCAAAGGTTGCGACGACCGCGAAACTCGCTGCGACCCAGCCGATATTGCCGAGTGCGATGAGCTTGACCAGCGCCGGATTCGGCGCGACCTGCCGTGCGGCAACGATCATCAGGAGCGCAGCGGCGAGGCAGATCCAGCCGCCGATTGCGACGATGGCTTCGGGCAGGCCGAGCAGCGCGCCGACCGGCGCCGCGGCGAGCAGGCCGATGGCGAAGACGCCTCCGCAAGTGATGGCATCGGCAATGAGGATATTCTTCAGCTTGGGGTTCGACATGGTGGTTCTCCTTTCGACCCCCTCAAACTGGACTCGAAACTGAATGGCGTCGATTACGCCGGAGGTAATGGAAAACAGGAAAGCCGGGGTATAGCGCTCCGGACGAAGGAGACGATCATGCAAGTCGCAACGCTGGGCGAGCAACTTCGCGAATGGCGCACGCGTCGCCGGATGAGCCAGATGGACCTCGCGCTCGATACCGAGATTTCGACGCGGCATCTGAGCTTCATCGAGACAGGGCGGTCGAAACCGAGCGCCGCGATGCTCGGACGCATTGCCGATTGCCTCGAGGTTCCGCACCGCGCGCGCAACGCCTTGCTGCTCGCGGCGGGCTATGCCCCCGACTATCAGGAGCGCTCGCTCGACAGCGCTGAAATGACGGGCATGCGCGCAATCGTCGACCATGTGCTGAAGGGGCACGAGCCCTATCCCGCGCTCGCGGTCGACCGGCACTGGAACATGGTCGCGGCGAATGCGGCGATCGCGATCCTGATCGAGCAGGTATCTCCCGCCCTGCTGACGCCGCCGGTCAACGTCCTGCGCATCGCGCTGCATCCCGACGGGCTTGCGCCGCAGATCGTCAATCATGGCGAATGGCGTGCGCATATCCTCCACCGTCTCGACCTGCAGATCGAGGCGAGCGGCGACGCGGGGCTGATCGCGCTGCGCGAAGAACTCGCCGGCTATTCGCTCGAGGCGAACGACAATGGGGGCGGGCATGCGAACGGCATCGCAGTGCCGCTGATCCTCGACACGGTCGCCGGGCGCATCCGTTTCGTGTCGACGGTGACGATCTTCGGGACGCCGGTCGACATCACGCTGTCCGAACTGGCAATCGAGGCGTTTTTCCCGGCGGATGCGGAGAGCGCGGCGTTGTTGCAGCAACTTGCCGGATCAAAATGACCGTCATCATTGCGAGCGAAGCGAAGCAATCTCCGGCTATCGGCCTTGCACAAGGCCGATAGCCGGAGATTGCCGCGTCGCCTTAGGCTCCTCGCAATGACGAAGGGGTCGGTTAGCGTTTCCGCCCTTTATGCTTGATATTCGCCGGCCGGCCGCGCTTGCCGACCATATGCTTGCCGGCCTTGTCTTTCCCGGTCCCCTTCACCCCGTCGCGGCGCGGCGGGCGACTGCGGAAGCCGCCCTCGGGCGCGTCGGGGAGCTCGAAGCGAAGCGCGCCGCTGACCGGATTGGCGTCGATCAGTCGGAGGTCGAGCCGCTGGCCGGTCGTATAGCTGACCCGGCCATGCTCGCTGTCGAGCGTCCGTGCGGCTTCGTCGTAGAAGAAGCGCTCGCTGCCGAGCGTCGACACCGGGACCAGCCCGTCACCGCCCAGCCCGTCGACCGTCGCGAAGAAACCGAAGGGCTGCACGCCGGTGATGCGTGCGGACACGATCTCGCCCTTTTTCGTCGCAAGATAGGCTGCGACATAGCGGTCGACGGTTTCGCGCTCGGCCTCCATGGCACGGCGTTCGAGCGCACTGATCGTCTCGCCGATGCGCGACAGCCCCTTGGCGTCGGCTTCGCCCAGCCCGGTGCGCGCGGGCAGATCCTTGGGCTTGCCGGGCACTTCCAGCTTCCAGGAATCGACGAGCGCGCGGTGCACGATCAGGTCGGCATAGCGGCGGATGGGCGAGGTGAAATGCGCGTAGCTGCCGAGCGCGAGGCCGAAATGGCCTGCGTTCGCGGGGCCGTAATAGGCCTGCGTCTGGCTACGCAATATCGCCTGCATGATTTCGGGCAGCCGGTCGTCTTCGGAAAAACCGTCGATCAGGCGATTGAATACCGCGGGGGTGATGACCTGCCCGAGCGCGAAACTCTGCTCGAAGGTTTCGAGATAATCCTTGAGGCTCACGAGCTTTTCGCGGCTCGGCGGCTCGTGGATGCGGTACATCACCGGCGACTTCTTTGCCTCGAGCGCTTTCGCCGCCGCGACGTTCGCCGCGATCATATAATCCTCGATCAGCCGCATCGAATCGAGCCGGTCGCGGACGCGGATTTCGGCGATGCCGCCCTGTTCGTCGAGGATCACCTGCCGTTCGGGCAGATCGAGATCGAGCGGCGCGCGCGCGGCACGCGCTTTTGCCAGCAGTGCCCAGCAGGCCCACAGATTCTTGAGCGTCGGGAGCACCCCCGCGTCCCATTCGTCGCGCGGCGCATCGGCGTCAAAGGCCGCCTGCGCATGCTCATAGGCGATGTTGGCGCGCAGCCGGACGAGCGCGCGTGCGAAGCGCCATGACGTCACCTTGCCATGCCTGTCGATGACGAGATGGCACGCCATCGCGGCGCGGTCCTGTCCTGCTTTCAGCGAGCACACGCCCGCCGACAGCGTTTCGGGCAGCATCGGGACGACCTGATCGGGGAAATAGACGCTGTTGCCGCGGCGCCGCGCCTCGCGGTCGAGATCGCCATCGGGGCGGACATAGTAGCTCACGTCGGCGATCGCGACGATCGCGCGGAACCCGCCCTTGTTCGACGTGTCGTCGTCGGGGATCGCCCACACGGCGTCGTCATGATCGCGCGCGTCGATCGGGTCGATCGCGACGATCGGCAGGTCGCGCAAATCTTCGCGCCCGTCGGGGGTAAGCGGCAGTTTTGCTGCTTTCTCCGCCTCGGCGAGCGTTTCGGCGCCGAAGACATGCGGGATTTCGTGCCGCGCGATCGCGATCATGCTCAAGGCGCGCGGCGCGAAGGGATCGCCGATGCGGTCGATGACCTTCGCCTTGATAGCCGGGCCGCGTCCGGTGAGTTCGGCGCGGACGAGGTCGCCGATATCGGCATCACCCTTGTCGGCCACGGCAAAGTCGTAGCGCGCGCGCTTGTCGGCGGGGCGCAGCCAGACCATCGGCTTGCCGCCCGGCCCCACATCCTCGACGAGCACGCCGATGACCATCTCGGCGCTCGCCTGCAGGCGCTTCATCGGATGTGCGACATGGCCGCTGCCGCGTTCGTCGGTGCGCGCGAGGATGCGGTCGCCGACACCAAGCGCGCCTTTCCGCCCCTGCTCCATCACGCGAAGGCGCGGCGCGGGGCCGGCGCCTTCCCAGCGATCGGGCACCGCCCACAGGTTGCTGCCCTCGATCGCGACCACCCGCAGCACCGTGACGCGCGGCAGCCCGCCATGCTTGTGAAACGCACGCCCGGGGGCCAGATCGACGAGCCCCTCGTCGGTCATGTCCTTGAGCAGCGCCTTCAGGGCAATCTTCTCGTTGCCGTGGAGCGCGAAATGCTTCGCGATCTCGCGCTTTCCGACCGCGTCCTTGCTCTCTTCGATGAAACGAAGGATCTGGTCGGGCGTCGGCAGTCCATGATGTTGTTTGCGGGCCATCCCCCGCTGATAGGGGGTGGTGGGCGGCCCGTCACCCCCATGCGCGGATCAACAGGGCGAAATGTCGATCACCTGCTTCCCGATGCACTGGCGGCACTGGTCGAGCGCTGGTGAAGCATCAGCTATAGGCGATCCAGCGCCCCGACGCGCCGGCCGCGAGCCAGAGGAGCAGCGAAGTCGCCGCCATCGCCCGCGCCGCGCCGGGCGCCGTGTCCCGCCAGCCCGCCATATGCGCGCGCCAGATCAGCCTGAAGGCGGCGGCATTGGCGAGAGCCGCGGCGACGATGATCAATTTTCGTTCGAAAATAGCCGACCGTGCCAGTGCCGCGCCGTCCGCGGCGAACAGGATCACGCCGCTGGCAGTCATCAGCATGAGCCCGGCGACAGCGACCGGCGTGAGGGCACGCGAAATCTCCGCTGCCGGCAAGGCGCGCCACAGGCCCATGATACGCAAATCGACGATACCGATTCCGCCAACCAGCATGACGAGACCCAGCAAGTGCAGCGTGTTGGCGACGGGATAGACCAGCGTCGACCCGCGCGACCACGGCCCGGCGCCGATGGAATCGAGCCACAACGCAGCCGCTGTCAGCGCGGGCTCCACGCGGGCAGTCTCAGCGCAACTCGACCGTTTTCTGGCCGACCATGATGCGTTCCACCCGCATTTCGGTCGTGCCGTCGCGCCGGACATAGCCCGTCAGGCGAATGCGCTTGCCCGGCTCGATCTCCGCACGGGTCAGTCCGCGCGCTTCCATACGGCCGGTCGGCGCCAGAATGACGTCCCACAGCTTGCCCTTCCAGCGCATCCTGGCGCTGCCGTGCGGGTTGCCCCACGACAATTGGGTAAATGACGCCGTCAGGGTGACCGGTTTGCTCTCGTCATAGGACGACCAGCCGTGATGGGCGGCGACGGGAAATGCGGCCAACGCCAGCGACGTTGCCGCGATCAGCACGGGAAAACGCATCGAGTGTCTCCTTCGGCCCCTCGGACCGAAGGCTAAAGACGCATGGCCCGCGGCGCAAGCGGTCGGTTAGTAAGTCCGCCCGATCAGCACGCGCTCGACCGCGGGTTCGCCGGTGAAGAAGCAGGCGCCATCGGCGGGGGCGGCGTCGAGCGGCGTGTTGCGCATCGTCAGCTTGAGCGCCTTCAATTGCGCGACGATCCCGTCGAGCGCCGCGCCGCTCGGCCGCGACCACTGCACCTCGGCCCAACCGACGAATTTGTCGTCGCCGGCGAAATGCGCCTTGAGGTCGGTGACGTCGCGGCGGATATTCGAATGCAGACGGTTCTTCGCCTCGGTATGGAGGTTCGACTGGATATCTTCCAGCGTCGCCACCGCTTCGGCCACGAAGTCGCCCTTGGCGACGAACGCCGAATTGAGTTTGCCGTCGTCCTTGTACAGCCGGTCGCGGCGGATCACCGCGACATTGCCGCCGGCGACGTCGCGCGGGCCGATTTCGACGATGACCGGAGCACCCTTCTTGACCCAGCCCCAGCGCTTGGTCTGCGCCTTGTTCGCACTCGCGTCGAGCAGCACGCGGACGGGCTCGCGGAACGCGTCGAGCGCCTTCAGTTGGCTTTCGAGGTCGCGGCAATAGTCGAGGATCGCGGCATCCTCGTCATTTTCGCGCAGCATCGGCACGATGACGATCTGGTGCGGCGCGATGCGCGGCGGGCAACGCAGCCCGTCGTCGTCGCCGTGGGTCATGATGACGCCGCCGATCATGCGCGTCGTCGTTCCCCAGCTCGTCGTGTGGCACGGACTGTGGCCGCCATCCTTGTCCTGGTAACGGATGCCCGCCGCCTCGGCGAAGCCGGTGCCGAGATAGTGCGAGGTGCCCGCCTGCAGCGCCTTGCCATCCTGCATCATCGCCTCGATCGAATAGGTCGCGACGGCACCCGGAAAACGCTCATGCTCGGGCTTCTCGCCCGCCATCACCGGCATCGCGAGAACGTCTTCGGCAAAGCTGCGATACATTTCGAGCGCGCGCAGGGTTTCGACCATCGCGTCGTCGCGGTCGGCATGCGCGGTATGGCCTTCCTGCCACAGGAATTCGGTGGTGCGCAGGAACATGCGGGTACGCATCTCCCAACGCACGACATTGGCCCACTGATTGACCTTGAGCGGCAGGTCGCGCCAGCTCTGCACCCAGCGGCTCATCGCGGCGCCGATGATCGTTTCCGAGGTCGGACGGACGATCAGCGGTTCCTCCAGCCTTGCTTCGGGATCGGGAATCAGCTTGCCCTTGCCGTCCGCAATCAGGCGGTGATGCGTGACGACCGCCATTTCCTTTGCAAAACCATCGACATGATCGGCTTCCTTCTCAAAGAAGCTCAAGGGGATGAAGAGCGGGAAATAGGCGTTCTGGACGCCGGCATCCTTGATCGCGGCATCCATCACCGTCTGGATGCGTTCCCAGATTCCATAGCCCCACGGCTTGATCACCATGCAGCCGCGCACGCCCGATTCCTCGGCGAGGTCGGCTTCGGCAATGACATCCTGATACCAGGCCGCGAAGTCGGCCTGCCGGGTTACGCTGA
>JALDYH010000154.1:0-9806 GCA_032154175.1 Sphingopyxis sp. | reverse complement strand
CGAGCGCCTGTTCGCCCCACGCGATATAATTCTGGTTGAAATTGTCGGCGTTGAACCGCGAATAGAGCCCTGTGATGTTGATCTCGAGTTCGTCCGACGGGCGGAACTGGATGCCGATATTGGCGCCGTAGCGTTCGCGGTCCTGCTCGAACATCGTCGAACCAATGAGGGTCGGGACGAGCGCGCTCTGCCCGCCGCCGACGGGGAACGAGCGGTAGCCGAAGATTTCGAGCCCGTCGCGGCGCGTGCGGCGCTTCTGATAGATCGCGCCGACGAGCACGCCGAAGGTTTCATCGGCGTTCTTCCAGCTGACAAGGCCCGAGACCTGCGGATCGACCTTGCCCGACAGATCGGAATAGGCGGCCTGCGCCGACGCCGAGAGGGTGAGCGAGTCGAGGTCGAGCGGGTTGCGCGTGATGACGTTGATCGTGCCGCCAACCCCGCCTTCCTCGACGTCGGCCTGCGGGCTTTTGTAGACTTCGAGGCGCCCGATGATCTCGGCGGGCAGGGTGAGGTAATTGAAGCTGCGCGTCGAGGCGACCTGATCGAGGATGAACCAGTCGGCGGTCGCGACCGAGTGCCCGTTGAGCAGCGTCTTGGTGAGGTTCGGCGCGGTGCCGCGGAGCGACACGCGCTCGCCTTCGCCGAACTCGCGGTTGACGACGATGCCGGGAACGCGCTGGAGCGCCTCGGCGACATTCTTGTCGGGGAATTTGCCGACATCCTCGGCAGTGACGACATCGGCGATGACCGAGAGGTCGCGCTTGGCGTCGATCGCCTCGCGGAGCGATCCGCGGATGCCGGTGACGACGATTTCGCTTTCCGCGGCGGCATCGGATGCCGGGGCTTGGGCGTGGGCTGTGCTTGCGGCGAAAAGCAGCGTACCAATGCTGGCCGAGGCGAGCAGATATCTTGCATTGGTCATGTTAAGTCTCCCTATTTTGATCGATGATCAATTATTGCTCTGATTTTCGAGGGAACTTAGACATACCAATTTAAACGTCAAGCCCGATATGACGCAATTTTGCACCGGTTAAGGTGAAATATATGAAATTTTGGTATTTGATTGGTATCATTAGAATGCTTATTAGAATACTAACCAGTCAGCCGGCGCGCGGTTCCCGGGAAAGGGGCTCTGATCCCGCCGGGAAGGCTAGAAGTCGGGAAGCGACTGGCTCGCGAAACCCCAGCCTTTGAGTTCGGGGCTGGCGGCGCGGGCGAGCAGGTCTTCGGCGTCCTTGATCGTCCATTGGCCGGCTTTCTCGACGCCAGCGAGCGCATCCCAGCCGATCGGCACCGCGACCGGCGCATGTTCGCGCGCACGGACCGACCAGGGCATGATCGCGGTGCTGCCGCGCTGGTTGCGGAGATAATCGATGAAGATCCTTCCCTTGCGTTTCGCCTTGCTCATCGTCGCGACATAGCGATCGGGTTCGGCGAGGCTCAATGCTTCGGCGAAGCGTTTCGAGAAATCCTTGTGCGCGTCCCAGCTGTGCCCCGGATCTACGGGCGCGACGACGTGCACGCCCTTGCCGCCCGAGAGCATCGCGAAGCTGACGAGGCCGATGTCGGCGAGCTGGCGGCGAATATCGAGCGCGGCTTTTTTGACGTCGGCGAAATCGAGTCCTTCGTCGGGGTCGAGGTCGAACACCATGCGGTCGGGCCTTTCGAGCGCATCAACATGGCTGCCCCAGCCGTGGAACTCGATCGTCCCCATCTGGACGCACGCGAGCAGGCCGTTGGCGTCCTCGACATAGAGATAATCCTCGTGCCCGCCGTCCTTTTCCCTGATGGGCACGTGGAGGACATGGTCGCCGAACGAGCCCGAGTCATGCTTCTGGAAAAAGCATTTCTTGCCGCGCCCCTGCGGGCAGCGGACGAGGCTGATCGGGCGGCGCGCGGTGTGCGGGAGCATGATCGGCGCGATCGCGGCATAATAGTCGGCAAGGTCGCCCTTCGTCGCCTTGGCTTCGGGAAAGATGACGCGGTCGCGGCTGCTGATCGTCACGTCGCTTTCCGGCGCGGGGGCGGGCTGTTTCTTCTCGGGGGTCACGTCCTTTGCCTCCTTGTCTGCGCGCAGCCCGAGGAAACTCGCATGGCGCACCGAGCCGCTCGCGGTAAATTCGGCGAAAGCGATTTCGGCGACGAGGTCGGGTTTGAGCCAATGGACCTTGCGGGCGGCAGCTGCGTCGATGTCGAGCGGTGCGGTCTGCCGTTCGAGTTTCGCAAATTTCTTCGCGAGATCGGCCATGGTGTCGGTGTCGAAGCCGGTCCCGACATTGCCCTTGTAGACGAGCGCAGCGCCCTCGTGCTGCGCGAGGAGCAGGGAAGAGAAGGGGCGTGCTTTCGTCGCTGAGGGTTTCCAGCCGACAATGACGAACTCCTGCCGCCGGGTGCATTTGACCTTCACCCAGTTTTTCGAGCGGCGGCCCGAGTAAGCGGCGTCGGCGCGTTTCGAGATGATGCCTTCCTGTCCCGCGCCGCACATCGCGCCATAAAGCTCTTCACCCGCGCCGATGACATGATCGGCGACTGCGACCGGGGTTTTTGCATCCCGAAGCAAGGCCTCGAGGTGTTCCTTGCGTTCGAGGTTGCCGAGCTTGGCGAACGACTTGCCGTCCAGTTCGAGCAGGTCGAAGGCAAAGAAATGGAGCGCGGTGCCCTCGTCCTGCGCGCCGTGGCCGCGCTTGAGGACTGCTTGCAGCGAAGAGAAGTCGGGATTGCCATCCTTGCCATAGGCGACAATCTCGCCGTCCATCAGGCACGGCGGCAGATCGAGCGCTGCGATGTGGCGGACGAGCGGGGCGAACTTGTCGGTCCAGTCGAGGCCGTTGCGCGTGTAGACGCGCACGTCCGGGCCCGCCGCGGCGATTTCGGCGCGGTAGCCGTCATATTTGATCTCGTGGAACCAGCCGTTGCCGCCGGGGACGGCGTCGACGAGCGTCGCGAGCTGGAGCGGGCGGAATTTGGGCGGCTTGCCCTTGGCGACCGGCTTGGCGATCTTCTTGTTGTGCGCGGCCGCTGCTTGCATCTTCTTGGTGAAGGCGGCGCCCTTGGCGCCCTTCAGCGATTGCTCGCCCCCCTCGTCGCCCGCGATTTCGGCCATCGTGCGGCCGGTGAGGATGCTCGTGAGCTGGCGCCCGACGAGATCGTCGGTGCCGCCGGCAAACGCATCGTCGACCTTCCTGAGCAGCCAGTTCTCGCGCTTCTCCCCGGGGCGTGGCTTCATGCGGACGAGCAGCCATTCGCCCTTCATCCGCTCGCCGTCGAGGGTGAAGTGGAGATGACCCTTGTCGATATCCTTCGCGCTCTTGCCTTCGATCGGCGCCCAGGTGCCGCGGTCCCACAACATCACCGTGCCGCCGCCATATTCGCCCTTGGGAATGCCGCCCTCGAAATCGGCGTAGCTCATCGGATGGTCTTCGGTGCGCACCGCGAGGCGCTTGTCGGCAGGATCGGCGCTCGGGCCCTTGGTCACCGCCCAGCTTTTGAGCACGCCGTCGACCTCGAGGCGAAAGTCGTAGTGGAGGCGCGTCGCGTCATGCTTCTGGACGATGAAGCGGTTGCCGGCCCCCTTTTCGACCTTTCCCGCCGGCTCGGGAGTCAGCGCGAAATCGCGCTTGGCGTTATATTGCGCGAGCGGGTCGGCGCGCTTCGCCATCTCAGGCGCTCTTGCGCGCAGGCGCTTTCTTCGCCGAAGCCTTCTTGGCGGGCGTCTTCTTCTCCCCGGCGGCCGGAGCCTTTTTCTTGCCGTCAACCGAGGCCTTGAGCGCCGCCATCAGGTCGATGACGTTCGAGCCGCGGCCTGTGCTCGCGGGCTCTTCGACGTCTTCGAGGACGCGCTTGCCCTTGGCCTTCGCCTTCTTGGCGATCACGCGCTTCAATGCGTCGATATAATGGTTGTGATAGTCGCTCGCGTCGAATTCGCCGCTCTTCTTGGCGATCAAGGTTTCGGCAAGGTCGAGCAGGTCGGTGTCGGGCTTGCTATTGCCGACGTCGCGAAAATAATTCGCCGCCTTGTTCACCTCGTCGGCGTAGCGCAGCACTTCGAGCACCAGCCCTCGCCCGCACGGGCGCAGCGCGACAAGCTGTTCCTGACCCCGCAACGAAAGCTGGCCAAGCCCGACCTTCTTGGTGCGCTTCAGCGCCTCGCGGAGGACGATATAGGCCTCTTCGGCGAGCTCGTCGGCGGGGACGACATAATAGGGCTTGGTATAATAAAGGACGTCGATCGCGTCGGTGTCGACGAACTGGACCAGCTCCAGCGTGCGCTTGCTCTCCAGCTTGACCGCCTCGATCTCTTCCTCGTCGAGCAGCACATAATTGCCCTTCGACAGTTCGAAGCCCTTGACGATATCGTCATGGTCGACCGCGCCGATACCCGGCACGATCTTTTCATATTTGATCGGTTTGCCGCTCGGTTCGTGGATCTGGCGGAAGGTAACCGCGGCGCCCGATTTGGTCGCCGAATAGATTTCGACCGGGATCGACACCAGCGCGAGGCGGATCTGCCCTTTCCAGTAAGCGCGTGCGGCCATCGGCGTTCCTTTCGCTGTTCCGAGTCCAAATGATCGGAGGGCGCGAGGGGTTCCGTCAACTATCCGTCAGTAGAGGTTGTCCTTGTAATCCTTGTCGAGCCCGCGCTGCATCAGCCCCGGGACCGACACGAAGGCGCCGGCGATGCGCGCGCCGATCCCCTTGTCCTTGTTGAGCCGGACATGTTCGGCGAACATCTTGGCAGGCTTGATATCGGCGGGGGCCGCGGCGGCAGGCCACAGCTTCGCGCGTTCGAGCGCCGCGCTCGGCCGGATGGCGATATCGAGATCGTCGACGCGCGTCGCGAGTAGCGGGACCTTGCCCTGCACCGCGAAACTCGCGCGCGCGGTTTCGTCGTCGGTCAGCATCGCGTTGCCCCGGATGATCGCGACCTGCGTCGAGCCGGGGATGAGCAGCGCGGCGGCGATCCGCGGCTGGGCGATGAGGTTGCGGAAGCTGTCGGTGCGGCGGTTGCCGGGGCGGTCGGCGAACCACAGCTGGTCGCCCTCGACATGTGCCATGGCGCGCGCGGGGTCGCCCTTGGGGCTGAGGTCGGCGTGACCCGCGCTATCCATCGTTGCGAGCGCCATGAAGCAGGTCGCGGCGACGAAGGAATCGAGGGTTCGGGGGGCGTCGTCGGTCGGTGCTGCGGACCAGAAGCCCGAGCGGATCAGCGCCTTCGCGCAATGGACATAGCATTCGTCGACCGCGACCCGCGCGGTGTCGCTGTCGATCGCCGCGACGCGCCCGTTGATCCGCAGCGTCTCGCCGATCCCGGGGACGAGGAAAAGCGAACCGAAGCTTGCGCCGGTAACGACCAAAGCCGGATCGTCGAGCGCCGCGAGCGGTACCGAGAGCGTCGCGGGATCGCCGGTGGCAAAGCCGGGCTCGCCGCCGCCGAGCGTGATCGCCATCGCCATCGCGCGGTCGCTGCCGAAGCCCGCGAACATCAGCGGTGAGGATGCAAGCCATCGCTGCGCGGTCGCATCGATATGATCGATCACCTTGAGGCTCACGGCAGGTGGCGCCTTCCCGAGAATGGCCTCAAGGCCCGCGATACTGTCGATGTCGCTCATCATCTTCTCCGCTTTGCCCATGCCCATGCCCGAACGATGCAATGGTCCTTTGCGCTCTGTGGACGAGGAACCATGCGCCGATCGTCGATCGCTCCATAATTGATGGGCCGCTGTTATTGCGATGCATTCTTAAGTAGCCCTGTGGCGTGCCCCGCGGTTTGACAACCGGATTTGCGTTGCCGGCCGCTTCAGTCGGGCCAGCTATACCGTCGTTCGGGCCATCGCGCCGCCGCAAGTTGCGACGACGCCGCGCGGCATGGCGCAGGAATTGCGTCCCATGGTATCGATTCACTTTCCTTTCACGCCGCGCTGCCTATGATGGGGACTGAGGGACCGCTCGCATCGCTGGAGCAACTATGCCCTTGAGCCGCGAGATGCAGCGACTTCGCGCCGAACATGCGGCGCTGGTGACGCTTTCGCGTATCATCCTCGATATGACCCGTGCCCCGCAACTCCTGCACCCGGCCGAACTGGCGTCAGCGCGCGGCTTGCTCCGGGATGCACTGGTACGACACCTCAAATGCGAGGACTGGATATTGTACCCGAGGCTGATGGCCACGGGCGATGCCGAACTCATCGGGATAACGCGCGAATTCGAGCTGGAAATGGGCGGTCTGTCGGCCGATTTCATTGCCTATGACGATAAATGGACGGGCTCGCGGGTCGAGGCGGACTGGCCCGGTTTCTGTCGCGAGACGCAGGTCGTTTTCGAAATGCTTGCGATGCGGGTCGAACGCGAAGAGCGCGAGCTGTATCCGCTCGCCGATACCCTGTACGCGTCCGCCGCTGCCGTCGGTACATCGATCAAGGCCGGATCGACAATTTCCAGCTGAGCGCGACGCGCCAGTCCTGGTCAAAACCCGGCACCGGCTGTTTCCATGCGTCGGCCAGTTCGAGGCCGATCGTTGCATTATCGGCATAGGAAAGGCGCACACCGCCACCCCAACTGCCGAGACGGAAGTCCGTTCTGGGGATCGCGGTGCGTGCGAGCAGGGTGACGTCGGCGTAGTCGACGAAGCTGTATATCTCGCTTTTCGACAACTTGCCGCCGCGCAAGGGACGCAGTGCGAATTCGCCGAACGCCGCATAGCCGCGGTCGCCGTTAACCAGCGCGTCGTCGAATGCGCGGCCGAAGGTGGCGCCGCCGACGCTGAAGCGCTGCGCCGCGGGCAGGCGGTCGCGTGTCCAGCGCCCGGTGGCGGCGGCGCGGGCCACCAGAGTCCTGCCGATCGCCTGGTTGGCCTCGATGCTGGCGTCGGCATAGGCGAAGCCGGCTTCGCCGACGCCCGGATCGACGCGCGCGCCGCCGAAATCGAGTCCCTTGGCGCCGCCGATGCGCGCGCCGACGACGGTGCGGTCTTCGCTGAGGCGAAAGGCAAGGCTGCCGCTTGCGGTCCACGTCTTTTCGGCGGCAATCGTCGAGCCGAAGAGTGCATTCTTCGAATCGAGATAATCGATCCGCGCCGCAGCGATCAGGTTCTGCCGCGTCGCGCGGATCAGCGGATGGGTGACGCCGAAGCCCGCGCTCCACGCCTCGCCGTCGATCGCGAGCCCCCTGGGCTTCGTGCGCAGCGCCGCGCCCGAAATTTCGGCGCGCGTGCCGCCAGCACCGATCGGGGTCGAATGGCTCGCGGCAAGGTAGAGCAGCGACTTGAGGTTCAGTGCCGCCGCGCCGGCGAGCCGCGTTTCGTCGCCGCTGCGCAGCAGGCTGGTGCCGCGCGCATTTGCCTCGACGATGCCGTCATTGACGAACTGGCTGGTGCGCGTGGTGAAGCCGAGGCCGACGGTGGGCTTCTTGGCGTCGAGCGCGAGATCGAGCGCGACGGCGCCTTGCTCGCCGCCGAGCGCGAGCGACGGCGTGACGGTGACCCCGGGAATGTCGGCGATATTGCCGAGCGCGCGTTCGAAGCGCGCGCGCGGCAGCGGGCGCTTCCCGACGAGGGTGCCGGCCATCTTGCCGACGAGTGGCGCGGGACCGCTTTCGCGCTCGCCGCTCAGCGTCACCGATCCGATATAGCCCTCGGCCGAGGCGACAGTGACGATCCCGCCTGACAGATCCTGTTCGGGAATGACGAGAGTGAAGAGCGCGACGCTCGAGCGGTTATAGGCGCGCGTCATCGCGGCGGCGAGTTTCGCCAGATTGTCCGCTGACGCGGGCTTGCCGACGAAACGCTGCGCGGCGCGCCCGACGTTGGCGGGCACACCCGCGCCGACGAAGCGGATTTCACGGATCGTTACGTCGGGCCTTGCCCCGAGTTCGACCTTGCCGAGCGAGAGGGGCTTGCCCTCGGGATCGGGAAGCGGGTCGCGGCTGCGATCGGGGGCAAGGGGTGGCCGTCCGTCGAGCGGCGTGGCCGCTGGTTGGGCGGCATAGGCCGAGGAGAACAGGGCCGAGGAGACCAGGGCCGCGGCAGCGGGGAGCAAGGCTCCGGCCACCGCCGCGGCACAGGCGTAGCGCAGGTTGCGCATGCGCAGCAGCGTCAGTTGCCGCGCTTCGGTTTCAGGCCGCCGAGGACGCCGCCGACGGTTCCCGTGACCCCGGTGACGAGGCCGGTCACGGGATCGGTCGCCGTGCCGCCGCCGGGTGCGCCGCCGCCCACCTGGGCGAGGGCGCCGGTCGCAGTCGTCACGACGTTGCTGACCAGCGCGACGGGCGTTCCCGTGGGATTGCCGGCCGTACCGCCGGTCAGCCCGCCCGCGACACCGCCAAGCAGGTTGCCGCCGGTGCCGGGCTGGAGCGTGACGAGCTGGCCACTCGACCCGACACCGACCGTCAGCAGGCTGCCGTTCTGCTGGCCGGGCGACAGGATGCTTGCGCCGATCAGTGGCGAGGCGGTCGGGCTGCCGATCGCGGTCGCCTTGCCGATCGTCGCGGTGATCAGCTGGCCGGGCGCGGCGGTCAGGCCGTCGACCAGATATTGCTGGCCGTTGCCTGTCTGCACCAGCGCGACGCCGGTGCTTTTGACGACGCCGACGACGGTGCCGACCAGATTGCTGTTGCCGGGCACCTTGCCGTCGACCGCGCTGGCGAGGAGCAGCCCCTTGTCGGCGATGACATTGACGAGGCCGCCCGTCTTGACGAGCACGCCGCCGATCACCGGATTGACGCTGGCGGGATCGCCGGTGTTGGCGAGCAGGCCGGTGCCGGCGACGCCGCCGGGACCGACAAGGCCGCCGACTGCGAGCGCGCCGGCATCGCCAAGACCCAGCGTGCCGCCCGGCGCGCCCGCCGGACCTGCGGGACCTGCGGGTCCGGCCGCGCCTGTCGCACCGGCCGGACCGGTTGCTCCGGTCGCGCCGACGCTGCCGACGCGATAACTGCCGGATGATTCGCAGGCCGCCAGCGCGAGGCACGCCGGTATGAGAACGAGATGGGCCGGGTGAAATTCAAGACGGAGGAAAGACATGAGACATCCCCTTGGTACATGATCTGGTCCCTGAGCGAGAGATTCTCGAATGAACAACAAGTTCCGCCGATTGTTGAAATTAATTGCGATTAACCGGAGATATAAATTAGTAATATAGGAGAAATATGAGGATTTGGCGAGATCAGGACTTGAAGGGTTAACTATAATATTTCTTGGGTGTATTTTCCCCGCATATCGCGACTTTTCACTTTTGACCCGATATGGGACATTATTTTCTTGAATTGATTTATGTTAAAAGGTTCCCTTGGAGGGGCGCGGGGATTGCCGCGGATCCTTCATCTTTCCGTCATCGCGGTGCCATGCCTTCGCCGCAGCGCAGCAATATCATCCGCCTACTGCCCCCGCGATCCCGGCGCCATTTCGCTGCCGGGAAAAGGGGATTAGCCAATGACCACTCAGTTCAGGAACCGCCTGCGGGCCGGGGCCGCCTTCATCGCCGTGCTCGCCGCGACGCCGGCGCTTGCCGAGGAAGCCGCGGTCGATGCGGCCGATGGCGCGGGCGTCGAAGAGATCGTCGTGCTCGGGCAGGGGCAGGCGCGCCAGGTGCAGGAACTGGGCGCCGCCGACATCGCGCTCGAAGTGTCGGGGATCAGCCCGCTCAAGGCCATCGACAAGCTGCCCGGCGTCAATTTCCAGGCCGCCGATCCGTTCGGTGCCTATGAATGGTCGGCGCGCATCTCGATCCGCGGCTTTTCGCAGAACCAGCTCGGCTTCACGCTCGACGGCGTGCCGCTCGGCGACATGAACTACGGCAACCACAACGGCC
>JALDYH010000153.1:0-9827 GCA_032154175.1 Sphingopyxis sp. | reverse complement strand
GGACGGCATCCTCAAGGGCTATATGCAGGACCGGCTCAACGCGCGGCTGATGGGCGTCGAACCGACCGGCAACGGGCGCCGCGAAAGCTTTGCGCACGCACCGATGCCGCGGATGACCAACACCTTCATGAAGGGCGGGAACGACGATCCCGCCGAATTGCTGAGCCGGGTCAAGAACGGCATCTTCGCCAAGAGCTTCGGCGGCGGGCAGGTCGACATCGTGTCGGGCAAATTCGTCTTCAGCTGCACCGAGGCCTACAAGATCGAGAATGGCAAGCTTGGCGATTCGATCAAGGGCGCGACGCTGATCGGCGACGGGCCGAGCGTGCTCACCAAGGTCACCGGCATCGGCAACGACATGGCAATTGACGAAGGCATCGGCATCTGCGGCAAGGGCGGCCAGAGCGTCCCCGCCGGCGTCGGCCAGCCGACCCTGCTCGTCAGCGGGCTGACCGTGGGCGGCACGGCGTAAGCAGTAGCGTCATTGCGAGGAACGAAGTGACGAAGCGATCTTCAGCTATCGGTGTTACGCAAGGCCGATAGCTGGAGATTGCTTCGCTGCGCTCGCAATGACGAGACCCCTGTGATCGCCCTCACTTGGCGTTCGCCCCTCCCGCGCATATAGCTTGCCCAAACAGAAGAAGAAGAATCGGTCGCATCATCCGTGGGGGCATCCCTCGCAACAGGGAGGATATTATGCGTTCGAATCTGCGTTTCGTTTCCGCGGCCGCCGTCGCCGCGATGCTCGCCGCCGTTCCCGGCTCGGCACAAAAATCGACCGGTCCCAAGGAACGTTACGAGATGGACGTCGCGACGATGTCCGGTTTCGCCGCAATGGGCGGAGGCAAAGGAGGCCTCGGCGGTGCGATGGGGATGATGTTCGGCGGCGATCCGTCGAGCAAGGTCGCGCACCAGCTCCTCCTCCGCCTCGGCTCGAACGGTGCACCGACCGCGCCGCCGCCAAAGGGCGATCATTTCTTCCTGCCACAGGCAAAGATGGGCAAGTCGGTCCCGCTGAACACGATCGAAGGCAAGGAAGAGACCGGCACGACGCCGTTCGAGCGGCCAAAGGGCCGCCTGCTCCTCTATTGGGGCTGCGGCGCAAAGGCCGGCCCCGGCCAGCCGGTCGTCATCGATTTTGCCAAGGTCGCCGCGGGACAGGTGCCCCCGAACCTCTTCTCGAGTGCCGTCCCGGTGATCCGCGAAGTCAGCAAGGCGAACAGCCGCTCGTTCATCGACTGGCCGAACAACAAGGGCGGAAAGCAGCCCGGATCGGGATCGTCACTGCTCGGCGCGCACCGCGTCGCCAGCAATATCGGCCCCGACATCAACTTCACCCTCGCGCAGGACTATATGCAGGGGCTCAGCGCCTCGACCGCGATCCAGGGCGACCAGTCGGTGATGGTCCGCTGGAATGCAGTGCCGAACGCGACGGGCTATGTCGCCTGGACGATCGGCGGAATGGGCAATGGCGGCGGCAAGAATGATCTTGGCGACATCGTCTGGTGGACCAGCAGCGCGTCGAAGGAATTCGGCGGCGGCCTCTGGGACTGGCTGCCCCCTGCGGTCGTGGCGAATCTGATCACCAAAAAGATCGTGATGCCCCCGGCGCAAACGAGCTGCCAGATCCCTGCCGAGGTCAAGAAGGCGTCGGGCGAGATGATGATCGGCAACCTCAACGCCTTCGGGCCCGAGGCGAATTTCTCTTATCCGCCCAAGCCTGCGGGCAACGCGGCATGGAACATCGACTGGACGGCAAAAGTTCGCTTCCGCTCGCACACCATGCTGCTTGTCGGTGCCGATTTCGGAGGGATGGGCGGATCGTCGACCGGGGGCAGCACCCCGGCCGAACCCAAGAAGAAGAAATGCAAGGGCCCGCTGGGCATCCCGCTCCCCGATGGAGCGTGCTGAAAGCCAGGCGAGTCAGCCCCTGTTCACGGGGAAAGGCGTAAGCACGCGCCGGGTAGGGTATGATGAAGACAGGAGTCGAACCCATGCGTCACCTCATCCCGGCGCTTCTCGCCGCTGCCGCAATCGCCGCAACCCCGACCGCCAGCGCGCGCGAGCGGCTCGCGCCCGAAGACCAGCTCGCCAAGCTGCTCGAAGGCCGCGTCGCGGGCGAACCGCAGAATTGCATCTCGCTCCCGGCCGCGCGCAGTTCGCAGATCATCGACAGGACGGCGATCGTGTACAAGGTCGGCAGCACGCTCTGGGTCAACCGGCCAAAGGGCGGCGCCGAATCGCTCGACGATGACGACATTCTCGTCACGAGGACGACCGGCAGCCAGCTCTGCAGCATCGATGTCGTCGAGTTGCATGACCGCACGAGCCATTTCTACAGCGGCTTCGTCTCGCTCGGCGAATTCGTGCCTTACAAGCGCGCCAAGGGCGAATGAGAGCGGGCGCGGTTGCGCGCCCATCGATCCACATTAAAGTCGTCATCCCGGCGAAGGGCGGGATCTCCATGTTGCGTCGGATCGTTGCGTAGAGATCCCGGCCTTCGCCAGGATGACGCTTTACCAGGAGCCGATGATCTTGGCAGAGAATGAGAACGCCGATCCCCCCGCCGACTGGGCACGCCAATTGCTCGCCTTCTGGTTCGACGACCATGGTTTCGACGACTGGTACGGCGGCGGCGCCGATTTCGACGCAGAGGTTCGCGCGCTGGCGGAGGGCTGGCACGAAGCCCTCCGGTCGCAGCCCTCCGCAACCTTTCTGACCGATCCCGACACCGCGCTCGCGGCGACGCTCCTGTTCGATCAGGCTCCGCGCAACCTGTTCCGCGGTCACGCCGATGCCTTCGCGACCGACGACCTCGCCCGCGCGATCGCGCGCGGCATCGTCGCTCATGGCTGGGATCAGGGCTGGTCCGACGCGCGCCGCCAGTTCGCCTACCTGCCGTTCGAACATAGCGAAGACATCGCCGACCAGCGCGAATCGCTTCGTTTGATGGGTCAGCTCGCCGATCCCGTTTTCGCCGATTATGCGAAGAAACATTTCGACATCGTCGACCGCTTCGGCCGTTTTCCGCATCGCAACGCCGTCCTCGGCCGCGCGGACCGGCCGGGCGAGGAAGCCGCGATAGAAGAGGGCCGGAATTGGTGATAGGAGCGGCGCGACACGGAGAAGAGTCATGGCCGAATTCACCGAAACGCTGACCGACAAACATATCGCCTTCATCGAAAAGCAGCCGGTCTATTTCACCGCGACCGCTGCCGAGGGCGCGCGCATCAACCTGTCGCCCAAAGGCTATGCCGACAGCTTCCGCATCCTGTCGGACCGGCAGGTGGCTTACCTCGATCTTGGCGGATCGGGTAACGAGACGCACGCGCATCTCGCCGCCGACGGGCGCATCACGATCATGTTTTGCGCCTTCGACCGCACCGCGCTGATCCTGCGCATCTACGGCCGCGGGCGCCCCGTACTGCCGCAGGATACCGAATGGGACGCGCTCGCCGCGCACTTCACGCTGATCCCCGGTACGCGACAGATTTTCGTGATCGACGTCGAAAGCGTGCAGACGAGCTGCGGCTGGGGCGTCCCGATGATGGAATTGCAGCACGAGCGCGACACGCTGCAGAAATATCACCGCCAGGCCGATCGCGACCTGTGGGTCGAAAAATTCAGGGAACGCGACCGGAGCATCGACGGTTTGCCGACGCGCCCGACCGACCGCTTCATCACGGGCGATGCCTGATGCCGCTGGTCGAACTGGTACGATTGTCCAGCGGCGCCGAGGCCGAACTGCTGCGCGGACGGCTGGAGAGCGCGGGCGTCCATGCGGTGTGCTTCGACGCGGGCATGAACATCGCCGAAAGCGTCGGTTTGCTCATCCCCGTCCGCATCATGGTACTCGACGAGGACCTCGACGAAGCGCAGGCGCTGATCGCCGAATTCGAGGCGGGCGGGAACGGAAGCGCGACCTGAGCGCTTGAAAAACACGTCATGATCAAGGTCGCCAGTTACAATATGCGCAAGGGCATCGGGCTCGACCGGCGCCGCGATCCGGGTCGGGTGCTGTCGGTGCTCGGCGAACTCGACGCCGATATCGTCGCGCTGCAGGAGGCCGACCGCCGTTTCGGCACGCGCGCGAGCGCGATCCCGCCGCATATGTTCGAGGATCATAGCGACTATGTGCCCGTCGACCTGCTCAGCGGGCGCCCCTATGCGATCGGCTGGCACGGCAATGCGCTGCTCGTGCGCAAGGGCGCCGAGGTCGAGGAAAGCCATGCGCTTCATTTGCCGACGCTCGAACCGCGCGGCGCCGTCGCGGCGACGATCCGCATCGGCGACACGCGGCTCCGCGTCGTCGGCATGCACCTCGACATTTCGGGACTCCGGCGCCGCCAGCAGGCGCGTGCGATCCTGAACCATGTCGCCGAAGGCGAGCCATTGCCGACGATCCTGATGGGCGACTGCAACGAATGGCGCGCGACCGGCGGCTGCCTTGCCGATTTCGGAGCACAGCATCGGCTGGTGGACACCGGCCACAGCTTCCACAGCCGCCGCCCCGTCGCCAAACTCGACCGCATCTTCGCAACCCCCGACCTCGAAGCGATCGATGCCGGGGTGCACCAGAGCGCGCTCGCGGCGCGCGCGTCGGACCATCTGCCGATCTGGGCGCGGTTCAAACCGGTTTTGGGCAAGAGCTGATCTCCCTTCCCGTAAACGGGAGGGGCAGCGAGACTTGGCAGCTTGCTGCCTAGTCGTAGCGGGGCGGGCATCTGCGACGTTGCCGCCCACCCCTAACCCCTCCCGCCTGCGGGAGGGGAACGATCCTGCCTAAATTTTAAGCACCCCACTGCCTCGCCTGCCCAGCGAACAAACGATTGTTTGCGGCGGACCTTCAAAACCGTCACAAAATGTTAACTTTCGCGCGCCTCGCGCAATCTGGCACGGCTGTTGCAGCGCAACATGGTGCCATTAGCAAAAGGGGGCGTCATGAAGCTGATCCTGGCCATCATCAAACCATTCAAGCTCGACGAGGTGCGCGAGGCGCTCACCGGACTCGGCATCGCCGGCATGACCGTGACCGAGGTCAAGGGGTTCGGCCGGCAAAAGGGGCAGACCGAAATCTACCGCGGCGCCGAATATGCCACCAACATGGTGCCGAAGGTGAAGATCGAGCTCGTCTGCGACGACGCGCTCGCCGCGAGGGTCGTTGAAACGCTGCAGCAGACCGCCGGAACCGGGTCGATCGGCGACGGCAAGATTTTCGTTCTCGACGTGGGTCAGGCCGTGCGCATCCGCACCGGCGAGACCGGCGAGGCGGCACTGTAATGACGAAGGGGGAAACTATGACGTTCGCAAATAAATTTGCGGCGGGCGCCGGGGCCGTGGGCCTTTCGCTGTTCGCCGCGCTGCCCGTCTGGGCGCAGGAAGCCGCCGCCGCGGCGCCCGAACCGGTGGTCGAAGCCGTCGTCGACAAGGGCGATACCGCCTGGATGATGACCTCGACCGTGCTCGTGCTGCTGATGATCCTGCCGGGCCTCGCGCTCTTCTACGGCGGCCTCACGCGCACCAAGAACATGCTGTCGACGATGACGCAGATCGGCGCCGCCGCCTGCCTCGCGATGCTGATCTGGGTGATCTACGGCTATGGCCTCGCTTTCGGCCCCGAGGGCAATGCCTTCATCGCGTGGGGCAAATTCTTCCTCGCCGGCGTCACGCCCGACAGCCTCGCCGACACGTTCAGCGACGGCTTCAAGCTGCCCGAATATGTGTTCATCAGCTTCCAGATGACCTTCGCCGCGATCACCCTAGCGCTGGTCCTCGGATCGGTCGTCGAGCGCATGAAGTTCGCGGCAGTGATGGTATTCGGCGCGATCTGGCTGACGATCGTCTATTTCCCGATCGCGCACATGGTGTGGGCGGCCGGCGGCCTCTTCTTCGAAATGGGTGCGCTCGATTTCGCCGGCGGTACCGTCGTGCACATCAACGCGGGTGTCTCGGCGCTCGTCGCGGCGCTGATCCTCGGTAAACGCATCGGGTACCAGAAGGAAATCATGGCGCCGCACTCGCTGACCCTCACGATGGTCGGCACCGGCATGCTGTGGGTGGGCTGGTTCGGCTTCAACGCCGGTTCGGCGCTCGAAGCCAATGGCTCGGCCGCACTCGCGATGATCAACACCTTCGTTGCCACCGCGTCGGCCGCGCTGTTCTGGATGCTTGCCGAAAAGCTCGCGGGTCACAAGCCTTCCGCGCTCGGCTTCTGCTCGGGCATCATCGCCGGTCTCGTCGCGGTGACCCCGGCGGCGGGCAATTCGGGGCCCTTCGGCGCCATCGTCCTCGGCGCGGTCGCTTCGCTGATCGCCTTCTACGCGGTGACGGTGCTCAAGCCCAAGCTCGGCTATGACGACTCGCTCGACGCCTTCGGCATCCATGGCGTGGGCGGCATCGTCGGTGCGATCGGCACCGGCATCGTCTATGCCCCCAGCCTTGGCGGCCCCGGCGGCGACGATTTTGCGATCGGGCCGCAGCTCGTGACGCAGATCTCGGCGGTCGCCGCGACGGTCGTCTGGGCCAGCGTCGGCACCGTGATCGCGATCTATGTCGCGAAGCTGCTCACCGGCCTCCGCGTTTCGGAAGAGGTCGAACGCGAAGGCCTCGACCTCGGCGAACATGGCGAGCGTGCCTACAATTATTGATCAACGAGACAGGATACCCGTCGCCGTTCGCTCTCTCTCCTTTCAAACGGCGGCGGCGGGATTCTACCGAGGTTCCTCCTGCGAACCACTGGCCGGGGCTCGACCCCGGCCTTTTTTTGATTGTGGCCGGAACGGCCACGGGCCCGGGGCCTGACCCCGGCCTTTTACTGTGGCCGGGATGCAACAGCGCCCGGATAAATTCTCGCCCGGCCCGTTTCGTGCAACTTTCGCCCCGGGGTGCGCACTCCTCTGCCGGACCAGTCAAAGAGCTGGCTTTCAGGAGGAGAAAAAGGATGCTTGCACGTTCCCACATGCTCGCGAGCTTGTCGCTGCTCGCGCTTGCGACAACCCCGCCCGCCGCGGCGCAGGATGCGCCCAAAGACAGCTACGACGGCAACGAGATCATCGTCACCGCGACCAAGCGCGACGCCAGCCTTCAGGACGTTCCCTTCTCGATCAACGCGCAGACAGAACAGGCGATCGAGCGCGCCAACGCGAGCACGGTCGAGGATCTTTCGCGCAACGTCGCGGGCCTGACCGTCCAGAATCTCGGGCCGGGCCAGAGCCAGGTGTCGGTGCGCGGCGTTTCCGCGGGCCAGATCGCGCGCGACCAGCCCGGCGTGAAGGAACAGGTCGGCGTCTATCTCGACGAATCGGTCGTTTCGCTGTCGCTGTTCACCCCCGACCTCGACCTGTTCGACCTCAACCGCGTCGAGACGCTGCGCGGGCCGCAGGGCACGCTCTTCGGCTCGGGTTCGGTCGGCGGGACGCTCCGCTACATCACCAACCAGCCCAATCTCGACCGCATCGAGGGCAAGATCGAAGGCAATGTGAACCTCGTCGACGGCGACGATTTCGGCGGGCACCTCAAGGGCGCGATCAACCTGCCGCTCAGCGCGAATCTCGCGATGCGCGCGGTCGGCTATTACACGCGTTATGCGGGCTTCATCGACGCGCTGCGCGAAGGCGGCGGGACAAGCGAGGACGTCAACAGCGGCGAACGCTATGGCGGACGCTTCTCGCTGCTCTGGCAACCCGCCGAGAATCTGTCGATCACCCCGCGCTTCGTCTATCAGAAGGTCAAGACCGACGGCTTCAACCGGCAGGAGGTCTATAATCTCTACGCCAACCAGTTCACCACGACGCGGCCGCAAGTCGCCTTCAGGGAACGCCAGCAATATCTGCTGCTCGACGAGGCGTTCGAGGATGAGGTCAAGCTCTTCGACCTCACGATGAACTACGACGGCGACACGGTCGGCGTGACCTCGGTCACGACCTACACCGACCGCGACATCCTCGTCAGCCGCGACGCGAGCGCACTCACGGGCAGCGTGTCGTCCGACCTCGGCTTTCCCGACGCGGGCATCCTGCTGCCCTCGAACCTCGTCGATACCACGGGGGTCAAGCAGTTCACGCAGGAGGTGCGCGTGAATTCCGCGGGCGACGGCCCCTTCCAGTGGCTGATCGGCGGCTATTATGCGAACGTCAAACGCGATTATACCCAGCGCCTGCCGACGCCGGGTTACGACGCCTTCACCAACCAGTTCTTCATCAACGCTTGCAATGCCGACCCCGACGATTGCGGACCGGGAGGCGTGCCGCTCACCGCCGCCGACATCGCCAACGGCTTCGGGCCCGATTCGCCCTATAACGCCGACATTCCCTATGATCTGTCGCAGATCGCGATCTTCGGCGAGGTCAGCTACGACTTCACCGATCGCCTCACCGCGACGGTCGGCGGGCGCTATTATGCCTTCGACGAAAGCCGCCGTTTCGTGTCGGGCGGCCTGTTCCCCAACGGCGACAACGCCCGCGACAAGACCTCGTCGACCGGCTTCTCGCCGCGCCTGCTGCTGAGCTACGACATCGCCGACGGGATCACCCTCAACGCACAGGCGTCGAAGGGCTTCCGCCTCGGCGGCGTCAACGATCCGCTCAACTTGCCGCTGTGCGACGGCGGCAATGCGGGCGGCCCCGATGCCGGAACGTTCGGCGGCCGGCCGCGCTACGACGACGAAACGCTGTGGAACTATGAAGGCGGGGTGAAGGCGCAGTTCGGCGGCATCACCTTCAACGCCGCCGGCTTCTATACCAAGATCAACAATCTGCAGGTCACCGCCGATGCGGGCAGTTGCTCGTCGCGCATCGTGTTCAACGCCGATGCGCACACGATGGGGCTCGAATTCGAGCTGTCGGCCAGCCCCTTCACCGGCCTCGATCTCGGATTGTCGGGCAGTTATGTCGAGGCCGAGTTCGATTCGACGCTGACCCGCCCGAACGGGACGGTGATCGAGGGCATCCGCAACGGCAACCGCCTGCCCTCGGTGCCGAAGTTCCAGATGGCGGCGAACGCGACCTACAGCTTCCCGATCGATCCGTCGTCGGACACCAATGCCTTCGTCACCGCATCCTTCCAGCATGTCGGCAGCCGCTATACGCAGCCCGGCGACCAGGAAAACAACCCGCGGACCTTCGAACATGGCTTCACCTTCGGCGGCGCGCCGATCGGTTCGGCGACGACGCTCGACCTCAAGCTGCCCGACTATCAGCTCGTCAATCTCGGCGCCGGAATCGAGTTTCCGGACGAGCTCGAAATCTCGGTCTATGTGAACAATCTGCTCGACGAAAATGCGCTGCTCGCCTTCGACCGCGAACGCGGCGGGCGGGCGCGGCTCGGCTTTGCGACGAACCAGCCGCGCACCTTCGGCGTGACGGTGCGAAAGGGCTTTTGACGGTCCTTTCGCGCGTTGAAATGCTGCACGAAATTTGTGCAACATTGCCGCAATTTTGCCCTTTTCAACATGACATTAATATGGCATTCATTGGGTCAACAGTTTCAGGAGGGGAGAGCCTGAAAGGCTGGGCCGGGACGCAAGTCCCGGCCCTCTTTTTTTGCCCGCCGCGCACGCGATCCCATAAATCCTTGGAAATGCGCCAATATTGCCGCTGCGCCGGACTCAGCCGGCGACGCCGAATCGCTTATCGCCGATCCGAATGCCCCGGCAAAAGCCCACTCCACACGGGCCGCGCCAGATGCGCCGACCCCGGCTTTCGCCGGGGCGGATTCACGCCAAGGCCGCCTTGACGAAGTCGGCCGCGCGCTCGCCGATCATGATGCTCGGCGCGTTGGTGTTGCCCGATACGAGTCGCGGCATGACGCTGGCGTCGGCGACCCACAAC
>JALDYH010000152.1:0-9901 GCA_032154175.1 Sphingopyxis sp. | reverse complement strand
TCATCGTGATCGTCGCCAGATAGTCGGCGGTCGCATCGACGACATTCTGGATCACCCGAGCGGTCTGCATCGCGCCGTCGAAACTGCCGCGCCGCCGGATCGTGCCTTTGCGCAGCCGCGTCCAGCCGGCGAGAAAGAAGAAGATCACGAGCACCGCGAAGAAAAGCTGGATCGCGGCCGCCGGTGCCGACGAGATGAAATAGTCGACGACCGAAGTCGGCGCGGTCGCCGCCACCGCCTGCGCCGTCGCCTCGGTTCCGCTGGCCACCGACATCAGCGTGCGATCAACGAAGCGCTGCAGCGTCGAATAAAAATCGATCAGCGGTGCCAGGTTGCTCTGGATACGCGGAATCGAATCGGGAAGCCGCGCGAACCAGCCGGTCGCCGGTACGACGATGATCGCGAGCGCGGCGTTGATAATTGCCAGGAACGCCGCGAGCGCGAGGAAAGAGGCAAGCGCCGACGGTACGCCTCGCCGCTCGAGCCATTCGAGCAGCGGAACGAGCGCAATCGCGATGACGATCGCGGCGGTCAGCGGCAGAAAGAATTCAGCGCCCGCCTGCAAGGCGAAAGGCAGTCCGAGACAAAAGCTGGCACCAAGGATCAGCGCGAGCGCGGCAAGAAGCCGGTCGCGGCGGAAATCGTCGACCTCGATCTGGTGCAGTGGATTGACGCGCGGCGGACGCGTTTCCTTGCTGCCCCTGTCCTCCGCCACCCCTGCTCTCCTTGTTTATCGCCTCATCTTTACGCGAGCTTGCCTTTTCGCGCCAGTCGCCCCGTTTTACGACGAGCGCGGGGCCTGTTCTGTCTCTATCTGGATCAGAACGCGTCTTCCTTCCTGCTTTTTAACCAGAAATTACCCTTTATCGGCGACTGAGGGCTCCAAGGACCAACCTATTCGGAGTCAAAGTGATGATGACAGCGCCTGTGGGGGGCGCGAAGCATCAGCTTCTTCCCTCTTGTTCAGCCATCGCCTTGCTGGCCGCGTTCGCGTTGCCGGTGCAGGCAGAGGCCGCCGGCACCCGCGCCGGTTCCACCATCAGCAACACCGCGACCGCCAGCTTCGATACCGGCGCCGGCACGACGACGACAATCGATTCGAACCGCGTCGATCTGCTCGTCGACGAATTGCTCGACGTCACCGTCGATTCGAGCAATCCCGCCGACGTTCCGACGACGCCGGGCGCGACGGGGCAGGTGTTGACCTTCTCGGTCACCAACAACGGCAACGGCGTCGAAGCCTTTGGACTCACGACGATCGCGAATGCGGGCGGCGACAATTACGACCCAGTCGTCACGCAAATCTATATCGACAACGGCGACGGCGTTTTCGACTCCAGTACCGACACGCTCTACGCGCCGGGCGCGAACGACCCTTCGCTGGACCCCGACCAGAGCGTCACCGTCTTCGTCCTCGCGACGACGCCCGGAACGGTCCTCGATGGCAATCGCGCTATCGTCAGCCTCGTCGCCGCAGCGAAGACCGGGACTGGTGTGCCGGGCACCGGCTTTGCTGGCAAGGGCGAAGGCGGCGGCGATGCCGTCGTGGGGTCGACCGGCGCCGATGGACAAGATGCAGGCGCATTCGTCGTGTCGGCAGCGACCGTTATGCTTGTCAAATCGGCGGTCATCACCAACTCGCTGAACACTGCTGATCCGGTCCCGGGCGCGACAATCACCTATACGATCGTCGCGACCGTCGCGGGAAGCGGCTCGGTCAGCGGCCTTGCGATCATCGACGACATCCCTGCGGACACCGCCTACATTCCTGGCTCGATCAAGCTCGGCGGCAGCGGGCTGTCCGACGCCGCCGATGCTGATGCCGGCGACTATAATGGTACGCGGATCAACGTCGCGCTCGGCACCGTCGCCGGCGGCCAGACCCGCACCGTCACCTTCCAGACCAAGATCAATTGATGGAGATGCGTATGCGCACCGCCCTTTTCCTTTTGCTCACCGCCCTTCTGCCGGGCCAGGCCCTCGCGGCGAACCAGGTCGCGCTCGACAACAATGTGTTTGTCGAACGCGTGTCGACGGACGCGGAGGGCAAGCAGCGAATCTTGCTCGAAGAACCGAAGGTCGTCGTTCCCGGCGACCGGCTCGTCTTCGTACTGAATTATCGCAACGCTGGCGCGCAGCCGGCCGACAAGTTCGTGATCACCAACCCGATGCCCGCGGCGGTCCGTTTTGCGGACGCTGGCGACGCGCAGTCGCTGGTTTCGGTCGATGGCGGCAAGCAGTGGGGACTGCTCTCCGACCTGACCGTTCCCATGACCGATGGCACGCGCCGCGCGGCGCAGCCCGCCGACGTCACGCACGTTCGCTGGGCTTTCCAGAAGCCGATCCCGGTCGGTGGAACGGGCAAGCTCATGTTTCGGGGAGTTGTTAAATAATCAAGTAAATAAAGCCGCTTAACGGTTGCCAGCGGTGGGGAAACGGCAACCAGCATAAAACCCAGGAGCTCAGCTATGACCAGCAAGCTGACTTATGTGGGTGTCATCGGTCTGGCGACGCTTTCGAGCGTCGCTGCCACGCCGGCCTTTGCCGCCGGAACGACCGCGGGCACCACGATCACGAATACCGCCACCGTCGACTATCAGGTCGGGGGCGTCGCACAGGGACAGCAGTCGGCGTCGAACAATTTCACCGTCGACCGCAAGATCAACCTGCTCGTCGAGGAAGTCGCGGATCTTACGACCACGGTCGTGCCCGGACAGGCCAATGCCGTCACGACCTTCCAGTTGACCAACACGTCGAACGAGACGCTCGACTTCGCGCTGACGGCGACGCAGCAGGTCGGCGGCACCGCCGCCCATACCGGCACCGATACGTTCAACGTCAACAACGTCCGCATCTATCGCGACAATACCGCGTCGGGCACGATCGGCAGCTGGGACGCCGGCGACACGCTGATCACCAACTATGTCGACGAACTCGTCGTCGATACTGCGATCCGCCTGTTCGTCGTTGCCGACATCCCGGCGGGTGTCACCAACAATGCCGTTGCGGGCGTCACGCTGCGCGCCACGGCGCGCGAAGGCGGCCTGGTCGGCACCCAAGGCGCTGCGATCACCGAAACCACCGGCGCGAACACGGCCGGGAAGGACACCGTATTCGCCGATATCACGCCCGGCGTGGCGGGCGACGCCGCGCGCGACGGGTCGCACAGCGACAACGACGACTATACGGTGCAGACGGCGACACTTGCCGTCACGAAGACCAGCCGCATCATCTCGGATCCGGTCAACAGCACGACCAATCCGAAGCTGATTCCCGGCGCGGTCATCGAATATTGCATCGCGGTCGCCAACAGCGGCGGCGCCGCAGCGACGTCGGTGGCGATCAACGATCCGGTTCCGGGCCAACTGACGTTCAATGCGGGTACGATCCTGCTCGGCGGCACGGTCACTGGCGGGACGTGCGATTTCAACGGCAGCGCGGGCGGCAGCTATTCGGCGCCCAACGTGTCGGGCACGATCGCGTCGATCGCCGCCGGCACCGCCAGCACGCTCGTTTTCCGCGCGACCGTAAACTGATCGGGTAACGGATGGAGCAGCGGGGCGGCCCGAAAACCGTCTCCCGCTGCCCCTTTCGGGGCTGATATGGCACTCCGTACGAAATTTTCCGGCCTTGTGACCGCCCTGGTCGCGGCAGCTCTGCTGTCCGCGATACCAGCGTCGCACGCACAGGTGATCACGAACACGGCCTCGGCACAGTGGACGCAGGAAGGGCGGCCCGGTCAGGCGCTGTCGAACCGCGTCGACGTGACCGTAACACCGCGCCCGCCCGAGCGGCCGACGATTACAACCTATCGGCTGACCAACGGCGGCGGCAACAAATCGGTGCCGCTCGCGCCGACGCAATGCAGCCGCCCATCGGCGCGCAACGCGACCAGCATCATCGATCTCGGCGGTGTTTACGAAGGCATCACGACCGCACCGGCCTCGCTGCAAAGCACGGACAATTTCCGCGCCGGCGAAGTGCTGGTGGTCGGGATTACGCTCGCATCGGCCAACACCGATCCGCAGGCGCGCGACACCCTGCCCGTCGTCCTCGAACTCGAAAACGGCGACCGCGAAGCAATCATTCTGACCGAGACCACGGTGGACAGCGGCGAATTCGTCGGCATCATCAACACGATCGGGGTCCCGCCCGCGGTCGCACAGGGCGACTGTCGCCTGTCGGTCGATCCGGGGGCCCCGCTATCGCTGCGCGTCACCGACCAGGCGAACGCCAGTCTTGTCGCGCTCGCGACAATCAACTTTCTCGTCGACCCCTTCGGTATCGTGTTCGACAGCGGCGATGGCGCACCGGTCGCCGGCAGCCGCGTCACGATCGTCGATACCGCCACCGGCCAGCCCGCACAGGTCTTTGGCGACGACGGTGTGTCGGCCTACCCGTCGAGCGTCGTCACCGGGCAGAGCGTCACCGATGCGGGCGGCACGATCTATAATTTCCCGGCAGGCGACTATCGCTTTCCGTTCGTCGCGCCGGGCAGCTACCGCCTGATAGTCGAGCCGCCGGCGCCTTACACCGCACCGTCGAAATCGAACGCCGCCGATCTCGCCGGCCTGCACCGCCCCGACAACGGCCAGCCCTTCACGATCACGGGCGCGAGTTATGGCAATGTCTTCACGCTGAACAGCCCCGCGCCCGTCCGCGTCGATATTCCCGTAGATCGGCCGGGCCTGCCGCTGGTCCTGCGCAAGACGACCTCGACGCAGGTCGCGGTGCCGGGCGACGTCATCCAGTATCGCATCGAAATCGCGAACCGTGATACGCGCCGCAATACCGGTGCTGTGACCGTCCGTGACGTGCTGCCCACCGGGATGCGCCTCCGCGCCGACACGGTGCGTGTCGATGGCGTTCGCGTCACCGCCGATATCGCAGCGAACGGACGCGAGTTTGCCGTGACCGTGTCCGGTATCGCGGCGTCTCGCTCGGCACTGCTGACCTATCTTGCCGAAGTCACCGTGTCGGCACAGCCGGGTAATGCGCTCAATCGCGCCACCGCCACCGACAATCGCGGTTCGACGAGCAATGTCGCCGAAGCCACGATTTCGATAAAACGCGACCAGCTTGGCGACCGCATGACGATCATCGGCCGTATCGCCGACGGCGGTTGCAACATCGATCCCGGCAAAGCCGACGGCATCGCCGGGGTGCGCGTGATGCTGCAGGACGGCAGCTACACGGTCACCGACGTGGATGGCCGCTATCATTTCGAAGGCGTGCGCCCCGGCTTGCATGTCGTCCAGATCGACCCGTCGACCCTGCCACTCGACCGCGAGGCCGTAGATTGCGCGCGCTCGACACAAAGTGCGGGCAGCCCGATCTCGCGCTTTGTCGAGGGCCGCGGCGGCGCCCTGAAGCGCGCGGACTTCCGTGCCGTTGCCAGCACGCCGCGCGCCGCACCGAACAAGGCTTCGATCGAGGCACCCAGAGTGCTGACCGATCCCGAAGCCGCCGGTGCGAACCGCGACTGGCTCGCCGGTCAGGCGCCCGGCATCGGCTGGCTCTTCCCCGATAGCGATCACAATCCGCGCGCCAAGGCGATCCGCGCCGCGATCAAGCACGTTCCGGGCCAGACGGTGTCTCTCCGCATCAACGGCAAGCCCGCGGACGCGCTGACCTTCGAAGGTGTCAGCAAGTCGGCCGACGGCAGCATTGCGGTCAGCCTGTGGCGCGGCCTCGAAATCCGTGAAGGCGAAAACCGCCTTGTCGCCGAGGTGAAGGATGCGAACGGTGTCACGATCGAGACGCTCGAACGGAACGTCCATTATTCGATCACCCCGATGCGCGCCACGCTGATCCGCGAAAAGTCAGTGCTGGTCGCCGATGGCGTGACGCGTCCGGTGATCGCGGTGCGCCTGACCGACCGCGACGGCAAACCGATCCGCGCCGGCCTGACGGGCGACTTCAGCGTCCCCGCTCCCTATTATCCCGCCGTCGAGGCCGATGCACAGCAGGCACGCCAGCTCGCGGGCCTCGAACGCGCGCAGCCCGTATGGAAGATCGATGGCGACGACGGCATCGCCTATATCGAACTTGAACCGACCACCGCGTCGGGCACGCTCGCGATGGATTTCACCTTCCGCGACGACAAGGTGACGCGCAAGCAGACGATCGAGACCTGGCTCGATCCGGGCAATCGTCCGTGGACCGTCGTCGGCTTCGCGGCCGGCACGCTGGGTTACAACACGCTCGACGACCGGATGGAGCCGGTGGCCGAGACGACGGGCGATCTCAACGCCGACGCGCGGCTCGCGCTCTATGCCAAGGGCCGCGTACGTGGCAAATGGCTGATGACGCTCGCCTATGACAGCGACAAGGACAGGGATGACGCCCGGTTCGGCGGCGTGATCGATCCGCGCGCCTATTACACCATCTACGCCGACCGCAATGAGACGCGCTATGACGCGGCATCGGTGCGCAAGCTCTACCTGCGGCTCGAACGCCCGCAATTCTACGCCATGTTCGGCGATATCGAAACGGGGATTTCGGAACCCGAACTCGCCCGCTACCAGCGCGCGCTCAACGGCGGCAAGGCCGAGTATCGCGGGCGTAATGTCGCGTGGACCGCGTTCGCCGCCGACACCCCGTACCGCTTCCGCCGCGACGAGATCCAGGGCAATGGCCTGACGGGTCCGTATCAGCTCGGCGCCAAGGACATTCTTCCGAACAGCGAACGCATCACGATCGAGACGCGCGACCGGCTGCACAGCGAGCGCATCGTCGACAGCGTCAGCCTGTCGCGCCACGTCGACTACGACATCGACTATCTGTCGGGCACGATCCGCTTCCGCGAGCCGGTGCTCAGCCGCTCGTCGAACCTCGATCCGCAGTTCATCGTCGCCGAATATGAAGTCGATGGCGTCGGCCAGCGCGTCCTCAACGCCGGCGGCCGCGTCAGCTATCAGTCGAACGACGAGAAACTGCGCGTCGGTACGACCTTCATCCACGACGAGGACGGCAACGCCAAGACCAACCTCGGCGGCGTGGATGCACGCTATCGCCCGACGATCGAAGCCGAAGTCCGCGCCGAACTTGCGGTCAGCGATGCCAAGGCGACCAACGGCAGCACAACCGCCGATGGCACCGCGAAGGCATGGCTGATCGAGGCCGAGCATCACAGCAGCAACGCCGATTTCCTCGCCTATGTCCGCGAGCGCGAGGCGGGCTTCGGCACCGGCCAGCTCAACAGCAGCGAGAATGGCACGCGCAAATTCGGCTTCGATGCGCGCGTGAAAGCCAGCCGCAACCTCTCGGTGACCGGCAGCGCGTGGCAGGAAGATTATCTCGATACCAATGCTCGCCGCCGCGCCGCGCGCGCGCTCGTCGAATATGACAATGGCACCAGCGTCATGCGCGCCGGGCTGACCCATGCCGACGATCACCTGACCGACGGCAGCCGCAACCGGTCGAACATCGCCCAGCTCGGCGCAACGCAGCGACTCTTCAATAAACGCCTCGAACTTGACGCGCAGACCGAATTCGCGCTTGGCGGCAAGGACGCGAGCATCGACTTCCCGACCCGCCATCGTCTCGGCGCGCGCTACGCGATCAATCGCGACGTCAATCTGGTCGGCAGCTACGAGATTGCCGACGGCGACACGATCAAGGCGCGCACCGCGCGACTCGGCTTCGACCTGACGCCCTGGTCGGGCGCGCGCCTTCTCGCGACTGCGAACCAGCAGGAAATTGGCGAATATGGACCGCGCAGCTTCGCCGCCTATGGCTTGTCGCAGTCGCTGAAGCTCGGCGAACGCTGGTCGGTCGATGTGTCGGTCGACGGCAATCGCACCATCGGCGGAATTCGCGCCGGCGATGTGCTCAACACCGAACACCCGGTCGCTTCGGGCGGCTTCCTAGGCGGCAATGGCACGCTGACCGAAGATTTCCTCGCGATCAGCACCGGCGCCACCTATCGCGCCGATCGCTGGACGCTCACGGGCCGCGCCGAATATCGCGATGGCGAGCTTGCCAATCGCTATGGCCTGACGCTCGGCGGCCTCCGCCAGCTCGGCGAGGGCCGTGCATTGGGCGCACTCTTCACCTACGCTAAGGCAAGCGGCAGCGGCACGACGCCGACGACCGAAGTCATCAATTTCGAAATGAGCTGGGCACACCGCCCCGCGAATTCGCGGATTTCGTGGCTCAACAAGAGCGAATTCCGTTCGGACAAGGTCCGCGACGCGGTCGCGGGTCAGGCGGGACCGATCGGCGGCACGTTGACGATCGACGGCGACGCGACGAGCCGCCGCCTGCTTAACAGCCTGTCGGTGAACTGGACCCCTCTCGACGACCGCGGGATCGGCAGCGGCGATGGCTGGTACGAACGCGCCGAAATCGGCTTCTTCTGGGGAACGCGCTATAATTTCGACCGCTTCGGGGCCGATGACATCAAGGGCTGGTCGAACCTGATCGGTGCCGATTTCCGCTTCAACCTCGGCGAACATGTCGACGTCGGCGCGTCGGGTACCGTGCGCGTCGGCACCGATGCCGATACGGTGAGCTGGGCCGGCGGCCCGACGGTGACGCTGGCGCCGATGACCAATGCGAACATCACCTTCGGCTATAATCTCGCGGGCTTCCACGACCGCGATTTCGAAGACGCACGCTTCTCGCGCTCGGGTGCCTATGTGACCTTCAAGCTGAAGTTCGACCAGACGAGTTTCGCGGGGCTGGGCCTCTAACATCTATTTTCCGTCACCCCGGACTTGATCCGGGGTCCAACTTCGCAACGTCGCAAAGCGGAATGCCGGATCCAGTCCGGCATGACGAAAAGGGAAAGTTCAGTCCGCGAACAGCAGGACCGGCGTCTCGATCAACTTCTTGAGCGCCTGCACATAGCTCGCCGCGTCCCAGCCATCGACGACGCGGTGGTCGCAGCTGATCGACAGGTTCATCAGCTTTGCGCGGCGGATTTCGTCACCGTCGAACACCGGGCGCTCGACGATCTTGTTCGGGCCGATGATCGCGACCTCGGGGCGATTGATCACCGGCGTCGTCGCGATCCCGCCGAGCGGGCCGAGCGACGTCACCGTCAGCGTACCGCCGGTCAATTCCTCGACCTTCGCCTTGCCGGTGCGCGCGGCTTCGGCGAGGCGCGTGATTTCACTCGCGAGCTGCCACACATTCTTGTCCTGTGCGTCGCGGATCACCGGGACCATCAGCCCCGCGTCGGTCTGCGTCGCCATGCCGAGATGCACTGCGCCGTAGCGCGTCACCACGCCGCCTTCGTCATCGTAGCGCGCGTTGATCATCGGAAACTGCGGGATCGTCCGGCAGATCGCGACGATCAGGAAGGGCAGCATCGTCAGTTTCGGACGCCCGCCACGATTGGCGTTGAGGTCGGCGCGCATCTCTTCGAGCGCGGTGACGTCCATTTCCTCTACATAGGTGAAGTGCGGGATCGCGCGCTTTGACGCGGCCATATTCTCGGCGATCTTGCGGCGCATGCCGATGACCTTGATCGGTTCGTCGACGCGCGCGCGACTGGCGCCGGGGGCGTGATAACCTTGCCCGCCGCTATAGCGCAGGAAGGCGTCGAGGTCGGCGTGGCGGATGCGGTCGCCCTCGGCCTGGACTTGGCCGAGATCGACGCCGAGATTCTTTGCGCGCGCGCGGACGGCGGGAGAAGCCAGAACCGGCTTTCCATGATCGACGGCGGCGACCGGCGCCGGAGCGGGCACCGGCGCGGGAGCTGCAACCGGCGCAGGCGCAGCGACCTCGGCCACCGAGATTTCCTCGGCACCCGGCGTTTCCGCGATGATTTCCTGTTCGACCGGCGTATCGGCCGGCGGCGCTTCGACATCGCCGTCGCCATCGGTTTCGATCACCGCCAGCGTCGATCCGATCGGGATCAGGTCGCCGACCTCGCCCGCCAGTTCGACGACGA
>JALDYH010000151.1:0-9923 GCA_032154175.1 Sphingopyxis sp. | reverse complement strand
CGACTGCGCGGCGTTCGATGGCGCGCCGACCGGTTTCGACGCGATCGCCGAAGACCAGCGCGCTGCGGTCAAGGCGTTGTGGGACAGCGCGGCGCTGGCGATCGACGGCGACGATGCGCTGGCCGCGGCGCTGCGGTTCGACCTGTTCCAGCTTCACCAGTCGGCAAGCCGCGATCCGCGCCACAGCATCGGTGCCAAGGGACTGACCGGCGAAGGTTATGAAGGCCATTATTTCTGGGACGCCGAAACCTTCATGCTGCCCGTGCTCGCGCTGCAGGCGCCCGCCCGGGCGCGCACGCTGCTCGCCTATCGCATCGGCAAGCTCGATCGCGCACGCGCGCACGCGCGCGCACTCGGCCACGCGCGCGGCGCGCTCTATCCCTGGCGGACGATCGCGGGCGACGAATGTTCGTCGCACTATCCGACGGGTTCGGCGCAATATCATATCAATGGCGACATCGCCTACGCGCTCGCGCTCTATGTCGCGGCGACCGGCGATGGGGCGTTTCGCGCCGAGGCGGCGGAAATGCTGTTCGAAACCGCGCGCATGTGGATGGAGATCGGTGCGTTCGACGCGCGGCGCGGCGGCGCTTTCTGCCTCTACGGCGTGACCGGACCCGACGAATATTCGGCGCTCGTCGACAATGATTTCTATACCAACGCGATTGCACGCCGGCACCTGGCCTATGCAGCGGAAACCGCGGACTGGCTGCGCGAAACCGGGCACGAGGACTTCGCCGCGCTTGCGGATGCGATCGGCCTCGCCGAGGCGGAACTGGCGGGCTGGCGCAGGGCGGCCGACGCGATGTGGCTGCCGGTCGACCCGGCGCTCGGCGTCCATCCGCAGGACGATGCCTTTCTGGGGCGCCCCGAATTGCCCGGTCTCGCATCGCGCGACGGCCATGGCCCGCTGCTCATGCGCTATCACCCGATGATCCTGTTTCGCCATCAGGTCGCGAAGCAGGGCAATGTCGTGCAGGCGATGGCGATGGACCTCGTGCCGATGCCGCCGTCGCGCCAACGGCGGAATTTCGACTATTATGCGCGGGTCACGACGCATGACTCGACGCTTTCCTCGGCATCTTTCGCGATTGCGGCGGCGCGTCTCGGCGACGAGGCCGCGGCACTCGGCTTCATGCGCGAATGCGCCTTCGTCGATCTCGAGGACCGGCACGGAAACACGTCGCATGGCCTTCACATGGCGGCGCTCGCGGGGAGCTGGCTCATTCTTGCGCAGGGATGGGGCGGGCTGAGCCTCGACGGTGCGGTTCCGTCCTTCCGGCCGCAGCTTCCCGCCGCATGGAAAGCCTATAGCTTCCGCCTGCAATGGCGCGGCAGCGCGATCGAGCTCGCGGTCGACGCCGCGGGCTGCACCTATCGCCTGCTGTCGGGCGCGCCGCTCGACCTTGTCGACCATGGCCGCGCGCTGCGCGTCGGCGCCGACCCGGTCGTCATGCCGCGTCCGACGCTGAAAGGCGTGATCTTCGATCTCGATGGCGTGCTGACCGACACCGCCGAAGATCATTATCGGGCATGGCAGGCGCTCGCCGACAAATATGGCTTCGCGTTCGATCGCGCCGCCAATGAACAATTGAAAGGCGTCGACCGGGCAGGGTCCCTGCGGCTGATCCTCGATCGGTCCGGAACCGACGTCGACCCGGGCCTGTTCGACGCCATGCTGGCTGAAAAGAACGACATCTATCGCGCCCGGCTGGCCTGTTATTCGCCGGCCAATCTCTTCGCCGGCGTCACGGACCTCTTCGCGCAGCTTCGCGCGGCCGGGGTGAAGATCGGCCTCGCGTCGGCGAGCCGCAACGCCGGCGACGTCGTGCGGTTGCTGGGGATTGCGGACCAGTTCGACTTTGTCGCCGACGCGGGCGCCGTCGCGCGCGGGAAACCCGCACCCGACATCTTTCTGGCCTGTGCCGCCGGCATGGGTCTCGTCCCGGAACAGTGCATCGGCATCGAAGATGCACAGGCGGGAATCGCGGCCATCCATGCGGCGGGCATGGTGGCCATTGGCGTCGGGTCAGAAGAGGCGCTGCCCGATGCCGACCTGCACGTCCCCGCCATAGGCGATCTGACGCTCGGCCGGATCCTGTCGACAGAACAGGAAGCGGCGGCGCGCGGACGCCTGTCAATCAGAACAGGTTAAAGTGGAGGATATGCCATGTTGAAAAAGACTCATCTGCTGTCATCGATCGCGCTCGCCGCGCTGTCCGTGACGGCCCATGCGCAGGAAGCGCCTCAGCCCGACGATACCGCTGCGGCGAATGAAGAGATCGTCGTCACCGGCACTGCGGGCGGCGGTATCAACCGCCAGGATGCGGCCTTCGCGATCACCAGCATCAATTCGGACGCGATCGATCGCGCCGCGCCGAACAGCACCGCCGACCTGTTCAAGGTCATCCCCGGTGTGTCGGCCGAAAGCTCGGGCGGCCAGAACGGCGCGAATATCTTCGTGCGCGGCTATCCGTCGGGTGGCGATGCCGAATTCGTCACGCTGACGGTGCAGGGCGTTCCCTTCTTTTCGCCCCCGACGCTGTCCTTCCTCGAAAACACCCAGCTCATCCGGATCGACGAGACGATCGAGCGCGTCGAAGCCGTCCGCGGCGGCACCGGCGCGTTGTTCGGCAACGGTCAGCCCGGCCTCACCGTCAACTTCGTCCAGAAGGAAGGCGGCCGCGATTTCGAAGGTCTCGTGAAGGCGAGCGTCACCGATTATGGCGACCTGCGCGGCGACATGCTGCTGTCGGGCCCGCTCGGCGAGAACACCAGCTTCATGGTCGGCGGCTATTATTCGAGCGGCGAAGGCATCCGCAGCCCCGGCTTCACCGCCGAGAAGGGCGGCCAGATCACCGCGAACATCCGCCACGATCTCGACAAGGGTTCGCTCCTCGTCTTCGCACGCTACCTCAACGATCGCGGCCAGTGGCTGCTGCCGATCCCGGTGATCCGCGACGGCGACAAGGTACGCCAGTTCGGCAATATCGACCCCGGCACCGGTGTGCTCGCCGGTCCCGAAACGCGCCTCGCCGTGCTGCCCGACGGTACGCGCGCCGACCTTGCCGACGGCCGCGGCGCCAGGCTGGTCAACCTCGGGACCAATTTCGATTACGAGATCGGCGAGGGCTTCCAGCTGCGCTATCGTGCGAGCTACCTCAAGGGCGATGCCGACACGACGGGTCTCGTCCCCGCCAGCACCGCGATGACCGCCGACGCCTATGCCGCTTCGCTCGGCAGCACGGTCGGCAGCCTGACCTATGTCAACGGCGGGCAGGCGGTGGCCGGCACGCAGCAGGTGATCCGCGCGGGCACGTGGATCGTGCGCAAGCAGATCGAGGATTTCACCAACGATCTCGCGGTCGAATGGGAAAGCGGGAACAACAAGTTCACCGTCGGCGCCTATTATTCGGACTTTTCGTCGGACGATCAGTGGAACCTCGGCAACGTCCACTTGCTGACCGCCGAAAACCACGGGCGCCTGCTCGATCTGACGCTCGCCAACGGTCAGGTCGCGACGAACAACGGCTATACGCAAGGATCCTTCTTCAACGTCAACGCCGCCTATGACGGTCGCGAATATGCCTTTTATGCCGTAGACGAGTTTCAGATCACGCCCGAACTGCGGTTCGATGCGGGCCTGCGCTACCAGAATTACAAGGCGACGGGCACGATCGAGAACAACAGCTCGGTCGATATCGACGGCGACCCCGACACGCTCTACGATAACGGGACGGCGGTGCTCAACGGCACCTTCCGTAACATTGCGTACAAGAAAGGCGCCTGGTCGTGGACCGCGGGGCTGAACTATGACTTCTCGTCATCGGTCGGCGCCTATGTCCGTTACAATCGCGGCAACACCAACCCCTTCTTCGACAATCTGCGCGACGGGATTTTCGTGTCGCCGCGCGTCGACAATTTCGAGGGCGGGGTGAAGGTCCGCACCGACCTCGTGTCGCTCTATGCCACGCTGTTCCACACCAAATTCAAGGGGCTGGTGACCACGGTGATCCAGAACGGCGCGCCGGTCGCCGACATCGGCGGCGCGCGGAGTACGGGCATCGAACTCGAAGGGCAGATCCGCCCGGTCGACAATTTCGCCATCGCCTTCTCGGGCACCTGGCTTGATGCGAAGTACCGCGACTTCTTTGCGGGCGGCGGGACGATCGACCTCAGCGGCAACCGCGTGCAACGCCAGCCGAAGTGGCAGTGGCGCGTGACCCCGTCGTACGACATCGAATTCGGGGCGGGCAGCAAGGTCTCGCTCTATTCGACCTTCGCCTATGTCGGCGACCGTTTCTCCGACACCGCGAACACCCAGTCGCTGCCGCATTATTTCAAGATCGATGCGGGTGTGACCGTCGACATCAACGACGCGCTGACCTTTGCGGTCACCGCCGACAATCTGACCGACAAGGTCGGGCTGACCGAAGGCGATCCGCGCACATTGGGGCAGACCGGCGGCGAAGTCGTCAACGCGCGACCGATCCTCGGCCGCTCCTTCCGTTTCAGCGCCGCCTATAAATTCTGACGAACATCCCTCCCTGGGTGGCCGCGGCCTCTTCGCGGTCACCCCTTCTTTTTGGCAAAGGATGGGATATGGCCCGTACCCGACTGATCGCTGCGCTGATCCTGACCTATATCGCCTTCGCGATGCTGCTCAACAGCGTCGGGACCGTCATCCTCCAGTCGATTTCCAGCTTTGACGTGACCAAGCCCGAAGCGAGCACGCTCGAGGGTTTCAAGGACATCACGATCGCGGTCGTGTCATTTCTTACCGCGAGCTACCTGCCGCGGTTTGGCCTTCGCAATGCGTTGATCGGCGCGCTCATCCTCGCCGTCGCCGGCTGTATCGTCATGCCGCTCGCCGGAAGCTTCGGCGCCGCACAGCTCCATTTCGCGATGGTCGGTGCCGCTTTCGCCGTTGCCAAGGTGGTCGTCTATTCGATGATCGGCCTCGTCACCGACAGCCCGCGGAGGCACGCCAGTCTGACCAGCCTGATCGAGGGCATGTTCATGGTTGGGGTGCTCTCCTCCTATTGGGTGTTCAGCGCCTTCATCGATCCGGCCGGGCTGCGGTGGCTGAATGCTTACTGGGTGCTCGGCGCAATTACAGCGCTGGCGCTCGCGTTGCTGCTGACTGCAGCGGTCGACGAGCATCGCACGCATGACGGCGACGCGGGCGCGAGCGACGGCACGCCGTTCGTCGCGATGCTGAAGCTTGCAGCGCTGCCGCTGGTGCTGATCTTCGTCGCCTGCGCTTTTCTGTTCGTGCTGATCGAGCAGGGAATCCAGAGCTGGCTGCCGACCTTCAACAACGAGGTCCTGCACCTGCCTGCGCAGATGAGCGTCCAGGCCGCCAGCCTCTTCGCGGCCTGTCTCGCGATCGGGCGCTTTGGTGCCGGCGCAGTGATGGCGCGCTTCGACTGGTATCCGGTACTCAACATATGTCTCGCGGTGCTCGCCGCGCTGATCGTCCTCGTCTTGCCGCTCGCCGACGGGCTGACACCCGGGGCGATCCACAGCTGGGCGGACGCACCGGTCGCGGCCTTCCTCTTTCCGTTGATCGGCATCGTGCTTGCGCCGGTCTACCCCACGATCATCTCGGTGATGCTCAGCGCGATGCCGAACCGTCAGCATCCGCCACTGATGGGGCTGGTGGTCGTCTTCTCGGCATTGGGCGGAACGACGGGATCGATCATTACGGGAGCGATCTTCGCCCATCTCGACGGCCGGACGGCCTTCACCCTGATGCTGGTGCCGACCGCAATTCTCGTGGTGGGCCTGTTCCTGCTGCGCCGCCGGATCCGGTCGACCGGATGAAGGCGATGGCGATCAACCGGGGAGGGGTCAGTTGGACGAGAAGTTCAGCGTGACGAGGGCAATGATGAAGAGCAGGACCACGGCGGTGAACAAAGCCGTCAGCGCGGTGAACAGGATCGCGCTGGCAGGCCGCTGCGCGTAGAGTTTGCCTGCCTCGCCCGGGCGCGGCGCTTCGGCAACATCGGCTGCTTCCTCTCCATGCGGTGCCTTGAGGAGTGCCGCGCTGATCGCGCTCGCCGGCACGGGAGAAAGAAATTCGCATCCGAACAGCTTGCCGTCGATGCGAACGACGCGTGCGGGGGCGGCGCCGAGTTCGGGCAAGACCAGGAGGAACGTCTCGCCGACGGCAAAGGCGGCTTCGGTCTCGATCAAAAGGCCTGTCCGCGACAGATTGCGGATGATGACGGCTGATTCCGCTGTCGCCGAACGCGCGGCGACATCGAGCCGGAGGGTTCGGCGTTTCGTCCTCCGGCGATCGGTCGTTTCGACCGGTTCTGCGATATGGGCCAACAAGGATCTCACCGACGTCTCCTTTGGCGAACAGGCATCGCGCGGCAATCTTAATATTGCATTGTCGAGGCGATTTTTCCCGTGTCGAAACCGGATGCAACCATGGCCTGAACGGCCATGCAAGACTCGCCTCCCGCAGAGTCGGGAATCGGGTCGCTGTGCCCCCGCCGCCGGGCAGGGCTGCGACGGGCCGTGTCCTTTTATGGCTCGAATTGGGACGAAAATTCAGTATCGCTGCCGCTAGTCTCCAATAGAACAGTTCTTCTATCTAATTGGATATGGGCGTTATTAACTTTAATAGTCGTTTGCCGAGCCGTCCGAGAATGCGCGTAAATTTGCCTTGCCTAAAAATGTGTTAACGCGCTTGCGGAGTCTCAAGAATCCATGCTTCCTAATGGGTGGGGAAGGTCCGAGTCGCTCGGACAGTGGGTCGCACTGACATTGGTAGAAATTTTGCTGTGCCGTTTTCGCGGCAGGGCGAGGTGCGTGCGAGGGAAACTGACATGGATGCTTTCGACAATCCGGCGCGGAATGGAATGGCTGGCCCTCAGCGCGACGGCGCATCGAACGACCAGTCGAGCCAGGCCGTATCGGGCAGCGAGTTCCTGGCGGCGGCCGCGAACGTTACAGCGGCCGCATCGACGATGCCGCTGGCGATCCAGGCGATCCTCGTTCCCGACGCGAGCGGACGCATCGTGCTGCCGGCGGGTGCTTCGATCGATGACATCGCCGTGTCGGGTACCGATCTGATCGTCACCTTGCCGAACGGTCAGGTGCTCATCATTCCGAACGGCGCGGTCGACATTCCCGCGATCGTCGTCGACGGCGATACGGTGCCGGCGAGTACGGTCGCGCAGCTGCTCGAAAATCTGGGCGAACTGAACCCGGAAGCGGGCGTCCGCAGCTCGGGCGGCAATTTCGCCGACCCCGAAGGTCCGATCCAGGACGCCTATGCGCTCGGCGACCTGCTGCCCTATACCCAGCTCGCCTTTCCGCAGCCCGAAGATCGCGAACTGCTGCCTGATGTTCCCGACCGGGATCCGACGATCGTCATCGTTACGCCCAACCAGCCCGCCGGGGTGGTGGCTGCGACCGCGAGCGTCGATGAAGCCGGACTTCCGGTGCGCGGCGGCGAGCCCGCCGGCAGCAGCAGCGCCGCGAACAGCGAAACAACGACCGGGTCGATCGTTTATGACGCCAGCGACGGTCTCGCCTCGATCTCGATCAACGGTACGACGATCACCGCCGTCGGCCAGGTCATCGCCACACCGCTCGGCCAGCTGACGATCACCAGCCTGACGCCGGGCAATGTCGGTTACAGCTACACGCTGGCCGACAACACAAATGCGAACGATAATCTGACCGACGTCTTCACCGTCGTCGTCACCGATCGCGACGGCGATACTGCGAACGCAACGCTGACGATCGACGTCATCGACGACGTGCCGACTGCGCGCAATGACACCGATCAGGTCGCTGCGGGCAGCTTTGCTCCCGAGAGCGGCAATGTGCTGACCGGCGCGGGCACGACCAGCGGGGCGACGGGCGCCGACACTCCGGGCGCCGACGGGGCGACGCTGACCGGTATTCGCGGCGCGGGCAGCGAAGGCGGCTTTTCGGCCCCCGGCACGGTTCAGGGCCAATATGGCACGCTGACGGTGGGCGCGGACGGCGGTTACACCTATGTCCGGAATCCGGGCACGCCGGGAGGCGTCAACGACGTCTTCACTTACCAGATTACAGACGGCGACGGCGATACGTCGACGGCGACCCTGACCATCGGCATCGCTGACGCGCCGACCGTCATCACCTTCGTTCCGGGCGACGGCGAGGGTGATGGCGGTACTATCGTTTACGAAGCGGGTCTCGGCCCGCGCGAGGGCGAGACCGCGGGTTCGGACTTTGCCGGAGGTGAAGGCGGCAGCGACGCCTCGACCAGCGGCACGATCACTTTCACCGCGGCCGACGGCGTTGGCAGCGTGTCGATCGGCGGCGTCACGCTGACGCCCGGATCGCTGCCGCAGACGATTTCGAGCGACGCGACGGGGACGCTTGTCGTCACCGGCTACAGCTTCGACCCCGCGACCGGCGAGGGCTCGATCACCTATGTGTACACGCTGATCGACAACACGCTCGATGGCGACGGCACGACGGTCAGCTTCGATCTCGTCATCACCGACACCGACGGCGACGCCGCGTCGGATACGCTCGACATCAATATCGTCGACGACGCACCGACCGCACGCGCCGACAGCGACAGCGTGACCGAAGATGGACCGACGACGGCCGATGGCAATGTGCTGACCGGCAGCGGCGGCGAAGACGCCAATAGCGCCGACGGCGTCGCCGACGTGCAGGGCGCCGACGGCGCAACCGTGACCGCTGTTTCGGGTGGTACGGTGGGCGAACCACTGGCCGGTGCCTATGGTTCGCTGACGCTGAACGGCGACGGCAGCTACAGCTACGCCCTCGATAACGGTGCACAGCCGGTGCAGGGGCTGTCGGCAGGCGAAACGCTGACCGAGACCTTCACCTACACGATCACCGACGGCGACGGCGACACCTCGACCACCACGCTGACGATCACGATCAACGGCGCCAACGACGGAGTCACGATCAACGGCCTCAATGCCGAGGGGGCCGAATTGACCGTCGACGAGGACGATCTTCCGGACGGCTCGTCGCCCGATGCCGGCGCGCTGACGCAGGACGGCACCTTCGCCGTCTCGACTCCCGACGGCCTTGGCAATGTCACGGTCGGGGGCGTGCAGCTGGTGGCGAACGGCGTGTTCACGCCTGCGACGGTCACCAGCCCGCTCGGCACGGTCAACATCACCGGATTCACGCCCGTTACCGGTGCCGACGGCTCGGTGATCGGCGGTACCTTCACTTATGAATATGTGCTGGCCGACAACACGCTGACCCATGGCGCGGACGGTCAGGACAATGTTACCGACAGCTTCGCGGTTGTCGTGACCGACAGCGACGGGTCGTCCGCCAACGCCAGCCTCGACGTCCGCATCATCGACGATGTTCCGGCCGCAGACGACGACAGCGCCGGCGCGCCGGAGGACACGGCGGTCGTCATCGATGCTCTCGCGAACGACGTTCGCGGCGCGGATGGCGTCAATCTCGCGACCGGCGTTGCGGTGGCGACCGCGCCCGCGAAGGGCAGTGTCGTCTACAATGGCGACGGCACCTTCACCTATACGCCGACCGCGGGTCAGGAAGGCGAAGACAGCTTTACCTATACGATCATCGACAATGACGGCGACACATCGACCGCGACGGTGACGATTGCCCTGTCGGCCGACTCGGTTCCGACGTTGAGTCTCGGCGCCGACAACAGTGTCGACGAAGCGGGCTTGCCCGCCGGTTCGGACGCCGCATCGAACAGCGAAACGACGACGGGCAGCTTCACGCTGACAACGGGCAACGACAGCGTCGCCTCGCTCGTCATCGACGGCGTCGACGTGACCGCCGGCGGCACCGTGACGACGCCGCGCGGGGTACTGACCGTGACGGTCAGCGACGGCGCGTACAGCTACAGCTATACGCTCACCACCAACACGTCGGGCGACGATACG
>JALDYH010000002.1:0-162329 GCA_032154175.1 Sphingopyxis sp. | reverse complement strand
AGTCGCGCGCGCCCTCGGGGCTGCTCGCGGTCAGGATCGGCGTCTGGAATTCGGTAAACCCCTGATCGATCATCCGGCGGCGCAGCGACGAAATCACGTTCGAACGCAGCACGATATTCTTGTGCAGCCGCTCGCGGCGGAGATCGAGGAACCGGTTCGTAAGGCGGATTTCCTCGGGATAGTCGGTCTCGCCGAAGACGGGCAGCGGCAGGCGATCGGCCGCCGACTGCACGGTCACCGCGCTCGGATAGATTTCGATCTCGCCCGTCGCCAGCTTCGGGTTGAGCGTCTCGGGCGATCGCGCGGCGACCTTGCCCGTGAAGGTCAGAACGGACTCGGGGCCGAGGGCGTTGACGGTGGGATAAAGATCCGAACCGGTCTCCACCACGATCTGGGTAATCCCGTAATGGTCGCGAAGATCGACGAAGAGCACGTTCGCATGCTCGCGCGTGCGATGCACCCAGCCCGAAAGACGGACTTCCTCGCCGACGTTGGCGGCGCGAAGGTCAGCGCATGTGTGGGTACGATAGGCGTGCATTATGTTCGTCTTTCAAATGTCCGGGAAAGGCACGCGCAAACGTACCGATATGGCCGCGCCTAAGGCAGCGCGGCGAACGATTTGTCAAGGGTGGAGGGCTTAAATCAACGCGTCAGGCCGAGGTTATCGAGCACCTCGCTGCCGAACAGCGCGCGGTGCGCCGGATCGGGCATCAGCCGGCCCTGCGCAGCGCGCCAACGGCGAAAATCCTCGCCATAGTCAGATGCGACGCGCGCGGCGTCGAGACGGCAGCTTTTGGCCCAGTGACGCGTAAAGCCGATGCCCTCCGCATCGAGACATTCGACGACACGCGCATAGGCGTCCGCGGTGCGCCGGCTCCGCGGGCCGTCGAAATCGATCACCGCGTTATGCGTAAAGCGCGCCGGCGCGAGCAGCCCCTGCGCGCGCTCCATGAAACGCACGGTGACGACGGTCGAGCCGCCATGCTTTGCATAGACCGCGCAGATGCGTTCGAAGGCGCGCGCAAGGTCGGCGCGGTCGATGGTGACCGAGGCGTTGAACAAATCCGCCAAGGGACGGTGCGTGTCGAGCCCCTCGCCCCAGCTGCCATAGACCGGCGGGTCGTCGACATCGGGGCCGCTGGCATAGCCCTGCTTCATCGCGAACTGCAGCAGGGGCCCGCGCGCCCAGGGATAATCGTTGAGCAGCCGGCCGAGGAGGCTGAGCGCGTCGTAGCCCGCGCCGAGCTGCCCCGGTGTCGCGCGCGGATAATCGTCGCGCCAGGGCTCGCGATAGAGAAAGCGCAGCATCGCGGGGCGCTTGAACGGCTTGTAGGGATTGACGATCATCTGGACGAAATCGGGGTCCTGATCGAGCGCATAGGCGGCAGAGAAGCGCCTGAAATCGCCCGCGGCGAGCCAGTCGAGCGCGGCGCAGTCGACCTTGCGGAGATTCTGGATCGGACGGACGAGGAATTTGGGGACGCTGTCGACTACGAGCGCGGTGACGATGCCGAGCGATCCGACGGGAAGCTGGACCGCCGCGAAAAGCTCGTCGTCGCGCAGCGCCGTCGACCCCGTCGCGGCGATGAAGGTGTCGCTCATCACGCCCGCGGCGGGCTCGATCCAGTATATGCCGCCCGGCGTAACTATCTGCACGGCGCGAATATGATCCTGGATACCGCCGCGCGCGATCATCGAGCCATGCGTGCCGGTGGCGCAGGCGCCCGCGAACGTCTGCCCGTTGCCTGCCCCGCTGGTCCACAGCGAGCGGCCTTGCTCCTCGAACTTGTCCGAAACCTCGTCGACGAGTGCGCCCGCCTCGACGAGCATCAGTGCCGATGCGTCGACGCCGGACCGGACTTCCCCGCTGCCGATCCGGAAACAGCGGTTGAAACGGCGTGTGTGGAGCAGCCAGCTTTGTGAACTGATATTGACGTTCGACGGCGACCAGCCTGCGCCGAGCGGCCGAATGCGGCGCTTCGCCGTTCGGGCCTGCGCAAGCCAGTCCTGCACGGACTTCGCTGCAATGGCGATCTCGTCGCGGCCGCGCTCGGCGTCGCCGCTGCGCAAGGCGAAGCGCGTCGACGCCTCGCAGGTGCCGGTGCCATGGTAATTGGTCCAGCGACCTTCGCCGCCAAGCTTGACGATAGGCATCAGGCATCTCCCAACGGCAGGATGCCGGCATGGGCACGCCATGCGACGGTGACGGGACGCAGGAACCCGAAAGTCGCGATCGCGACGAGCATCTGGCGCCGCGTCGCGAACACCCGCACATCGCACAGGCCGTGATCGGATTCGGGCGTCACGAAAGGCTGCGCGGCCTCGGTGGCGAAGCCCCAGCCTTTCAGCGTCACGACCATCGATTCCTCATCGAGCGGCCGCGGATTGGCGATCGACACGAAGATGTCCGCCTGACCCGCGGCATATTGTCCGAAAATCAACGCAAAACCGAGCGCAGCAAGCGCCCAACCGAGCCACATCATGCCCCAAATCCCTTCGTCTTTTTCCCCAGCCGGTGTTCCGGCTCCGCGACCCGAAGAGCTACGGGAAGGCCCGTTCAATTTTTCCTGCCCGTTCCCTTCAACTAGCTGTATAGGCGCGCTATGCAAGTCCATCCGTTGATCGAAACCAACGCCGCGCTCGTCGAATTCTGCGACCTCATTCGGAACAGCGATTTCATCGCGGTCGATACCGAATTCATGCGCGAAAATACTTTCTGGCCAGAGCTTTGCCTGATCCAGGTGGCCGACCGCGACCATGCCGCGGCGATCGACCCGATGGCGCCCGGCATCGACCTCAAGCCTTTGCTCGACCTCCTCGTCGACAATGAGGATATGCTGAAAGTCTTTCATGCGGGCGGGCAGGATGTCGAAATCATCTTCAACCTGACCGGCAAGACGCCGCATCCAATCTTCGACACCCAGATCGGCCAGATGGCACTCGGCCAGGCCGAACAGGTCGGCTATTCGAATCTGGTCGAGGCGTGGATCGGGCTGCAGCTCGACAAGGGCGCACGCTTTACCGACTGGAGCCGCCGTCCGCTCGACAAGCGCCAGATCGACTATGCGGTCGGCGACGTGACGCACCTCGCGAAGATTTTCCCGATGATGCTCGACAAGCTGATCAAGACCGGCCGCGGTCACTGGCTCGACGAGGAAATGGAAAAGCTCGCCGATCCCGCCAATTACAGCGTCGACCCCGAAAAGGCGTGGCAGCGGATCAAGGTCCCGACGCGCAAACTGGACGTCCTCGGCCGCCTGCAGGCGCTCGCCGCATGGCGCGAGCGCGAGGCGCGTAACAAGAACCTGCCGCGCGGCCGCATCGTCAAGGACGAGACGCTCGCCGACCTCGCGGCGCATCCCCCGAAGGATCAGGACGGGCTGGGGCGCGTTCGCGGACTGTCGGCGACCTGGCGGACCAACGACATCGGCGGCCGGCTGATGGACGCGATCGCGAACGCCAAGCCGATGTCGAAGGACGAGATGCCCGACCGGGCACCGCGCGGCCCGGGGCTCGGCAAGGAAGGAACGCTGGTCGCCGACCTCCTGAAACTGCTGCTCAAGATCCGGGCGCGCGAATTGAATGTCGCGGCGCGGCTGATCGCACGCAGCGACGATCTCGAAGCGCTCGCCGCCGGCGCGCGCGAAGGCATCCAGATGATGCAGGGCTGGCGGTACGACGTGTTCGGCCATGCCGCGCTCGACCTTGTCGAAGGCCGGATGGGTTTTGCCGTCAAGAACGGCAAGCTGGTCATGAGCGAAATCGACGCCGCAACCGCAGCCGAGGTTTAAAGCAGCACGAGTTCCGGTTTCGCGTCGAACGACTGCGCGAGGACGCGCAGGCGCCGCTCGACCGATTCGCCCGCCAGCTGATGCCAGCCGGCATCGAGACAAAGCTTCAGCCTGCCGTCGACCAGAGCGATACCGCTCGCCTTCAGCGGGGCTTCCACCCCGCCGGTCAGGCGCTGCGCGAGGCGGATTGCCAGTCCCCATTGCCGCGCCCGTGCCAGCCGTTCGGGCGACACAAGGCTGCCCATCGCCGGAAATTCGGCATCGGCTCCGCCAAAGCCTGCGTAGAGCGCGCGCGCGAGCAGGATGCGCCCCGGAATATCGATGCTGCGCCAATTGCCGTGCAGGCCGATCTCGGTTCCACGCTCGGCACGGAAATCGGGGTTCGCCGACCAGGCGACATCGCTGAGCAAGCTCGCCGCGAGGCGAACGCGACTGTCGGCGGGCGCCTCGTCGGCGAACAGCGGCGCGATCCATTCGGCGATCGCGCGCCCGTGCGGCGCAAAACGCGCGAGGCGGCGGCCTTCGAATTCGGCGGCGACGATCAGCGGATCCTGCGCCCGCGTCTCCGTATCGAGCGCCTGATAAAGCAGCCCTTCGCGAAGCCCCGATGACGAGACGGTCATTTCGGGTACATCGAGGATGTTGACGAGCGCCGCCAGCAATGCCGCGGCATCGGGCAAGGCTGCCGCGCGGTTCGACGCCATTCCGGGGATCGCGCGCAATTCCTCGAAGCTCAGCCGCTTGGTCGCGCGGATCAGGCGGCGGAGCGCGCTGCGCGGCAAGCTATGCTGGTCGAGCACCGCGAGCGGATCCTTTGTCAGCTCCAGATCGAGGCGCGAAAGCGCACGCCACGAACCACCGACAAGGTAGAGCGGCAGACCGGTCAGGCCTTTCCCCGGCCAGCCCGCGTCGCGGAGCATCTTGCGGATCGCGCGTTCGAAGGCTTGCTCGCCATCCTTGCGCAGCGCGGGAAGGCGAAGCACACCGAGCGGGAACGAGGCCCGGCGGCCGACCGCGCCGCCCGACACTTCGGCGAGTTCGAGGCTGCCGCCGCCAAGATCGACCGCGATGCCGCACGCATCGGGGATTGCCGCGAGCACACCGTGCCCCGCGGCCTCTGCCTCTTCTTCGCCCGAGAGCAGCCGGATCTTGAGCCCGGCCTCGGCAGCGGCGGCGATGAAGTCGGGGCCGTTCGCCGCGTCGCGCACCGCGGCGGTGGCGACGCATTGCACGTCCTTCACGTCCATATGCTTCGCGAGCAGCGCGTAACGGCGGAGCGCGACGAGGCCGCGCTCGGCGTCTTCGGTGGCGATGCGTCCATCGATCGCGAGGCCGCGGCCAAGGCCGGCGGCGACCTTTTCGTTGAAGATGACCGCAGGCGCGCGTGCCGGACCTTCATAAACGACGATGCGGACCGAGTTGGAGCCGATATCGATGACCGCGGATCGGCTGACCGCTTGTCTGGAGGCACGCAGGAAACCCAACGTCTTAATCTTTGCGCACGTTGAAGGCGAGCGTGGGGACATCCTGCCGCTGGTGGAGCGCGGTTCCGCGGCCCGACAGCGAGGGGTTGTTCATAAAATAATGGTGCAAGTTAAATGACTTACTTTCCGTTTCGACGCGCACGGAGGTGCCATCGGGCTGCAGTATCCAGCTTTGTTCATTGTCGATGAGGTTCGCGACGAGCACCTGGTCCAGTATCTGGTCGTGGACGGTCGGATTCTCGATCGGGATCATATATTCGACGCGGCGATCGAAGTTGCGCGGCATCCAGTCGGCGCTGGAGATGTAGAGCTTGGCCCCGCGATGCGGCAGCGGCGCGCCGTTCGCGAAGGCCCAGACGCGGCTGTGCTCGAGAAAGCGGCCGACGACCGATTTGACCCGGATCGTCTCCGACAGGCCCGCCACGCCGGGGCGCAGGCAGCAGATGCCGCGCACGATCAGCTCGATCGGCACGCCCGCGGCGCTCGCCTGATAAAGCTTGTCGATGATGTCGGGGTCGACGAGGCTGTTCATCTTGGCCCAGACGCCCGACGGCAAGCCAGCCTTTGCCGCCGCCGTTTCGGCGTCGATGAGCCGGGACAGATGCGCGCGCATGTTGAGCGGCGACATGGTGATCAGGTCGAGCCGCTCGGGCTCGACATAGCCGGTGATATAATTGAACAGCTGCGCCGCGTCGCGCCCCGCGCGCGGATCGGCGGTAAAGAAGCTGAGGTCGGTATAGATACGCGCGGTGACCGGATGATAATTGCCGGTGCCGAAGTGGCAGTAAGTGCGATACCCCTGCCCCTCGCGGCGCACGACCATCGAGATCTTGGCGTGCGTCTTCCACTCGATGAAGCCGTAGACGACCTGCACCCCGGCGCGTTCGAGCTGGTTCGCCCAGAGAAGATTCTGCTCCTCGTCGAAGCGCGCCTTGAGTTCGACCACCGCGGTGACCGACTTGCCCGCCTCGGCGGCTTCGATCAGCGCGCGGATGACCGGCGACTGGTTTCCGGCGCGGTAGAGCGTCTGCTTGATCGCGACGACGTCGGGATCGGCCGCCGCCTGGCGCAGGAAGGAGAGCACGACGTCGAAGCTCTCATAGGGGTGATGGACGACGATATCCTTCGAGCGGATCGCCGCGAAACAGTCGCCGCCATGTTCGCGGATCCGTTCGGGGAAGCGCGCCGAATAGGCGGGGAACTTGAGGTCGGGGCGGTCGACGTCGACAAGCGCCGACAGCGCGGCGAGCCCGATGAAACCGCCGATCTTGGCGACGGTCGCCTCATGCCCCTGAATATCGGCGTTGAGCACTTCGGCGATTTCGCCGGGCATGTCGGCTTCGAGTTCGAGCAGGATGACGCGGCCGCGGCGGCGGCGGCGGATCGCGGTGCGGAACAGGCGGACGAGATCCTCGGCCTCTTCCTCCAGTTCGATATCGCTGTCGCGAATGATGCGGAACACGCCCAGTGACCGGATCGTGAAGCCGGGAAATAGAAGGTCCCCGAATATCTCGATCAAATACTCAATCGGCACAAACGCGCTTCCCTGTCCCGGGACCGGCACGAAGCGGGGCAGCGCCGCAGGGATCATGACCAGTTCGCGCACCGTTTCTCCGTCCGACTTGCGCTGGAGATCGAAGATCACGCCGAGCCCGCGATTGGGAATGAAGGGAAAAGGATGCGCCGGATCGAGCACCTGCGGGGTGAGGATCGGGAAAATCTGGTCGATGAAATATTGGCGCAAGGCGGTGCGCAGCGCTTCCTTGTCCGACCCCGTGCCGTGGACGACGATGCCCTGTTCGCCGAGCAGGCGGTGGAGCAATTGCCATTCGCTCTGTTGCTGGTCGACCAGGCGGTTCACCTCGGCCTCGATCTCGGCAAGCTGCTGCCCCGGCGAGCGGCCGTCGGCCGAGGGATCGTCGATCCCCTGCAATTGCTGCCCCTTCAGCCCCGCGACGCGGACCATGAAGAATTCGTCGAGATTGCTGCCCGAGATCGACAGGAAACGGAGGCGTTCGAGCAGCGGATGCGCGGGATTACGCGCTTCTTCCATCACCCGGCGGTTGAAGGCGAGCCAAGACAGTTCGCGATTGAAGAAACGTTCGGGACCAAAGCTGGGCGGCGTCGCCGCGGTGTCGGCATCATTGTCTGCGCGTAAGGGGCCACCGGTTATCGACATGTCGCGTCATCCTGTCGTTCGAGCAAATCGGAATCGATGAGCCTCTGTGACAGTAATGTTTCACGAGTAAGACGAATATTAATACCGCCGCCCTTTTCGAGCGAGGCAGCGTCGAGCGCCGCGACGACGCGGTGGATCGCCGCATAACTGCGCTCCATCCGCGGGACGATATAGGAAGCGACACCGGGTGCGAGCGCCATGCCGCGCTGCGCGAACAGCGCCTCGATCAGGTCGCGCGCGAGGCAGTCGTCGGGGTCGCCGATCGTCAGCACCGGTACGGCGGAAAGGCGCGAGCGAAGGTCGGGAAGCACGACATTCCAGTCCGACTGCGGCGCATCGGCGATGATCAGCAGCGGTGAACCGCTTGCCTGCGCGGCGTTCCAAGCGTGGAAAATCTCCTCTTCGGGCACGCTGTCATGCCCGTCGATGACGCGCCCGCCGGTTTCGCCGGCAAAGAGTCTCCCCATCAGGCTGCGTCCTGACCCGCTAGGGCCGGTGAGAACCGCGGTGCGCACGGGCCAAGTTGCCGGGTGGCGCAGATAGCGAACGGCATCGGCGTTACTGGTGCCGACGATCAGCGGACCGTCGTTGCTCCCTCCGGCGCTCCAGTCGAGCGGCAGGGCGATCTGTCCCGATGCGCGCGCCATCAGCGGCTGATCCGCAGCGTGCTGCCGCCCTCCTGCACATTGTAGCCGCGGGCGGCAAGCGCCGCCTTAAGCCCCGCGATGTCGCCTCGGAAGGTCACGCGCATGACCGAGGTTCCGCCGAGCGCGAGGCTGGTCGTCGAAGCCGACTGGACGCCCGAAATGCCACCGACCGCCCGTTCAGTCGCGGTGACCGAATCAACATCGGGCGAGCTGTACTGGACGGTGAAGCTCTGCACGCCAACCGGCGCCGTCGTTGGCACACTGCTGTCGGTTTCACTGGGCAACACATCTTCGTCAGTCGCAATTTCTTCTGGCAGATCGGCCTTTTCGACCGGCTTTTCGAGGACGAGATAAGTGTCGGTGCGCAGCACGCCCGAAGCCAGCGCATCGATATAGATGCGGTCCATCCGCGCGACCGCCTTTTCCATCATATCGGCTAGCGACGCAGGGCTGGGGCCGGTCATGGTGAAGCTGGAGATCAGTTTGCTATCGGGACCGAAGCGCGCGGTAAAATAGCCTTTGATCGGCCCGCCGGGATAGGAATATTCGACGCGCGCAATCGGGGTCAGCACATCGGCGGCTCCATATTGGTCGAGGATAACGCGCCACCACACGCGGCCGCGACGGCCGGTCTGCCCGGCATTGATCAGAAGCGTGTCGGCGCCGGTGCCCGCGGTGCGGACATAGTCGATGGCGCTCTGCCCGGTGTTGTATTCAGCCCAGGCACGCTGCCATGCGCTGCGCTGTTCGAACACCTGCGGGATGCCGTCGATCGAATAGACGGGAATGACGAGAAGCGGCGGCGAGCGCAGCGTACGGCCACTGACGCCGAGAATCTGGCCGGCACGCACCCGGTCGAATTGCACCCCCAGCTTCGCGACATAGCGGCGCGGGCCGATCTGTTCGTCCTCGACGACGATCGCGGTGACGATGCCATCAAGCACCGAATCGCCAAGCTTGGGGCCATCGCTACCGTTCAGTTTACGATACAGCTGAGCCCAGCCCTTGCGCTGCGCCTCACGCCAGCCCTTCGAGCGTGCGTCGTCGGCATTGTCGCCAGTCACGTCGACCATGATGCCGCTCGCAAGGAAATCGCCGCTGCTGTTGATCGGCGTGATGCCGCGATCGCCACGGCTGATCTGCCCTTCAACGACGCCAACGAGCAGAAGCGCGAAAAAAAGAGCAAAAAGCACGGCCCAGCGCCAGTCGCGCGGGCGAACAGCATCAAGGGAAAGCCGGGACGCGAAGCGGGGGAAAGCAGCCGAAATCATATCTTCTCTATGCTTTGCCCAAAAGCGGGATGCCGGACAAGGAAATCATGGCATTTCGTGGCCAGAGTCGTTAGTCGCGCTGGCCATGGATTCCAAGCACAACCAACCCGGCTCCTACACTTATGCGCAGGCCGGCGTATCGATCGAGACCGGCAATGCGCTGGTCCGTGCCATTGCCCCGCTCGCTCGTGCGACGCGCCGACCCGGCGCCGACGCGGACCTCGGCGGCTTTGGCGGCTTTTTCGACTTGAAGGCGGCGGGGTTCAACGATCCCCTGCTCGTCGCCGCGAACGATGGCGTGGGCACCAAGCTCAAACTCGCGATCGAATCGGGCAAGCATGACGGGGTCGGGATCGACTTGGTTGCGATGTGCGCGAACGACCTGATCGTCCAGGGCGCCGAGCCGCTATTTTTCCTCGACTATTATGCGACCGGCAAGCTCGACAACGATATCGCGACCGAAGTCGTCGCGAGCATCGCCGAAGGCTGCAAGCAGGCCGGATGCGCGCTGATCGGCGGCGAGACAGCCGAAATGCCGGGCATGTATTTGGACGGCGATTATGATCTTGCGGGCTTTTGCGTCGGCGCGGTCGAGCGCGATCAGGTGCTGACCGCCGACAAGCTCGCGGCGGGTGACGTGATTTTGGGCCTCGCTTCGTCGGGGGTGCATTCGAACGGCTTTTCGCTCGTGCGCCGGCTGGCGGCCGACAAGGGGTGGAAGCTCGATCGCCCTGCGCTGTTCGACCAGAACATCCTGCTGATCGACGCGCTGATGGCGCCGACGCGCATCTATGTGAAGAGCCTGCTGCCGCTGGTGAAGACCGGCCAGATCCATGCGCTCGCGCATATCACCGGCGGCGGGCTGCTCGAGAATATCCCGCGCATCCTGCCGAAAACCCTTCACGCGCACGTCGATGCCGACGCCTGGGAGCAGCCGCGACTGATGGCCTTCCTGCAGGCGCAGGGCAATATCGAGCCCGAAGAAATGGCGCGCACCTTCAACTGCGGGATCGGCATGGCGGTTGTCGTCGCCGAGGCCGATGTTGAAGCTGTTACCGCGGCGCTCGAAGCCGCGGGCGAAACCGTGTTCCGGATCGGTCATATCGCCGAGGGCGAAAAGGGCTGCACGGTGACGGGCAATGCCGAAACGTGGAGTGCGATGGGCGCGTGGTCGGCAACGCATAATGGCTAAGGCGCGGGTCGCCGTCCTGATTTCGGGCGCCGGCACCAATATGGCAGCGCTGCTCTATGCAGCAAAGGCCGTGGATTGCCCCTATGAGCTGGTGTTCGTCGGCAGCAACGATCCCGACGCACCGGGGCTGGCGATCGCCGAGGCCGAAGGCATCGCGACGTGGAGCGTATCGCACAAGGGCATGAACCGCGACGCGTTCGACGCGCTGGTCGACGAACAATTGCGCTCGGCGGGCGCCGAGTTCGTCGCGCTTGCAGGCTATATGCGCATCCTTTCGGACGATTTCGTCGCGCGCTGGACAGGCAAGATGATCAACATCCACCCGAGCCTGCTGCCGCTCTACAAGGGGCTCAACACGCACAGCCAAGCGATCGATGCGGGCGACAAGTTCGGCGGATGCAGCGTCCATATCGTCACCCCCGGCGTCGATGAGGGCCCGGTGCTCGCGCAGACGCCGGTCGCGATCCTGCCCGGCGACACGGTCGAAACGCTGGCGCGGCGGGTGCAGTTCGCCGAACATCAACTTTATCCCGCCACGCTCGCCGCCTTCGTATCGCGCGAGCGGTCGCCCGACTATCTGCGCGGCCGCGTGCGCGAACTGGCGATGACACTGCCCGAGGCCGACGAAGTCGTCTCGCACGGAATGCCCTGCTTCGGGATCGTGAAGGGCAAGAAATTCGCCTATTTCACCGAGGATCATCATGGCGACGGCAAGATCGCGATACTGGTGAAAATCAGCGGCGCCGACGAGCAGGCGGCGCTGATCGAGATGGACGAAGATCGCTATTACCGGCCGGCCTATTTCGGCGACGGCTGGGTCGGCATCCGCCTCGACCTTGGCGACACCGACTGGGATGCGATCGGCGAATGGCTGCGCAAAAGCTGGCTGTCGGTCGCGCCGAAAAAGCTGGCGGGGCTGATGGGCGCGGCAGAGGAGTTCTAAGCGTCGTCAGGCGCAAGGCGTGGCCGAATAACGGGCGTCTTTGCTCACGATATGGCCGGGCACGGTACAGAAACGCGGGATACGCATTCTCTGCCGCGCATCATTGGCCTTCAGAAACCCGCCCTTGTCGATCGGATCGCTTGCTTCCGGCACCGCGACCTCGAAATGGACGTGGTTCAGCATCGCACAGCCGACCGCGCCCTCGTCGCCCAGATATTGCCCTGCGCGCACATGATCGCCGACCTCGAGCCCCGCTTTCCCCCGGCTCGTCGCCGTCGCCATGTGCCCATAGAGCGTCCATTCGCCATTCGGATGCGAAAGCCACAGATAATTGTTCCGGCATTCCGACGCGGCGCGGCCGCTCTGCTGCTCCGAATAGCCGTCCTCGATCGCCATGACGGTCCCCTCCGACGCCGCGACGACGCGATGTACCTTGCCCGCACGCGATTCGCCGACGAGGTCAATCGCGCCGGGCGGGCGATGCGTCGCCGCGTCATCGAAGACCGAAACCTCGGTCCCGTCGGCGAAAGGCAGTCGATAGATTCCGGTCGCTTCGGGGATCGCCGGCGTATCGGCAGCGATCGTACCCGACGCCAGCATTCCGGCCGCCGCCGCGACGAGGATCGGCTTTCCGCTCATGATCGTTCCTTCGTTTGAAAACAAAAAAGGCCACCGGAATGATCCGGCGGCCCCTTTGACTGGCTTAGCATATCTTGGCTGTTTTAGCCGACGATTTCTTCAGGCTTAAAGAAGTAAGCGATTTCGATCGCCGCATTTTCGTCGCTGTCCGAGCCGTGGACGGTGTTCGCCTCGATGCTCTCGGCGAGTTCCTTGCGGATTGTGCCGGGAGCTGCGTCCTTGGGGTTGGTCGCGCCCATGATGTCGCGGTTCGCCTGCATCGCGTTTTCGCCTTCGAGGACCTGGACGACCACGGGGCCGCTGATCATGAAATCGACGAGTTCGCCAAAGAAGGGGCGTTCCTTGTGGACCGCGTAAAAGCCTTCGGCCTGTTCGCGGCTCATGTGGATGCGCTTCGATGCGACGACGCGGAGGCCGGCGTCTTCCAGCATCTTGGTGACGGCGCCGGTGATGTTGCGGCGCGTGGCGTCGGGCTTGATGATCGAGAAAGTGCGAGTGACCGCCATGGGGGAAGCTCCTGTGTTATTATGGTCTGCGATGCGCGCGCCTCTAGCCGCGCTTTTGCTGCACCGCAAGGTCGTCTGGGTCCAAGGATGCTGCGAAAATGCGCGATTCATGCTATGGCGCGGCTTGAGAGGGGCCATCTCATGACCGACAATGTGGAGAGAATGACGCGCCGTGCCTTTGCGGGTTCGGCGCTTGCGGCGTCTATGGCGCTGACTAGCGGGGCAAAAGCGGCGGAGGCCGCACTGCGGCTTACGGCGTCAGGGGACCTTGGGCCCTTCTACCCCGTCGAAAGACTCGCCGAGGATGATGCCGACCTAACGTGGATCAAGGGGCATAAGACGCGCGCGCTGGGCAATGTGATCGAGGTCAGCGGGCGCGTGCTCGATCGCCATGGCAATCCCGTCCGCGATGCGGCGATCGAGGTGTGGCAGGCGAATTCGGTCGGGCGCTATGCGCATCCGAACGATGTCGCGACCGCGCCGCTCGATCCGGATTTCCAGGGCTATGCCCGGCTGACGACCAGCGCGGGCGGCGAATGGCGGATCATGACGATCAAGCCCGCCGCCTATGACTCGCCGATCGGGCGGCGGACGCCGCACATCCATTTCGACGTGCGTGGCAAGAGCCACCGGTTGATTTCGCAGATGTATTTCGCCGACGACGCGGAAACCAACGCGAACGACAGGCTCTACAAGCGGCTGGGCGACTGGGCAGATACGGCGGTCGCGAAACTCGACAGCCCGGCAAAATATCGCTGGGACGTCATCTTGATGGACGGCTAGCGGTCAGGGTCCTTCGGACCAGCGGCCGTTTTCGTCCTGTTTCCAGAAACGGTTGTCGACGTCTTCGCGCGCCGCAAGCGTGCGCCAGAGCGCGCGCGCATCGTCGATGCGGCTGTTGTCGAAGAGGAGGAAGGTGCGTTCGAACCCCAGTGCCTCCTCGCGCCATTCGCCATCGGCGAGCGCGACGAGTGTCGCCCGGTTCGGCGGCGAGGTTTCGAGCGTCCCCGAAATCAGGATCGGCTCGATCTCCTCGTCGGGCGATCCCGCAGCACCGTGTGGCAGGAAACTCGCGGGTTGCAGCGTCCACAGTGCCTCGTCGATCGCCTGCCGCTGCATCGCGGATGCGGCGACCACCAGCAGGCGGTCGCCGTTTGCCAATATACGCGTCGCGAGCGCGGGGAGCACCCGTTCGACCGGGTCGCGAGTCAGCCGGTAAAAGTCGACGCGCGCCATGCTTCCCCGCCCCGTTTCGCTCAGCCTTCGTGATTGGCGGCGATATAGCGGTCAAGCAGGCGCACGCCGTAGCCGGTCGCACCCTTGCCATAGACCGGGCCGTCTTTGTCGTGCCACGCCATGCCCGCGATATCGAGATGCGCCCAGGCGACGCCTTCGCCGATAAAGCGCTTCAGGAACTGCGCCGCGGTGATCGAGCCGCCTTCGCGCGGGCCGATATTCTTCATGTCGGCGATCGGACTGTCGATCAGCTTATCGTAAGCAGGCGACAGCGGGAAACGCCAGAGCTTGTCGTTGCTGGTCTCGCCCGCAGCTAGCAGCCCCGCCGCGAGCGTGTCGTCGTTGGCGAAGATGCCGGCATATTCATGGCCGAGCGAAATCACCATCGCCCCGGTCAGCGTCGCGAGATCGACGATCACCTTAGGGCCATAGGCGTGCTGCGCCCAACTGATCGCGTCGCAAAGCACGAGGCGGCCTTCGGCGTCGGTGTTGAGCACCTCGACCGTCTGGCCCGACATCGTGGTGACGATGTCGCCGGGACGCATCGCATTGCCGTCGGGCATATTTTCGACGAGGCCGACGACGCCGACGACGTTGGCCTTGGCCTTGCGGCCGGCAATCGCCTTGATCGCACCCGCGACGGCACCCGCGCCGCCCATGTCCCACTTCATCATGTCCATGCCCGCCGCGGGCTTGATGCTGATGCCGCCGGTGTCGAAGGTCACGCCCTTGCCGATGAAGACGACGGGCGCGTCGCCCGGATTGCCGCCGTTCCAGCGCATCGCGAGCAGCCGCGGCGGGCGCGTCGAGCCTTGCGCGACACCGAGCAGCGCGCCCATGCCAAGCGCCTTCATCTGGCGTTCGTCGAGGATTTCCAGCTCGACGCCGAGGTCAGCAAGGTGCTGGCAGCGCTCGACGAAGCTTTCGGGATAGAGGATGTTCGGCGGCTCGGCGACGAGCGTCTGGGTCAGCGCGACACCCTCGGCAATCGCCTCATTTTCGGCCCAGCGGCCGGACAGGTCGCCGTGCGGCGACGCGATCGTCACGGTCTTCAGGCTCGGCTTCGCCGTTTCAGCGAGGCGCGTGCGATAGGTGTCGAGACGCCAGTTGCGTAGCAGCGCGCCCATTGCGAAGGCGAGCACGTCATCCGCATCGCTCTGCCCCGCACTTGCGAAATCGACATGGACGACGGTCACGCCGCTCGTCTGCAGCCTGGCCGTCAGCGCAGCACCGCCGCGTTCGAGGTCCTGCTCGCTGCCTTCGCCGATGCCGACGAGCAGCAGGCGCTTCGCCTGGTCGCCGTCGATCGCCGCAGTCTCGGCGATCGCCCCTGCAGCCCCTTCGAAGCGGGCCTGCGCCGCTGCGGCTCCGAGCAGCGCGCCGAGCGCACCCGCCTCGCCCTTGCGGACCGGAAAAGCGACGACGTCGGCAGACGCATCGATTTGCGCGACAAACTGAATGTCCATGCCTTAACTTTCTTATGCGATGATTGATTGGAACGTGGCGGACCGATAGGGGTTTCGCTTGCGAGTTGCAAAAACAAAGCTGCCGGTCCAAGCCGGGAAACGTCGATAGTGGGTTCGGGACAAAGGGATTAAATGAGCTGGACTTTGTTCCATCGGGCAGCGCGTGCGCGGCCGTTCTGGCTCGCGACGGCGAGCGGCGTCGCACTGGCCGCATGTCCGGTGCTGGCCCAAACGAACGACGAATCGACCCAGCCGGGGCAGGTTGCCGGCGAACCCGACCTGCAGACCCCCGATGTCACGGCGACAACCACCGACGCCCCCGCGGTCAAGTCCGAAGACCAGATCGGCTTCGCGGCCGACAATCTCAACTACGATAGCGAAAGCGAAGTCGTCATTGCCGAGGGCAATGTCCAGATGAACCGCGAAGCGATCGAAATGCGTGCGGACAAGGTCACCTGGAACCGGCAAAACGGCAAGGTTTTCGCCGAGGGCAATGTTACGATCAAAAACCCCGAAGGCGATACCGCTTATGGCGACAAGATCGAACTGACCGATACGCTGCGCGATGGGGTGGTCGAAAATCTGCTCGTCGTGCTCGATAACGGATCGCGGCTCGCGGCGGTGCAGGGTACGCGTTTCGACAACGGCAACATCGAGCTGGAGAATGCCGCCTACACCCCGTGCCCCGTCGAGGATAACGAGGGATGCCCCAAGAATCCGAGCTGGCAGATTCGCGCCGTCCGCGTAATGTACGATCGGGTGAAGAACAAGGTCAGGTACAAGGGCGCGCGCGTCGAGATTTTCGGCCTGCCGCTTATCCCGCTGCCCGGTCTCAGCCATTCGATCAATAACGAGGCGAGCAGTGGCATCCTGGTGCCCGAAATCCGGCTCGACCGCAGCAACGGATTCGAAGTCGCGGTGCCCTATTATCTGCGGCTCGCCCCCGACCGTGATATCACGGTCACGCCGCATCTCTATACCGGCGCCGCGCCGATGATCGAAGGCGAATTCCGCGCGCTCACAGATATCGGATCGTTCCGTATCAACGGTTATGCCACCTATGGCTCGCTCGTCCCGCTGACCGGCGACGATCCCGACAGCCAGAAACGCTTTCGCGGCTACCTCGAAAGCGCGGGCAAGTTCCAGTTCGACCCGCGCTGGAGCCTGACCTACTCGGGCCGCATCGCGACCGACCGCACCTTCATGCGCCGATATGACATCAGCCGTGACGACCGACTGCGCTCAACCTTCGAACTCGAGCGGATTGGCGGCAATTCCTACCTCTCGATCGCCGGCTGGGCGACACAGACGCTGCGCCGCAACGACGAACAGGGCCAGCAACCGATTGCGCTGCCGATCATCGATTATCGCCAACGGCTGGACGATCCGATCTTTGGCGGGCAGTTCGAACTGCAATTGAACACGCTGGCGATCGGACGCACCGCGGGGCAGGATACACAGCGCGCTTTCGCAGGCGCGCAATGGAACCTCCGCGGACTGACCGGCCTGGGGCAAGAAGTCACCCTGACCGCCCTCGTTCGCGGCGACGTCTATCACAGCGATGAAAACCTGCTGACCGCCATCCCCGGCTATCGCGGCAAGTCGGGGTGGCAGGCACGCGGGATCGCTGCGATCGCGGCAGATATGCGCTGGCCGTTCATCGGCGAATTCGCGGGCGGCACGCAAACGCTGACCCCGCGCATCCAGGTCGTCGCGACCCCGCCGATCAAGAATCTGGATATTCCGAACGAGGATTCGCGCGCCTTCGACCTTGAAGACAGCAATTTATTCGCGATCAACCGCTTCAACGGCCACGACCGGTTCGAGGACGGCGCGCGTGTCACCTATGGCGTCGAATGGAACTACAGCCGGCCAGGCTTCAACATCAACAGCGTCGTCGGCCAGAGCTATCGTCTGTCGGACAAGCCCAGCCTGTTTCCCGATGGCACCGGCCTGACCGATCGCACATCCGACATCGTCGGGCGCACGACGATTGCATATCGCGATTTCCTGCGCCTCACCCATCGCTTCCGGCTCGACAAGGACAATCTCGCAATCCGCCGCAACGAATTCGACGCGACGATCGGCAACCGCTCGACCTATGCCGTGCTCGGCTATTCGCGCCTCAATCGCGACATATTATTGCTGGGCGAGGATTTGCAGGACCGCGAGGAAGCGCGCGTCGGCGGCCGTGTCGCGGTGGCGAAGAACTGGTCGGTCTTTGGCTCGGCGATTGTCGATCTGACGCAGCAAAGTGACGATCCCCTGAGCGGAGCCGACGGGTTCGAGCCGATTCGCCACCGTTTGGGCGTCGCGTACGACGACGAGTGCTTGTCGATCGCATTGACCTGGCGGCGCGACTATGCCGACACCGGCGACGCGCGGCGCGGTAACAGCTTCTCGTTCCGCATCGCGTTCAGGAATTTGGGATTCTGACGGGTAACCGTTTGCTGACTCTCTCTTTTATCGTCATCCCGGACTTGATCCGGGATCCCGCTTTTTGACGCACTGACTGGCTTCGACTTCAAGCGCCCCCCCCCCCGATCAAGCCCGGATGATGAATGGGCTACATCCGCAATCCATCCCAAAGCAGGTATCCCACAGCGAAAAACTCGTCTTTCCTACATTATCCCGCTGCACCAGTTTCCGGTCGGTTCGTCGAACCAGGTAATATTCGCACTTCCGCGTAACGTGACACGGGAGATAAAGCGCAGCCCGCACGCGTATCTTATGTCTCCTTGACGCCGAAGGCCGGCCTCCCCTTCCGCTCAGCGTAGGTTCAGCGTTCGCGGCGTATCTGCGGCGATCAAATGGCTTCCTTGGCGGATTGCGCTGGACCATCGGGCGTTTCCGCTGATACGGAGCGTCCGGACTTTCTCGAATAGGGTAAAGATGACCAAATTTTCGACCATGACCGGCCTGATCGCGCTGGCTGCCATTGGCGTAACGCCCGTGCTGGCGCAGACCGTTGCCGACGACGACGTTCCGACCACCAGCCTCAACATTCCGGGCAATGTGCAGATTTTCGGCGATGCGAAGCCCAACGTCTATCGCCCCTCGGCGACGGTGAACGGCGAAATCATTACCGCGACCGACATCGAACAGCGCATGGCGCTGATCCGCATTGCCAACAACAATGCCGAACTGCCGCCGGAGGAACTCCAGCGACTACGCACCCAGGTGTTCAGCAACCTGATCGACGAAAAATTGCAGATTCAGGAAGCCAAGGCGGCGGAAATCACGATTGACGAGAATGTCGTCAACGATCAGTTCGCCCGTCTTGCCACGCGTTTCAAACAGACGCCCGATCAGTTTTCGACCTATCTGACGTCGAAAGGCTCGTCGGCTGCGGCGGTGAAGCAGCAGATTCGCGGCGAATTCGCGTGGGATCGCCTGTTGTCGCGCAACATCCAGTCGACGACCAATGTGTCGACCGAAGAGGTCAAGCTCATTGTCGACCAGATGAACGAGACCAAGGGGCAGGACGAGTTTCACCTCGGTGAGATCTATCTGTCGGCAACCCCCGAAAACGCTGCCGCAGTGAACGAAAATGCGAAGAAGATCATTCAGGCGTTGCAGGCGGGTGGCAGCTTCGCCGCCTATGCGCGCCAGTTTTCGGAAGCGTCGACAGCCGTCGTCGGCGGCGACCTTGGCTGGGTAAAGACCGGCCAACTGCCCGGATCGATGGGCGAAGCCGCTACCCAGATGCAGCCGGGCCAGCTTGTCGGCCCCATCGAGGTTCCGGGTGGCATTTCGATCATGCTGATGATCGACCGGCGTCAGGTGCTGACCGCCGACCCGCGCGACGCGATCCTCAGCCTGAAGCAGATTTCGCTGGATTTCCCGGCGGGCACGACGCCGGCGAAAGCATCCGAACTCGCGGGCCAGTTCGCCGAAAAGACGCGCAGCATCGCCGGCTGCGGCGCCGCCGACGCGGTAGCGCAGAGCTTGGGCGCCGCGGTTGTATCGCGCGACAATATCGAAATGCGCGCGCTGCCCGCGCCACTGCAGGCGACGCTGGCCAGCCTGCAGATCGGTCAGACAACGCAGCCGTTCGGCGCCGCGAACGAAGGCGTCAGCGTCCTCGTACTGTGCGGCCGCGACATGCCGCAAACCGCGACCGCGCCGAATCTCGAGCAGATCGAACAGAAGCTGCTGGAAGACAAGGTCAACAAGCGGGCCCAGCGCTACCTGCGCGACCTCCGCCGGGATGCCGTGATCGAATATAGCTGATGCCGTTTAGCGACCAACGACGACCGATCGCGGTCACCATGGGTGACCCGGCCGGCGTCGGCCCCGAAGTCGCGGCCCGCGCGTGGGCTGCGCGCCGCGAACAGAAACTGCCACCCTTCGTCGCAATTGGCGACGCCGCAGCGATCACGGCTGTTTGGGATGGTCCTGTTGCGCGCGTTGGCGACATGAATGAGGTGGTGCGGACCTTCGACGACGCCTTGCCCGTGTGGCATCTGGAGGATAGCGGCCCGCTGACACCCGGCGTCCCGACTCCCGCGGGTGCGACCTGTGCGCTCCATGCGCTGGAGACCGGCATCGGGCTGACCCGCAACCAGGCCAGCGCCGCGCTCGTTACTGGATCGGTATCGAAACACGCGCTCCATGGCATCGGCTATACGCATCCCGGGCAAACCGAATTCATCGCCGAACGCTGCGGCGTCACCGCCACCAATGCGGTGATGATGCTCGCCGGTCCCTCGTTGCGCGTCGTACCGCTGACGGTTCACATCCCGCTGGCCGAGGTGCCCGAACGGCTGACAGTCGAACTGATCGTCGCCAAGGCGCGGATCGTCGTGCGCGGGCTGCGCCGCGATTTCGGAATTGATGCCCCGCGTATCGCCCTCGCGGGGCTCAACCCGCACGCGGGCGAGAACGGACAATTGGGCAGCGAGGAAGAGCGCATCATGGCGCCTGCGGTCGCGCAACTGGCGGAGGAAGGGATCGTCGTCGATGGCCCGCTCGCCTCCGACGGCCTGTTCGCGCCGGCGGTTCGCGCGCAATATGATGCGCTGCTCTGCCCTTATCACGACCAGGCACTGGCGCCGTTCAAGGCGCTGCATTTCCATGACGGGGTCAATCTGACGCTCGGCCTGCCGATCATCCGCACTTCGCCCGACCATGGCACCGCGTTCAATATCGCGGGCACCGGCGCCGCCGACCCGGGGCCAACGATCGCGGCGATCGCGATGGCGGCCAAGCTCGCCGCCGCCCGCGAGCGCAGTTGCGCACCGGCGAAGTGACGATCCAGCCCGAGATTCCGCTACCGCCGCTACGTGAGACGGTGCGCACGCACGGCCTCCAGGCGAGCAAGGCATTGGGACAGAATTTCTTGTTCGACGAGCAATTGCTCGATCGCATCGCCGCGATCCCCGGCGATCTCGACGGCGCCACGGTGTTCGAGGTCGGCCCGGGCCCCGGTGGCCTGACGCGCGCGTTGCTGCGCGCTGGCGCCAAGGTGATCGCGGTCGAGCGCGACGACCGCTGCCTACCGCTGCTCGCTGAACTCGGCGAGGCGTTTCCGGGGCAGCTGACGGTGATTGCCAACGATGCGATGGCGGTCGATGTCGATGCGCTGACCGGCGGCGCGCCTTATCATATCGTCGCGAACCTGCCCTATAATGTCGGCACGGCGCTGTTCACGCGCTGGCTGGAGCCTGAAGTCTGGCCGCCGCGCTGGCTGTCGCTGACCCTGATGTTCCAGCTGGAGGTCGCCGAGCGGATTGTCGCGCCGGTCGGAACCGATGCTTACGGCCGGCTCGCGGTGCTCGCGCAGTGGCGCTCGACCGCAAAGATCGCGATGAAGGTCCACCGCTCGGCCTTTACCCCGCCGCCCAAGGTGATGTCCGCGATCGTCCATGTGACGCCCGCCGGACAGCCCGAGGGCGTCGCCCCGAAGCTGCTGTCGAAGCTCACCGAAAAGGGCTTCGGCCAGCGGCGCAAGATGCTGCGGCAGAGCCTTAAGGGCGTAGAGGGTGCGGTTGCCGCAGCCGAGGCGCTGGGGATCGAACCGACGCGGCGTGCGGAGACGGTCAGCGTTGCCGAATGGGTCGAACTGGCGCGGACGCTCGGCGCCTAATCCCGATCAGTTCTGGCTGCTGGTTGCCCCGACGGTTGCGACAACCGGCTTCGGCACAAGCACCTCGGCGGCGACGACGCGCTTCGTCGCGTTCGACGCAATCGCCTTTTCGAGCGCTGCGACCTGCGGACATTTGTCGCCGCACACCCGCTGCGCTTCGGCCAGCTTTTCGCGCGCCAGTTCGAGAGCGCCCTTGTCGGCGAGCGCTTCGCCCTGCCCGGTCAGCGCAACGATATCGTTGGGTTCGAGGACGAGCGCCTCGCGATAAAGGCCGATCGCCTTGCCCGGCAATCCCTGCGTGCGTGCGACCTGCGCCAACGCGATGATCGCCGAACGGTTGCGCGGGTCGGCGGCGAGCGCCGATTCATAAAAACTGATCGCGGCGTCGAGATCGCCGGCATCCTGTGCCTTGTGGCCTTCCTGCTGGAGCACGATCGAGCGCGGGAAGATGTCGTTGTCGGCGCGCTGCGCGTCAGAAGCAGTAGGCAGGCTGGCGAGGATTGCACCCGCAGTTAGAGCCAAAAAGCCAACGCGCATCGCATTCTCCCATCGCTTCATTGCAGGCGATGCTAACATGGTGCCGTCAGTCGTGCGAGAAAAAATCCGTCGCAGCCTTCACGGCCCGGCGTAAGCAGAAAACCGCTGCCCGCCGCGCGGCCGATGCCGTCCGGGAGATAGAAGTCATCGGCCGTCCAGCCGGTATGGCGGTTCAGAAAATCATCCACCTGTGCCCGCCCCTCGCGCGTGATGATCGAGCAGACAGCATAGAGAAGTTTGCCGCCAGGCGCCACAAGATCGGCGCCGATGTCGATCAGTTTCGCCTGCTCGGCAAGATGGCGTTCGAGCCGCGCAGGGGTGAGGCGCCAGCGCAGTTCGGGACTACGCCGCCACGTGCCGCTGCCCGAACAGGGCGCATCGACGAAGACATGCGTCGCCTTGCCCTGCCAGTCGGAAAGCATTTCGGCTTCCTTGCCGGGATTGAGCAGCCGCGTCTCGATGCGCGTGGCCCCTGCCCGTTCGGCGCGACGCGGCAACTGCTGGAGGCGGGCGCGGTTGGTGTCGGAGGCTAGAATTTCGCCTTCGTTTCCGGTGAGCGAGGCGACGGCGAGGGTCTTGCCGCCGGCACCCGCGCAGAGGTCGACAATCCGCGCGTCTTCAGCGCCACCCAGAGCGGCCGAGGCATATTGGCTCGCGGCGTCCTGCACTTCGAACCGGCCCTCGGTATAAGCCGGATGTTGCACCGCGGCGGTTTCGGCGGGCAGGCGCCAGCCGTCGGGCGCGCCGGCAATCGCTTCGCCTTCGGGAAAGAACGCCGCGAGATCGTCGCGGGTCGCCTTGATCCTGTTGGCGCGCAGGTCGAGCGGCGCGCGTGCGAGCATGGCCTCGCCTTCATCTTCGCCGACAAGCGGGTCGAAGAGGTCTATCAGCGCCTGCGCGGCAAGTCCGGCTTCGGCTCGCGGTTCATCGTCCCCAATCGGCGCCGGGCCGTAAGAAGACCCGTCGAACAGCTCGGCAAGCTTGGGCTGCGCATCGACAAGCGCCAGCATCGCGGCGCGGCCCGATGCTGGCGCCGAGCGCACGACGCGGATCGTGTCATAAACGAGCGCGCGGATCGCACGCCGGTCTTTCGATCCCGCATAACGACGCGCGCGCATCGCCTCGGCGAAGATCGCATCGGCAGGCGCCCCGGCCTCGCGCGCGGCGGCCGCGATGCTATCGAGGATTTCGATCGCGGCCTGAACGCGTGCTGCAGGTGTCATCGCCCGGCCTCAACCGGCCGGATAATTCGGCGCCTCGCGCGTGATCGCGACGTCATGGACATGACTTTCGCGCAGGCCGGCGTTGGTGATGCGCACGAACTTCGCGCGTTCGCGGAAATCCTTGAGCGTGCGGCTGCCGGTGTAGCCCATCGCCGCCTTTACGCCGCCGACCATCTGGTGGATGACGTCCTTCGCCGGCCCCTTGAACGGAACCTGACCCTCGATGCCTTCGGGAACCAGCTTCATCTGGTCCTTGATGTCCTGCTGGAAATAGCGGTCGGCCGAGCCGCGCGCCATCGCGCCGACGCTGCCCATGCCGCGGTAGCTCTTATAGGTACGGCCCTGATAGAGAAAGGTTTCGCCCGGCGCCTCGGCGGTACCCGCCAGCATCGATCCGACCATCACGCTCGACGCCCCTGCGGCAAGCGCCTTGGCGACGTCGCCCGAGGTGCGCAGACCGCCATCGGCGATCACCGGCACGCCCAGCTTCGCCGCGGCTTCGACGCTGTCGAGAATTGCCGTCAGCTGCGGCACGCCGACACCCGCGACGATGCGCGTGGTGCAGATCGATCCCGGGCCGATGCCGACCTTGACGCCATCGGCGCCCGCGTCGATCAGCGCTTTGGTCGCGTCGCCGGTCGCGACATTGCCCGCGAGCACCTGCACGCGGTTCGACAATTTCTTGATCCGCGCGACGGTCTCGCCAACGCCCTTGCTGTGGCCGTGCGCGGTGTCGACGACGATCAGATCGCATTCGGCCTCAAGCAGCGCCTCGGCGCGTTCGATGCCGCTATCGCCGGTGTTCGTCGCCGCGGCGACGCGCAGGCGGCCGCTGCCGTCCTTCGTCGCGTCGGGGAAATTCACGGCCTTTTCCATATCCTTCACCGTGATCAGGCCGATGCAATGATAATCGTCGTCGACGACGAGCAATTTTTCGATGCGGCGCTGGTGCAGCAGTTTACGTGCCTCGTCCTGCCCGACCCCGGCGCGGACGGTCGCGAGATTTTCGGCAGTCATCAATTCACGGACCGGCTGGCCGGGGTTGTCGGCAAAGCGCACATCGCGGTGGGTCAGGATGCCGACGAGCTTGCCGCCGGTTTCAACGACCGGGATGCCGGAGATGCGGTGCTGGTCCATCAGCGCGGTCGCATAGGACAGTGGCGCGTCAGGAGTGATGGTGATCGGGTTGACGATCATGCCGCTTTCGAAGCGCTTGACCTGTCGCACCGCCGCCGCCTGTTCCTCGATCGTGAGGTTGCGGTGGAGGACGCCGATGCCGCCGATCTGCGCCATCAAAATCGCCATGTCGGCCTCGGTCACCGTGTCCATCGCCGACGACAGGATCGGGATGTTGAGATTGATCTCGCTGGTGAGCTGGGTCGAGAGGTTGGCATCCGACGGCAGGATATCCGACGCGCCGGGCACCAGCAGCACATCGTCGAAGGTCAGGCCGGTGATGATTTCCATGGGTGCCACTTTCTGGTGCGGGCGGCGCCTGCCCCGAATTTCAGGACGGCACACGCGATTCGTTTGGTGGCGGCCCATGTAACCAGTCGGGCCCGCGCGCGCCAGTGGGCGACGAACGATTATTTCGCGTGGTGCGGGATCACTGGCTGAAGCACGGCAGCTGGAGGCAATAGCCACAGAAATGTAACCGGTTGCATTGCCTCGGACCGCTCGTTAGACCGCCTGCATAACATAGTTTCGGCGAAGAGGATATTCCGGATGACCATGCCCAGCCAGGCGACCACCCACAGCGGCGGTCGCTCGAATGCGATGGCCGCCTTTGCCGCGGTCACCGTGCTTTTCTTCGCCTGGGGCTTCATCACCTCGCTGATTGACCCACTCGTCGCCGCGGTGAAGGGCATCTTCACGCTGAGCGATGCCGAAGCGCAGCTGTCGGCCTCGGCCTTCTTCATCGCCTATGGCCTGATGTCCTTTCCCGCCGCCGCGTTGATCGCGCGCTTCCATTCGGTGCCGTCGATCCTGACCGCGCTGTCGACGATGGTCGTCGGCTGTCTCGTCATGCTCGCCGCGGCAAACCTCGCGATATACCCGCTTGTCCTCGCGGGGCTTTTCATCCTCGCGAGCGGCATCACCATCCTGCAGGTCGCGGCGAACCCGCTCGCGGCGGCGCTGGGCGACCCCAAACGCAGCCATTTCCGCCTGACCTTCAGCCAGACGTTCAACAGCTTCGGCACCTTCCTCGGTCCGCTGATCGGCGCGCACCTGTTCCTCGAAGGCGTCGAGGTCAAGGAAGGCACGGTGGTCACCGAGGCGGTGCGTTCGCAGGCGCTCGCCGGGATCGATTCGGCCTATTTCTGGATCTGCGGCCTGATCATCGCGCTGCTGCTGTTCTTCTGGGTCAGCCGCCGCATCGTCAACGAAGCCGTCCCGCCCGCGCCGATCGGCGAGCGCGCCGGAATGGGCGAACTGATCCGCGAGGCATTTTCGTCGCGCTGGGCGCTGCTCGGGGGCCTCGCGATCTTCCTCTATGTCGGCGCCGAGGTTGCGATCGGTACGCAGATGGCGCTGTTCCTCAACAGCGATGCGATCTGGGGTCAGTCGGACGCGGCTTTCGGCACCTTCGGCTGGATCATGGGCAATGACGGCGTGCCCGGCGTTTCACTGCAGGAGGCGGGAAAGGCCGTCGCGCTGTACTGGGGCGGCGCGATGGTCGGCCGCGCAATCGGATCGGTATTGCTCGCGCGCTTCTCGGCATCGAAGATGCTCGTGGCGTTCACCGCCATCGCCGCGCTGCTTTGCCTCTATATCGTCCTTGTCGGCGGCGTGACGGCGGGCTTCGTCGTGCTGTCGATCGGCCTTTTCAATTCGATCATGTTCCCGGTGATCTTCACGCTGACGCTCGAACGCTCGACGGCGCGCGCCGAAGCGACGTCGGGGCTGCTCTGCACCGCGATCGTAGGCGGAGCGGTGATTCCTTATTTCATCGGCCTGCTGTCAGGCGCGGTCGGCTATACCGCCGCGCTGATCCTGCCCGCCGCCTGCTATGTCGCGCTCTGCGTCTTCGCCATCGCCGCCGGACGGGCCCCGGCCCGGCAGGCGAGCGCGGGCGTGACCGTTCACTGAGGCGTTAAGAACGAGGGAGCCATGGCCGGACTGTCGATCCACCACGCGCGCAAGAGCTTCGGCACCACCGAGGTCCTGAAAGGCGTGTCGATCGACGTCGCCGACGGCGAATTCACGGTGATCGTCGGCCCTTCGGGGTGCGGCAAGTCGACGCTGCTGCGGGCCGTTGCGGGGCTCGAAGAGCTGACCGGCGGCAGCATCGTCATCGGCGACCGCGACGTGACGACCTTGCCGCCGTCGGAGCGCGGCATCGCGATGGTGTTCCAATCCTATGCGCTTTACCCGCATCTGACGGTGCGCGAGAATATGGCGTTCGGCTTGAAGATCGCGAAGGCGGCGAAGGCCGAAATCGACGACGCCGTGCGGCGCGCGGCGGAGATATTGAACATCGAGGCGCTGCTTGATCGCAAGCCTGCCGCGCTGTCGGGCGGGCAGCGGCAGCGCGTCGCGATCGGGCGTGCGATCGTGCGCCAGCCGCAGATCTTCCTGTTCGACGAGCCCTTGTCGAACCTCGACGCCGATTTGCGCGTGCGGATGCGCTACGAATTCGCGAGCCTGCACCGCCAGCTCGGTACGACGACGCTCTACGTCACGCACGATCAGGTCGAGGCGATGACGCTCGCCGACCGCATCATCGTGCTGCGCGATGGACGGATCGAGCAGGTCGGAAGCCCACGCGAACTTTATGCGCGGCCGGCGAATATCTTTGTCGCGCAATTCCTCGGCACACCGCGGATGAACATCCTGCCCGCGACCGTCGCCAAGGATGGTCGCGCGACGCTGGAAGACGGGCGCAGCATCGCCCTGCCTCCGCTCGCGGCGGCGCTGACGGCGGGAACATCGCTTTCGATCGGCGTCCGGCCCGAGGATATCGCCATCGGCGACGCGCCGGGCGCGCTGCCCTTCACGATCCGCTTTGTCGAACGGCTCGGCGGGCTCGCGACACTGCATCTGGGCGGACGCGAAGGCGGCGAGCCGATCGCTTGCCAGCTGCGCGACGACGGCAGTCTCGACGAGGGCGACACCGTGGCCGCGTCCTTTGCGCCCAAACATTTGCATCTGTTCGACGCCGAAGGCCAAGCGTTGGGAAAGGCGGGGGAATGACCTTGCATTTCGCCTGTGTAACCGGTTACGTTGTGAACGTTTCCGCGCCCGGCGAAAGAAGAGGAGCGGAGTCGCAAAGGCGACCCGGCGCCATATGAGGGAAAGGGGGCCAACAACATGGCTACATTGAGGGACGTCGCCCGCGAAGCGGGGGTTTCGGTGGCGACGGCATCGCGGGCAATCAACGGGCTCGGCAATGTCACGGCACCGACAAAAGCGGCGGTGATGGCCGCGGTCAAGAAGCTGAACTTCGTCCCGCACAGCGGCGCGCGCAGCCTGACGCGGCGCAAGACCGACACCGTCGGCGTCATCCTGCCCGACCTGTTCGGCGAATTTTTCTCCGAAATCATCCGCGGCATCGACCTGGTGGCGCATGAATCGGGCATGCACCTCTTGCTCGGCAACATGCACGGCAGCACGCACGAGACCGCCGCCGCGATCGCGGCGATGCGCGGGCGCGTCGACGGACTGCTCGTGATGCCGCCCGACCTGAAGCCCGAACTGCTGTCCGATTATCTCGACCCCGCGCTCCCGACGGTGCTGCTCAACTATGATGCGGGCTCGCTCGACCTGCCCTTTGTGGCGGTCGACAATTATCGCGGGGCCTATGCGATGACCGAGGCGCTGCTGGCGCGCGGCATGCGACAGATCGTCCATATCGCGGGGCCGAAGCACAACCGCGACGCGCGCGACCGCCAGCGCGGCTTTGTCGACGCGATGGCGAAGATCGCGAAGATTTCGAACCCGGCGATCCTGCCCGGCGATTTTTCGGAAGAGAGCGGCGCGCAGGCCGGCCGGCTGCTCGTGCAGGGACAATTGCCCGCCGACGCCGTCTTTGCCGCGAACGACCAGATGGCGGTCGGGCTGATGGCGGAGCTTGCCAATGCGGGAAAGTCGGTTCCCTGCGACGTGTTGGTGGCGGGGTTCGACGATATCCCGCTCGCGCGCCACCTCAATCCGTCGCTGACGACGATGCAGGTCAAGATCGACCGGCTGGGGTCGACCGCGATGATGATGTTGCTGCGCATCCTTCGCGGCGAAACATTGGGCGGCGCGAGCGCGACGATCCTGACCCCGACGCTGATCGCGCGCGGCACAACCGGCGGGGCGGCAACGCCGGCGAGCGTCGTCGCGGCGGGAGCCTCGCCGACATGACGCAACCGGCGCGGCCATGCCTATGCAGCTGACGCGGCGCCATTTGACCGGCGCGCTCGCGGCGCTGCCCCTTGCTTCGCTGCTGACCGGCTGCGGCGCGCGCGGCGATGCCGCATTGACCGTCTGGGCGATGGGCAATGAGGCCGCGAGCCTGCCCGAACTGCTGAAGGTGATCGATTGGCCGACGAACGCGCCGCCGATCACCATCCAGCCGCTACCCTGGACCGCGGCGCACGAAAAATTGCTCACCGGCTTCGCGGGCGGGTCGCTGCCCACAGTGGGCCAGGTCGGCAACAGCTGGATCGCCGAACTGGCGGCGATCGGCGCGATCGCGCCGGTTCCCGATCGCGCGCTGGGGCTGCTCGACGACCAGTTCGGCGCGGTGGTCGAAACCAACCGCATCGCGGGGCTGGCGTGGGCGATCCCCTGGTATGTCGACACGCGGCTGCAATTTTATCGCAAGGACCTGTTCGCGCGTGCCGGATATGACGCGCCGCCAGCTGACTGGGCCGGATGGAAGACCGCGCTGCACAAGGTGAAGCGCCAGGCCGGAGCGGGCAACTACGCGCTGCTCTACCCGCTCAACGAATATGAACAGCTCACGACGCTCGCGCTGTCGGCCGGAGCGCGCATGCTGCGCGACGACGGCGCACGCGGCGCCTTTTCGGACCCCGCATTCAAGGCGGCGCTGGCGTTCTACAAATCCTTGTTCGACGAGGGGCTGGCGCCGCTGGCATCGTCGGCACAGATTTCGAATGTGTGGGACGAGTTTGCTAAGGGCTATTTCAGCCTGTTCCTGTCGGGCCCATGGACGATCGGCGATCTGAAGAGCCGCCTCGCCCCCGCGATGCAGGACAATTGGGCGACCGCGCCGAACCCCGGCCCCACCGGCATCGGATCGGCGGCACCGGGCGGATCGAGCCTCGTCGTGTTTGCGGGTAACGATCAAGGCGATGCGGCGTGGGATCTGGTGTCGCGGCTGATGGCGCCCGCCGCGCAGCTCAAATTCCAGCAACTCACCGGCGGCCTTCCCGCACGGCGGTCGGTGTGGGCGAAGGCAGGGCTGGCGAGCGACCCGATCGTCGCTCCCTTCGCGGCACAGCTCGACCATGCCATTCCGCTGCCCAAGGTGCCCGAGTGGGAGCGCATCGTCACCGAAATGCAGATCGTCGCCGAGCGTATGGTGCGCGGCCAGTATAGCGTCGACGGAGCCGCGAAGGAGATCGACCTCCGCGCCGACCGCCTGCTCGAAAAGCGGCGCTGGATGCTGGAGAAAGGGCGCACGCGGTGAGCGCCATTGGCCGGGTCAGCGAAGCCCGCGCGGGCTGGGCGATGGCGTCGCCCGCGCTCGCCGCGATCGCCCTTTTCTTCGTCCTGCCAGCGATCGCGTCGCTGTTTTTGAGCTTCACCGATTTCGACATTTATGCGCTCGCCGACATCGGCAATCTGCGCTTCGTCGGTTTCGAAAATTACGAAAGATTGCTTGCTAACCCGCTGTTCTGGAAAGCCGTAACGAACACATTGCTGTTCGTCGGTTTCGGCGTCCCTTTCATAGTCGCGATGTCGCTGTTCGCGGCGATGCTCGTCAATTCGCGCTGGTTGAAGTGGCGCCCGCTTTGGCGCGTCGCGCTGTTCGCACCCTATGTGACGACGCTCGTCGCGACCGCGGTGGTGTGGCGCTATCTGCTCCACACGCGATACGGCCTCGTCAATTATCTGCTGTCACTGTTCGGCATCGCGCCGATCGACTGGCTGGGCGATCCCAATGCATCGCTCCCCGCTATTCTGATCTTCGTGGGGTGGAAGACCTTCGGCTACAATATGGTCATCTTCCTCGCCGCACTTCAGACGGTACCGCGCGAGCTCGACGAGGCGGCGCGGATCGACGGCGCGGGATGGTCCACGCGCCTGCGCCATGTGACCTTGCCCGCGATCGCCCCGACCGTGCTGCTGGTGTCGGTGCTGACCGTCGCGGGGATGTTCCAGCTCTTCGCCGAACCCTATGTGATGACACAGGGCGGCCCCGCCCAGTCGACCGTTACCATCCTCTATTTCATGTATGAGGAGGGGTTCAAATGGTGGAACCTCGGGTCGGGCGCGGCGGTCGCCTTCCTGCTCTTCCTCTGCATTCTTGCGGTCACGCTGGTGCAGCTGCGGCTCGCGAAACGGAGCGGCGCGATATGAGCCTGCGCCGGTGGTCCGTCACCTTGCTTGCCGCGTTTGTCGCGCTGTTGACCATCGCGCCCCTGCTCTGGATGCTCTCGGTCAGCTTTATGGCGCGCGGCGAGGCGTCGGCATTCGCGCCGCCTTTGCTGCCGAGCGATCCAAGCCTCGACAATTATCGCATGTTGTTCGGCAGTTTCGGTATCGGCCGCTTCCTGCTCAACAGCTTGCTGATCTCGACGCTTGCGACGGGCCTCGCGCTGCTCTTCACGATCCCCGCGGGCTACGCGTTCGCCAAGCTGCGCTTCAAAGGCCGCGATGCGACCTTCCGCCTGCTCGTCGCGGCACTCGTCGTGCCGGGGCAAATCGGGATGCTGCCCTTGTTCCTCGAACTCAAGGCGATGGGGCTCGTCAACAGCTATGCCGGCGCGCTGGTGCCCTGGCTCGCGGGCATTTTCGGCATCTTCCTCGTCCGCCAATATTGCCTGTCGATCCCTGACGAGATGCTCGAGGCGGCACGCATCGACGGGGCGAGCGAGGGGCAGATCCTCCGCCGCATCGTCCTACCGATCCTGACCCCGATCATCGTCACACTCGCACTTTTCGTCTTTCTCGGCAGCTGGAACGATTTCATGTGGCCGCTGATAATCCTCGCCGATCAGGATCTCTACACGCTGCCCGTCGCGCTCGCAGCGATGAGCAGACAGCATGTGCAGGACAATGAACTGATGATGGCGGGCGCGGTTGTCACCACGCTGCCCGTCCTGATCCTCTTCCTCGCGCTCCAGCGCTTTTATCTAACCGGCCTCCTGACCGGAAGCGTCAAGGGATGAAGGATCGAATGATGACCTGTTGGACCGCAGGGCTGCTGGCCCTCGCGCTTGCTGCCTCCCCGGCGGCCGCGAAGAGCAAAGCCCCTCCGCCAGTCGAAGGGCAGACGCCACAGCGGCCGATCGACGCGGGCAATTATCCCTATCAGCTGTTCGTGCCGAAGGGCTATCTGACCGACGCGGCGAAACAATATCCGCTGCTGGTCTTCCTCCACGGATCGGGCGAGCGCGGCGACGATGTCGCGAAGGTGAAGGTCCATGGCCCGCCGAAGATCGCCGAACGCGACCCCGCCTTCCCCTTCCTCACCGTATCGCCATTGCTCGGCACCGATCAGGACTGGGATATCGAGAAGCTCGACCGGCTGGTCGACCATATCACGAAGATTTATCGCATCGACCCGGCGCGCGTCTACCTCACCGGCCTCAGCCGCGGCTGCCATGCGAGTTGGCGCTGGGCGATCGCAGAACCCAAACGCTTCGCCGCCGTCGCGGCAGTCGCCGGGCGCGGCAATCCGGGCGAGGCGTGCCGGTTGATGGACCTTCCCGTCTGGGCGTTTCACGGCGACCGCGACGACGTCGTGATCCCCGAAGGCAGCTTCGCCATGGCGCGCGCGATCCGCGCATGCGGCGGCCGCAAGGTCCGCGTGACCATCTATCCCGACCTCGGCCACAATGCCTGGGATCCCGCTTATGACGACCCGGCGCTTTATGCCTGGCTTCTCGAACAGAAACGCCCCTCCCCGACGAATACCGACAAGGACAAGAAATGACGCAGACTATCTTCCCCGACGACTTCCTGTGGGGCGCCGCGACGGCTGCCTATCAGATCGAAGGGTCGCCGCTCGCCGACGGTGCGGGCGCGAGCATCTGGCAGCGCTTCAGCCACGACCCCCGACTGATGGCGGTGAAAGGCGACACCGGCGACGTCGCGTGCGACCATTACAACCGCATGCCGGCCGACGTCGCGCTGATGAAGGAGCTGGGACTGAAGGCCTATCGCTTCAGCGTCAACTGGGGCCGCGTCTTGCCGGAGGGTGTGGGGCGCGTGAATGAACCGGGCCTCGACTTCTACGAGCGTCTCGTCGACGAATTGCTGAAGAACGACATCGAACCGCTGCTGACACTGCACCATTGGGACCTGCCCGCCGCGCTCGACGACAAGGGCGGATGGCTCAACCGCGACATCGCCGGCTGGTTCGCGGACTATGGTTCGGTGATGTACCGCCGCCTCGACGGGCGCGTGAAGAAATGGGTGACGCTCAACGAGCCGTGGGTGATCACCGATGGCGGCTATCTCCACGGCGCGCTGGCACCCGGCCACCGCAATTTGTTCGAAACCCCGATCGCGAGCCACAATCTGATGCGCGCGCACGGTGCGGCGGTCGAGGCGTATCGCAGCGAGGGCGCGCACGAGATCGGCCTGGTCGTCAACATCGAGCCCAAGTATCCGGCGAGCGACAGCCCCGAGGACATCGCCGCGACCGCGCGCGCGCATGCTTATATGAACCGGCAATATCTCGATCCGGCGCTCAAGGGCAGTTACCCCGCCGAACTGGCCGAGGTGTTCGGCGAGGCGTGGCCCGAATGGTCGGCCGGCGATCTGAACGCGATCTGCCAGCCACTCGATTTCATCGGCATCAACTACTATACGCGTAACGTCGTCAAGGCCGACCCGAACCAGTGGCCCGTCGGCGCCTCGCCGGTGAAGCAGATCGCAACGCACACGACGACCGACTGGGAAGTCTATCCGCCCGCACTCACCGACATGCTCGTCTGGTTCCGCGACACCTATGGCGACATCCCCGTCTATATCACCGAGAATGGCGCGGCCTTTTATGACCCGCCGACTGCGGGCCCCGACGGGATCGACGATCCGCTGCGCTGCGATTACCTCCGCACCCATATCTCGGCGATCGGCGACGCGATCAAGAAGGGCGTCGACGTGCGCGGCTATATGGCATGGTCGTTGCTCGACAATCTCGAATGGTCGCTGGGCTTTTCGAAGCGGTTCGGCATCGTCCATGTCGATTATGAAACGCAGGCTCGCACGCCGAAACGCAGCGCGCGCTTCTACAGCAGTGTGATCGCCGCCAATGGAGGGAACCTCGGATGAGCCGCAAAGCCCTGCTCCTCGCCATAGCGCTGTTCGCCCTGCCCGCAGCCGCAAAGGAACGCGCCGATCATTATGAGGCGATGACATATAATATCCGCCTCGATATCGCGTCGGACGGCGACAATGGCTGGTCGCACCGGCGCAGCGCGCTGACCGCCCTCGTCGCCTATCAGGCGCCCGATTTCGTCGGAATGCAGGAAGTGCTGCAGCATCAGAAGCAGGCTGTCGAAGCCGACTTGCCCGGCTATCAATTCGTCGGCGTTGCGCGCGATGACGGCAAGGAGAAGGGCGAATATTCACCACTCGGTTTCCGCCGCGACCGTTTCTCCCTGGTGGGATCAGGGACCTTCTGGCTGTCGCCGACGCCCGAAACCCCGAGCAAGGGCTGGGACGCCGCGCTGCCGCGGATCGCGACCTGGGCACGGCTGCATGACCGGACGGCCAAACGCACCTTGCTCCTCGTGAACACCCATTTCGACCATATCGGCGAAATCGCGCGACAGGAAAGCGCGCGCCAGATCCGCCGCTGGATCGACGGGCAGCGGGGGCCCGGCGAAACTGCGATATTGATGGGCGATTTCAACAGCCCGGCGACGAGCGATCCCTACGCCGCGATCGTCGAGCCGGGCCAAGGCGCCCTCCGTGACAGCCGCACGATCAGCCGCACGCCGCATTACGGCCCGCTCGGCACCTTCACCGGCTTCAAGATCGTGCAGATGGAGCCAAGCCCGATCGATCATATCTTCGTCAGCGACGATGTGACGGTGTTGCGCCATGCGACCCTGACCGACCAGAATGGCGGCAAGCTACCATCGGATCATTATCCGGTGGTGGCGGACATCTGTATCGGAAAGGGCTGCTGAGTCGTCCCGACCCTGCACGCTTGCCCCGTCATCCCGGCGAACCCGAGCACTACGCACATGCGCGGAAAAGCTTGGCGACGCCGGGTCGCAATTGTTTCCGACGGGTGCCTCGTGCGTGAAGCCTGCGCGGTTGGCGAGGAGCAGCCGCATCGTGATCCTCTCATGGGGCACTGCTTCGAACCGGCTGTTCACTCGGAACTCGAGAAAATAGCGTGTGATCGGCGGCGATAAGTGCGGAATATTTTGTCCGGCCTCTGCGGCCGGCGCCGCGTCACGGCCAGTCTCTGCACCCAAAAAGGGAGGACCGCGGTCTGCGACAGAAAAGGTCGGCGATCGACCAACGCCATCACTCTTCCTTGAAGGCGTGGAAATCAGCGAGAGGCAGTGAGCGCGCCCATCACCGGGCGGTACGTTGTTCGAGACGCTCGATTTCGCGGCGAATGTGAACGGCTTCGGCGGGTGTGACGGCAAGGGACATCGCTTTCGCGAACGAACGCCGCGCCTCCTGTTCGTTCCCGCTTTCCCTGTAGAAAATGCCGCGCGCCCCGTGGAAATAGAAATAGCCGTCAAGCGCTTCGGATAATGGCGTGATCATCTCGAGCGCCGCAGTGGGGCCGCGAAGGTGCGCGACCGCAACCGCGCGATTGAGGGTCGTCACCGCCGATGGAGCGTGCCGTTCGAGAGCCTGGTACAATTCGTCGATCTGCTGCCAGTCCGTTTCCGCGGGGCTATCCGCACGCGCGTGAAGCGCCGCGATCGCAGCCTGGATCTGAAAGGTCCCGGGCGTGCGATGCCTCATCGCCTTGTCGATCAGTGCGACGCCCTCCGCGATAGAGTCGGAATTCCAGAGCCGCCGGTCCTGGTCGTCCAGCAGGATCGGAGAACCGGCCGCGTCGAAACGGGCGGCCGTGCGCGAATGCTGAAGCAGCATCAACGCAAGAAGCCCCATCAACTCCGGCTCGGCCGGAAACATTTCAAGGAGCAGCCGGGCGAGCCGGATGGCCTCGGCACAGAGACCGGCGCGGTCGCTGACCGGGTCGGCAGCCGTATAGCCCTCGTTGAACAGGAGGTAGAGCATCTTGGCGACGGCCGCGAGGCGCTCTGCCCGTTCGATTGCACCCGGTGCCTCGTAGGGTAATTCGGCCTTGGCAATCCTCGCCTTGGCCCGCGTGATCCGTTGTTCCATCGCAGCTTCGCTTACTAGGAACGCGCGCGAAATCTGAACCACCGACAGCCCGGCAATGACCCGCAGCGCGACCGCAATCTGCTGCGCGGGTGGAAGATCGGGGTGAGAGCAGGTGAAGAGCAGGCGGAGGATGTCGTCGCGAAAATGGCTCTGATCCATCCGTTCGATCATGTCGGGTTCGCCGCCGATAACGGCGCCATTGACGAATTCGTCCACCTCGTTCGTGACCTTTTGTTGCCGCCGCAGGGCGTCGACCTGCGCGTTGCGACCGACCAGAATCAGCCAGCCTGTCGCATCGCGCGGCGGACCGTTTTGGGGCCATACGGACAGCGCCCTGACGCACGCTTCCTGGAACGCATCCTCTGCTCGGTCGATATCCCGGAAATAGCGCAGGAACGCGGCCATCGCGCGCGGACGCGCCGCAACAAACGTTGCGCGATAGTCCTCAGTCCGAGCCATCGCGCTGCGCGCCCTCTATGGCGTGCACGGGACCAAACGCCGCATCAGTGATGTAAGCGATCAACGGGCGCAGCTCATAATTCGCGGTGGGATTGGCCGCGCTCAAGTCCGCAACGATAGCGACCGCATCATCGAGACCTTTTACATCGACCGTGTAGATACCGAGCAGTTGCTCCTTTGTCTCGGTGAAGGGCCCATCCGTCATGACCGCCGCACCGCTTTTCATCGACATCGCCGTACTGGCCGGCATCAGTCGCAGGACCGGGCGGAATCGGTCTCCATATTTGTCATGGACGGCGATCAGCCGATTGACGACAGCCGCCTCCTCGTCCGGGGTCCACGAGCCGGTGATCGCTTCATCATGATAGCATAAAACGGCGTAGAGCATCGCAACTGTCCTGTTGTTCGGCGACGGCAGGCCCAGCCCGCCGTCGCCAAATGCTTATGCCACAGGCCCCGTCGCGTCACCCATGGCCGCATCCGGATTCATCCATACCAGTTCGACGACATAGCCGTTCGGATCCTCAAAGGCCCGATTATACATGAAACCCAGGTCCATAGGCACGCGGGGATCGGTCTTGCCGCCACGCTCGCCTGCAAGTTCTGCGAGACGGTCGGCCTCTTCCCGGCTGTCGGCCGACAGCGCGATGAGAAGCTGGCAGTTCGCATGCGCATCACCGACCGGCTTGGAGGTGAAGGTCTGAAAATATTCACGCGTCAGAAGCTGGAAGGTGATCTGGTCCGACCACATCATTGACGAAGCAGCTTCGTCGCTGAACATGTCGTTCTTAGTGAAGCCCAGCGCCGCATAGAAAGCGGTTGAGGCCGCAAGGTCGGCCACAGGCAGGTTGATGAAGATCATCTTGGTCATTTGAACTCTCCTTTCGACGAAGCGATTTGCTTCGGCGACACAAGGACGCAGCGCCGCCTCCCTTCCCGACACCTCACCGAGAAAATATTTTGAGGAGGCCAAGATGGTTAGTCTGGGAGGCCCGACGATATTTGCGCAACCACAGCGGCGGCCGCCCATCTCATTTGGGCTTCTGACCGGTTGCGGTCAGGCAGCTTTCGGCAGGCCAAAACGCTATACCGGATGCAGCTAGCACAGCATTCGCCCTTTGGTTCGACCACAAGAGTCATTTTTCTTGCCCCGTATCGGCGAGCCTCCTATTTACGATCAGGATTGACTGTAAGTGGGGGATGCATGGAACGTCGTAATTTTCTGGGCATGGCAGGTGCAGCAAGTGCCGCGCTGATTGCGGGACCGGCAACAGCCGCGGGCGCCGGGAAACGCTCGGAGTTTCTCTGGGGGACTGCCGGCGCCGCCTATCAGGTCGAGGGCGCGAATGTCGCGAGCGACCTCTGGGTCATGGAGTATGTCTCGCCGCCGATCTTCGCGGACAAGTCGGGCGACGCCTGCGACGTCTATCATCGCTTCGACGACGATATCGCACTCGCCGCATCGCTGGGTTTCAACACCCATCGGTTCGGCATCGAATGGTCGCGGATCGAACCCGAGCGTGGACAGATTTCCGAAGCCGGCCTCGCCTATTACCGGCGCGTCCTTGAATCGTGCGAGCGCCGCAAGATGAAGGCGGTCGTCACGCTGAGCCATTTCACCGTCCCGCGCTGGGTTGCCGCGAGCGGCGGCTTTACCGATCCCGCCAACGTCGACGCCTTTGCCGCCCACTGCGCGCGCATCGTCAAAAGCATGGGCGAGAAGATTCGTCTCGCCATCACCTTCAACGAACCCAATCTCGCGACCGTTGTGCGCTGGAGCGGACTGTCCGAGAAATATCGCCCCTATATCGAGGCGGCGCAAAAGGCCGCGGGCATTTCGCAAAATGCGCCGAACTGGTCGAGTCCGATGCTTGCAGGCGAGCGCCAATATGACGGGATCGTCGCGGCGCATACCAAGGCGGCTGAGGCGATGCGTGCCGCCGGAGCGAGTTTCCCCATCGGGCTGTCGCTGGCCATTCCAGCCGACACCGCGGCGAACGGCGACGACCGGGGCCTGAAGCGCAAGCAGGCCGAGATGCTCGACCGCTGGCTGGCCGCGCCGGGCGACTTCATAGGTATCCAGACCTACACCGGCGGCGAAGTCGGACCCGACGCCGATATTTCGCCGCCGCCGGGCGCCGAAGTCACGCAAATGGGATATGCTTTCACCCCCGGGGCGATCGAAGGCGCGATCCGGCTGGTCGCAAGCCGCACCGATCGACCGCTCTATGTGACCGAGAATGGCGTTGCGACCGAGGATGACCAGCGCCGTATCGCCTATATCGAAGGCGCCGTGACGGGGGTCGAGCGCTGCCTTGCCGACGGCATCGACCTGCGCGGCTATATCCACTGGTCGCTTCTCGACAATTGGGAATGGGTCGCGGGCTATCGCCCCAAATTCGGGCTCGTGGCTATTGAGCCCAGGACGTTTCGCCGTATCCCGAAGCCTTCGGCCCGCTTTCTCGGCAAAATCGCCAAGCGCGGCGGCCTGGCCTGAGCGGAAGGACCGCGGCGCCGGCATAGAGGCAGCGCCGCGGTCCTTCCGTCTATTTGCCGGCGGCTTCCACCAGCGTCCGGATGCCCGGCCCGATCTTCACGATCAGATCGGCCGCGGGTTGCGGGCGCAGGAAAGAATCGAACGGCCGCCACGATGCGGTTTCTTCCTTTTCCAATCGTGCCAGCAGCTCATTGGCTTTTTGCATCTGCGCGGCCGACAGCGGCCGCTCCGTCTCCAAAGCCTCGAGCGCATCGAGGCCGACCGCAGCGACCCCGGCGATCAGGACAGCGGTCGGGCGCGCGGGCTCCAGCATGGGATTCCCGCCCAAGACCGCTTCGAAGCGCGCTTCATTGGCCTTCCAATCGCCAAGTTGCGCACGGAGCGGCGCGCCGAGCGCGCGTTCGCCGCTGACATAGCGCCTCGCATCATCCGCGAAACGCCGCGCAACGAGACTGTCGACCGGCGCGGTGTCGGCGAGCGCGTTCAAGGGCTGGACGATGCGCTGGCCCGCGAGCATCGCCTTGATGCGATGGTCGTGCGCCATGTTGCGAACAGGTCCGGTGATCGCCAGAAGATCGGCCACTGCACCATTGTCATCGGGCGCGATGCGCGCGGCAATCCGCTGCCGGTTCGCCCGATCGTCGAGCCCGCTGACCGTGAGCTGCGCCGACACGATCGCGAGCCGGCGGTACATGTCCGGCGCATCGGTGACGCTTGCGGGCGACCAGAAACGTTCGGCGAGCGCGGCGGCGCGCGGCCAGAGATGATGATCGATCAGCTCGTCGGTCGCGATCTCGCCCCAGAGCGGCGCCTCCGCCCCGATCAGCAACTTCTCCTGCTCGGCCGACAGGGGCTCGTGCGGAAAATCGACCAGCGCGTCGGTCACGAAATTCGCGAGCAGCGGGCTGAGTCCGCGCAGCGCCTTCGCATGTTCGGGCGTCAGGCCCGCGGCGGCGGTCGCTGCGGGGTCGATACCATAGTGATAGTCGGCGGGCATCAGCAGGTTGAGATAGTAGCCAGCCGACATGATCGTCCGGTGTCCCTTCGCGGTCGCATCCGCCATTGCGTTCGACGTCTGCCAGGCCTGAACGATGCTGTCCTTGGGGAGGCCCGCACCCGACACTTCCTCCCAACCGATGACGGTCTTGCCGAGCCGGCGCACGATCCCCGCCGCGCGGCGCAGGAAAAACGCCTCGACCGCCTTGCTGTCGGCGAGATTTTCGCGCGCCATCAGCGCCTTCACATCCTCCGCATCGGCCCAGACGGTCTTGCTGACCTCGTCGCCGCCGATATGGAAATGCGGGTCGGGAAACAGCGGCGCCATTTCGCCGAACAGGCGCTCGAGAAAGCGATAGGTCTTCTCCGACGCCGGGTTGAGTGCGACCTCGGGCTGGCCGAGGAACATGGTCCTGGAAAAGGTGCCGACTTCGGGATAAGCGGTGACGATCGCGCGGCTGTGCCCGGGAACGTCGAATTCGGGAATGATGCGGACGCCGCGATCCGACGCATAAGCGACAAGATCGCGAATCTCCGATTGCCGATAATATTCACCGTCGGCATTGAGCTTCGGGTATCGCAGACTTTCGACGCGAAAGCCCTGATCGTCCGACAGGTGCAGGTGGAGCGTGTTGAACTTCAGCCGCTCCATCGCGTCGATCTGCCGCTTGAGCGTGGCGACCGAAATGAAATGGCGCGCGGGGTCGAGCATGACGCCGCGCCAGGCAAAGCGCGGCGCATCGCTGATCGTCTGGTGCGCGATGGAGATACCCGAAGGCGAAAGCCCCGCGAGTTGCCGCAGGCTTGCATAGGCACGCAGCACGCCGGTGGGTCCGTCGGCTTCGATCACTATGCCTTCGTTCCCCACGGTCAGGCGATAGGCTTCGCCGCGATCGGCCCCATCCTGTGAAGACCGGCACGTTGCATGCACCGCGACCGGCTTCGCCGGATCGAAGATCAAGCCCGTCTGCCGCTGGACATCACCGCCAAGGCGCGCCGCGGCGCGGTCGAGGACCGCCGCGTCGCCGCACCCTTGCCACTCGGCCTTCAGCGGCCCTTCGATGCGCAGCACCCCGGCTCCATTCGGGACCATGGACACGGGAAGCGGCATCAGCGCTGGCGCCGCATAGGCCGGAAAGGCAGCCAGCGTGGCCGCCAGAGCTCCAAGAAATCTCATTCCGCGCATCCTCCCCTTCTCTGTCATTTCGCCGTTTCGGCCAGGGCCTCGGTTACATCCAGGCGCGTTTTCCAGGGATCAGCCTTCGTCACAGCACGCCCGTCGGCCTGAAACTCCAGAAGCGGATCGTCGGCCTTCGTGACCGGTGCCCACGGCGGCAGTCCGGCGTCGTTCGGATTGCCGGTCCGCGCGAAATTCACCCAATAGCGGTGCATCGTCGATGCCACCGCCGCGTCGGTCGCGGCCACCTTGTCACCGAGGAGCGCGCCGAGCCGGTCGAAGGCGTAGACGACTTCGCTCGAATGTTCGGCGCCTCTGGTCGGCTTTCCGCGCTGCGCTTCGGCGACATAGGAAAAGCGGAACAGAAAGGCGGGCTGACCGTTCGCCGCGACCGTATGCGCCACCAGCCGCGCGGGCTCGATCATTGTCCGGTCGCGGCCGATCATGCCGTTGACGTCGTCAAGCGTTGCCGTGCCCGCGGGGTCATAGGCCGCGCGCGCCTCGGCCGCGAGCGCGCCAAAGGCGGCAAAGGCGGCGTCCTTTGACGATGCGCGATTGAGGCCGAGGTCGGCCTCGTCCGCTCCGACGATCATCGGAAGCGGCGGTGCACCCTTCAGCGCCTCGGCCGGCTGCGCGGTCACGATACGGCCATCGACGATCGGTCCCGAAAAGCGGCTGCGCTCGCCAAGGAACAACATGCCGAGCGCGGTCAGATTGCCCGCGATCTTTTCGGCCGGCAACGCGCGGAGCTTTTGAAGAGCCGCCGCGTCGCTCCCGTCGATGCCGACGCTGGTTGCAAAGGCAAGGCCGATCTTCTCGGCCGAAGGATGCACCCCGGTATCCGCCGACAACATCTGTGCGCCGAGCAATTGCGTGCGTCCGCCGCCGGACTGCGCAATCACGCGCCGGAACAACCCCCGCGCGAGCGGCGAAGCGGCAAGCGCCAGCACCGACTCGCCGCCTGCCGAGGCGCCCATGATCGTGACATTATCGGGATCGCCGCCGAAGGCCGCGATATTGCGCTTCACCCAGTGCAGCGCCGCGATCTGGTCGAGATAGCCGTAATTGCCCTTGGGTGCCTCGGGTTGTTCCGCGGAAAGCGCCGGATGCGCGAAAAAGCCGAAGCGCCCGAGCCGGTAATTAGGCGCCACGAAGATCACCCCGCCGCGCGCGAAGGCGGCGCCCGAAGCCTCGGCGGGAACATTCGAGCCAGAGACAAAGGCACCGCCATGGATCCAGACGATTACCGGGCGTTTCCCGGCTGCCCCGGCGGGGCGCCAGACATTCAGGTAAAGACAGTCCTCCGAAGGCTCGAACGCCGGGTCGGCGGCCGGGCGCATGCAGTCATGTCCGAAGCGCACGGCCTCGCGCACGCCCTGCCAGAATGCGACCGGCTGCGGGGGGCGCCAGCGCAGATTGCCGACAGGGGGAGCGGCAAAGGGCAGACCCTTGAATACCTCGACACCCTCTTCGGCGACGCCGCGCACTTCGCCGTTCGCCGTCGTCACATCCTGCGCAGCGACGGGCACCCCGGCTATGCTGAGCAACAAGAGGGCGACGACCGGCAGACAGCGCATCGGTCAGCGCTTCCTGTTTTCGGTTGCGGCGGTCAGCACGGCGCTGCCGGTCAGCATCGGTTCACCCGCCGATTTGCCGACAAAGAAGCGATATTCGCCGCGCGGCCGTGCCCATCTCCTGGCTTCCGCATCATAAGAGAAGAGAAGCCAGGGATCGGCCTCGATCGTCACCTCATGGCTTTCGCCGGGCTTGAGGCTGACCTTCGCCCATCCGGCGAGGCGGTGCGTGCGCCCCGGGGGTGCAACATAGAGTTGCACGACCTCGGTGCCTTCGCGCGCGCCCGTGTTTGCAATGCGCGCCTTGACGCTCAGAGCCTTGCCGCCCCGGAACTCAAGGCCGTCATAATCGAAGCTCGTGTAGGTCAGCCCGTAACCGAAGGGAAAGAGCGGTTTCGCGTCGGTTCGCTCGAACCAGCGATAGCCGATGTCGCTCCCTTCGACATAGTCGATCGGGAAGGGATCATATTTGACGCCGATCCCGAGGGGGCGCTGCTTCGCCGGATCGTAGCCGACGACCGCTTTTTGCGGCAATTGTTCGGCACTGGCCGGGAAGCTGATCGGCAGCCGCCCTTGCGGCGCGCTCTTGCCGGTCAGGATCGCGGCCATCGCCTCGCCGCCGCGCTGGCCCGAGAACCAGGCCTCCAGCACCGCGCCGACCTTGCCCAGCCAAGGCATGGCGACGGGATTGCCGGTCTGGAGCACCACAACAGTCTTCGCATTGGCCGAAGCGACCGCATCGATCAGCGCGTCCTGGCCGTGCGGCAGCGAGAAGTCGGCATGATCGATGCCCTCCATCTCGGGCTTGACCGCATAGATCACCACAAGGTCGGCCTTCTTCGCCGTTTCGGCCGCGCGAGCCGCATTGCTGCCGTCGTCAAAGCTGATCGTGGCGTCCGGCAGTGCCGCCTGCAACGCTTTCAGCGGCGAGGAGAGCCCGTAGCTTGGTGCAAGCAAGGCCGAGAGCGGGTTGGCGCCGGGCGCGTCGCGATAGACACCGCCCCATGGGATGACCTGCGACGAGCCGCCACCGATCGGCACGCCCTTGTCGGCGTGGCGGCCGATGACCGCGATGGACTTTGCACTCGCAGCCAGCGGCAAGATGCCGTCGTTCTTGAGCAGGACCATCCCTGCCTCGGCCATCGCCTGTGCCTTTGCACTATTCGCCTCGCGGTCGATTGCGCCGCCCGGCGCAGCGCGATTGTCGAGCGCTCCAACCAGCGCCATCGAGCGCACGACGCGCAGCGCCATATCGCGCACCCGCGCCAGCGCGATCTCGCCTGCCCTGACCGCAGCAGGAAGCCCCGCGAAATAGTCCTTGTCCTGCGGCGACTGCTGGTCGAGCCCGGCATCGATCGACGGCTTGAGGCTGTGCACCGCGCCCCAGTCGGACATGACCCAGCCCGAATATTGCCAGTCGCCCTTGAGCACGTCGCGCATCAGAAACTCATTCTCGCACGCATAGGTGCCGCCCACCTTGTTGTAGGCGCACATGATCGAGGCGGGCTTGCCGCGCTTGATACCGATCTCGAAGGCGAGGAGGTCGGATTCGCGCAGCGCCGCCTCGTCGATCCGCGCGTCATAGACGAAGCGGCCGCTTTCCTGCGGGTTCAGCGTATAATGCTTGATCGTCGAGGCGACATGACGGTCCTGGATACCCGCGATCTGTTCGCCGACCAGAACACCCGCGAGCAGCGGATCCTCGCCGAGATATTCGAAGTTGCGGCCATTCCGCAGTTCGCGTGCGAGATTGACGCCCCCCGCGAGCATCACGTTGATTCCCTTTGCGAAGGCCTCGCCGCCGATCAGCCGTCCGGCCTCGCGCGCCATCGCGGGATCGAAGGTCGCCGCCAGCGACAGCGTCGCGGGCAGCGCGGTCGATTCCTGACCGGGGCGCAGATAGCCGATATCGGCGACACCAAGGCTGGCATCGCCAAGATGAAGCGCCGGGAAACCGACGCGGTCTATTGCGGGCACGAACCCGGCGGTGCCGAGCGCGCCCTCGGGCTTTGGCTGCCGCATCGCTTCGGGGATGAAAGGCGGAAGCGGAATGCCAAGGTCGAGCAGGCTGCCGCCCGACATCGATTTGGTCAGCGATATCTGCTCGTCGAGCGTCATCGCATCGACAATCCCCGCAGCGCGCTTTTCCGCCGTTTTCGCTTGTTCGGTCATTCCGTCCGCCTGTTTGGCCGTCGCCGGCATGGCAATAATCGTGGCAACCGCCAGAATGGCGGTGGACATGGCGCGTCCCATTTCCCTCTCCTGCTATTTGTTTTTTTCGGGGCCCACCGACAGCATCCCGGTTTCAAGTCCGGCCGCCATCAGGTGCTTGAGCACCTTCACTGAATCGCGCACGCCGCTCGGTTCGGGCGCCAGCACCTGTGCGATCGACAGGCCGCGGATCGCCCAGACGACCAGCCGCATCACTGCCATCGCCCCACGCGCATCTTCGGCCGTGGCGAGATGCGAAGACTGCAGAGCTTCTTGCTCGATCCGCGCCTGCACGGGCGCGAGCATTTCGCAAAGTTGCGGGTCGCTGCGCGAGCCCTGCAATATCTCCAGCACCGCGACGCCCGACGGGCGGCTGAGCACTTCCCAGGCCATCTCGGGATAGGCAAGAAAACGGGCCTGCGGATCGGTGATATCGCGCAGATATTCCGAATAATGCTCGAGCTCGGCCGCGAACACCGCTTCGACGACGAAGGTCATCAGATCGGCCTTCGTGCGAAACTGGTGCAGCATCGCGCCGCGGCTGACCCCCGCCTTTTCGGCGACGAGCGTTGTCGAGGTCGCGGCATAGCCATGTTCGTGCAGCGCCTCGATCGCGGCCGCCAAGAGCAGTTCGCGCGTTCCGGCGCTGCGTTCCGCCTGTGTCCGCCTCTGCGGTTTCCCGGCCATGTTTTCGCCTCTCCATTTACAAGCAGTGTTGACCGTAACATATGGGCGCCATAGGATCATGGCAAGCACAAAGGAGCACGCCATGATCGAACGCCGCCAGTTTCTTGTCGCCGCTGCGGCCGCCGCGATGCTTCCCAAGGGCGCCACTGCCGCGCCGGCGAGGCCGGCTATCGGCGTCCAGCTCTATATGGCGCGCGCGCTGCTCGCGAAGGACTTCGAAAGAACGCTGACTGCCATTGCGGCGACGGGTGTGCGCCACGTCGAATTTGCGGGTTTCTATGAACGGGATGCAGCCGCCATTCGCAAAATCCTTGCCGATAACGGCCTCGTCGCGATCGGCGCCCATGCGCTGCGCGCCGACATGGACGATGCCGAAATCGGCCGGCTGATCGACCAGTGCGCCGCAATCGGCATGGATTATGCTGTTGCGCCGGTGCCGCTCATCCCCGCCTATCGCGCGCTCGTCGGCAAGTCCGACAATGTCTTCCGCGACGCGATCGCCGCGCTTACGCGCGACGATTTCCTGCGCACCGCCGACCGGTTCAACGACATCGGCGAGCGAGTGAAGGCGGCAGGAATGCGCTTCGCCTACCATACCCATGGTCTCGATTTCCTGCGCTTCGACGGACGCTATGCCTTCGACGACATGATCGAACGCTGCGATCCCGCGCTCGTCGGTTTCGAACTCGATATCGGCAACACGATCGCCGCCGGAGTCGACCCCCTTCCCTATCTCGCGCGCCTCGGCCGCCGCGCGGCGCTCGTGCATCTCAAGGATTGGCAGGGTCCGATCGAGCCCGCGGTCGACCGCATTCCGCCGACCGCGCCGATCGGCGAGGGCGTCGTCGATTTCCACACCATCATGCGGGCGATGGCCGCAGCAGGCGTCCGCCATGCCTTCATCGAGGAAGAAGACACGCCGGCGGACCGGGTGATCGCCGCCATCGGTTCGGCCTATCGCCATCTCGTGCGCCTATAACGCCTTGCCCGCCGCCGCCAGCGCGCGCTCGGCGATCGGGCGCATCACGGCATAGCCGGCCGCGGTGGGGTGCACGCCGTCTTCGGCGTGGTCCTTCGCCAATCCATGCTCGCCGTCGTCGAGGGCCGCATAATAGTCAGCGAAGACGAGATTTCGCTCGGCCGCCAGCGCCCGGAGCCGCGCGTTCAAGGCGGCGATCGGTTCGACCGGAGCGATTTCGGGGCGCCAGTTGAACTGACGCGCGGGAAGTACCGATCCGATCACCACTGCAATCCCGTGCGCTTCGGCGAGGTCGACCATCGTGCGGATATTGGCTTCGATCCGCTCGAGCGAAGTGGCGCCAATATTCCCGGCAATGTCGTTGGTGCCGGCCATGATATGGACGACCCGTGGTTTGAGGTCGATCACGTCGGCGCGGAATCGCGCGAGCATCTGCGTGGTCGTCTGTCCGCTGACCCCGCGATCGACGCGGTCGCCGGCAAAGAAATCGGGCTGCCCGGTCAGCCACGCTTCGGTGATCGAATCGCCCATGAAGACGACCCGGTCGGGGGTCGCTGGCGACAAGGCCCGATTCGTGGCGGCGTAACGGCACAGGCCCGCAAAGTCAGCAAGGAGCAGATCCTGCTGCCATTTTGCATAGATAGCCATGCCATCCTCGGAACGCGGCGGTAGTGGACCGCCCGCGGCAAGCGCAGCCTTGGCGCGCATCATATAATCGGCGACAACGGCCGGCATCGGCGGCAAGGCGGCACAGGGGTCGGCAACAACGCCGACGCGCGGCGTAGGCTCACCCGCTGCCACCGGCAACGAAACAAGCACCAACGGCAAGAAAATCAACGATTTCATCGGCCACCTCCCAAAGCATCATGTCCGATACCCTATCACCCAAATGATAACTTACAAGCGGTCTTGACTGCTTTTAAGTTACGAGCCTATCAAGCGGCATCGGCGCCGCGAGCGCCTTGTTGGGGAGAGGTTATCATGGTTCGATTCGGCGCGCGGCGCATATTGCTCGGTTCGGTTACGGCGATGGTGCTGCCTGCAACGCCGGTGTTCGCGCAGGACGCGGAGCCGGGCGCGGCCGCTGCCGGCGACGAGATCATCGTCACCGCGACCCGCCGCGAAGAGCGGTTGCAGGATGTTCCGCTTTCGGTGACCGCGGTTTCGGGCGAAAGCCTCGCGCAGTCGGGGCTGAAGGAAGTCAGCGACATCCAGTACCTCGCGCCGAACATCACCTTCTCCGCGACCAACCCGGTGTCGAACGGCGGCGGCTATCAGATCCGCGGCGTCGGCACCCAGACCTATGACAGCGGCGTCGAGCAGACCGTCGGCCTCGTCATCGACGGTGTCGTCATCGGCCTGTCGCGCGACCCCGGCTCGACCGGCTTTGCCGATATCGAACGGATCGAAGTGCTGCGCGGCCCGCAAGGCACGCTGTTCGGCAAGAATTCCAGCGCGGGCGTAATCCAGGTCGTGACCAAGCGGCCGCGCATGGACGATGCGTCCTTCTCGCTCGATCTCAAATATGGCGAACGCAACGATCGCGTCGTGCAGGCGAGCGCCAACGTTCCGCTCGGCGACACACTCGCCCTGCGCATATCGGGCTACAGCAACGGACAGGATGGCGCGATCCCCTATGTGCTGACTCCGTCGCGCGCGGTGGGCGACCGCCGGAACAATGGCCTTCGCGCGAAGCTGCTCTGGGAACCATCGGACACTCTCTCCTTCCTTTTGTCGGGCGAATATCAGACCGCCTTCGCGCGCGATGGTCAGATCATCCAGTCGCTCGGCACCAGCGCCCTGTTCAATTCGCAGTTCGCCCGCTTCGCCGAAAAGCCCGGTCCGGACGTCTATAAAAGCTATATGGATGGCGACTGGACGGCCGATACCAAGCTCTATGCCGGCTCGCTCGAAATCAACGCGGACATCGGCGAGCACACGCTGACCTCTATCACCGCCTACCGTAAGCTGGAGACACTCCAGCTGTCGGATATCGATGCCTCGCCCGCGAACGTCTTCAACAACAGCGACGGCGGAGTCGACAGCAACCAGTTCACGCAGGAACTTCGCCTCACCTCGCCCGCCGGGAACCGGCTCGAATATGTGCTGGGTCTCTATTATTACCGGACCGAAAACGGTGGCTATGCTGTCCAGTACGGCAATTATTACGGCCTTTTCGGCGCTCCGGTGGTCGTCGGCGGCGGCCGGCGCGATGCGACGAACAAGGTGCGCAGCCTCGCCGCCTTCGGCAACGTCACCTTTGCGCTGACCGACGCGTTCAAGCTGATTGGCGGCCTCCGCTATACGAACGACCGAAACCATGGGACGCTCGTCGTCTCGCCCTTGCCTTTCCCGGCGGTCCCGCTGGGAACATTGCCGAACTATGATGGCACGGTGAAGGCCGACAATGTGTCGGGCAAGGTCGGCGTCCAGTTCGAACCGAGCCGCGATTTCATGCTCTATGCGACTTATTCGACAGGCTTCAAGGGACCGGCGATCGACGGCACCGCCGGCATCATTCGCGAGGTTCGTCCCGAAACGGTCAAGAGCTGGGAGATCGGTCTCAAGACAAGCTTCCTCGATGGCAAGGGCAATTTCAACATCGCCGCATACTGGTCGAACTACCGCGACTTCCAGGCGCAGACCTTCGACATCACGATCACGCCGCCGGCATTTTATCTGTCGAACGCCGGGCTGCTACGCGCGCGCGGTATCGAGGTCGAAACCGGTTTTCGCGTGACCCCGGCGCTACGCCTCTCGGCGAGCGGATCGTACAATGACGCGACGTTCCGCGAGTATGACGGGCAATGCTATCCGGGCCAGCCCATATCGCCGGTCGTCGGCCAAGGCTGCTACGTCGTCCCCGGGACGACGACGACCGTCGCCAATTATCGCGGCTTCCGCCTGCCCAACGCGCCGAAATGGTCATACATCCTGCGCGCCGATTACAAGCAGGCGGTCGGCGGCGGCATGGCGATCGACGCCGCGACCAATTGGGCGTGGCGTACGAAGACGCAGGCCGTAATCGGCGATCCGAACGCCGAGATTCCGTCCTATGGCCTGCTGAACGGCACCATCGGTTTCGGCGCGGAAGACGGCAGTTGGCGGTTCGGCATCTATGCGCGCAACCTGCTCGATAAGCGCTTTTACGCGCCCTATGCGGCAGGCGTGATCAATCCGGGCGGTTACTCCAAGATCGTGATGCCCGAAGCTTTCCGGACGATCGGCGGCACGCTGAGTTTCCGAATCTAGACAATCCTGCTCCCTCCGCCTTGCAAGGGGCGGAGGGTAGAGCTTCACATCATGATACCCAGGCGTGGTAATCCCGGCGCGCACGTCCAACCTTGGCCGAAAGTTGCACGGCAGCCCCTCCTCCCTCGCGCCATCGCATCAATTTCAGCCTCATCGGCTTGCTGATCTGCTGTCTCGTCGGCATGCTCTTCAGGAGACGGCGAAATTCACGCCGCATTTCGAAAGTGGAGACAGGATGCCGACGAACACTCCGCCGAGAGGCGACACCGCAGCCCGTGAGCGTCACCAGACGCTCGATCTCATCGGCCTTCGCGCGCACGCGATGACTGTAGGACTGATCCAGCTGTGCGAGGAGCTGTTGAATGCAGGCGTTTTGAGCGTCGAAGGGCTCGACCGCATCAAAGATGCTATCTTCACCGAGCTTACGGTCGGGAAGCGGGAACGCGTTGCCAGGCAGTCCAATTTCGACGCAACGTTGCGTGGTCGGATCGACGCAGTGTTTCCTTCCATTTCCGGCGACCCGGCTCGCGACAATGTAGGTTCGATCGAAGATTTCGAGGACGCATTAAGAGGTTATCACGGAGCATGACAGCTGCCGGTTTTGGCCGAAACCGGTGGCGTGGGCATGCCTATCTCTCAAACGACCCGTATCGGATTCGGGCATATGGTCTTCGCGCGGGTTCACCGAGAGGACACGGTGCAGCGACACGGCGGAGAACTCGCGCGTGCATCTGGAAAAGGCTCTGGAATTGCCCTGCCGTTTGAGCGGGCGACGACAGCGTCGGCGATGGTCTTGTTTCTATTGTTCCTGATCGGACAGTGACTAACTTCCCGTGCCGTTGTCGTTTCGGTTCACTGAAATGCCCCGCGCTCGACTTTTTCCCGATTGCCGCCCCCCACAATGCAAATTAGACATCGCTTCACCGCTGGGCGCTAAGCACTTGCGGAACAGGGGTTGGGGGCTACACCAAATGAACGCGATCTTCGCCCGAGCGGGGCTTGCTGCGCTTGCGCTCGGGATCACCGTGCCTGCCCATGCGGGCGTATCGGAGGATTTCTCCGAATGCGACGGGCTTAAGAAACCCAAGAGCAGCGACGACGGGATGCGGGGCGAGGCGACTTTCCCCTCCTACCGCTTCGGCGGTCGCGATGCGCCCAGCCAGACGCTGGCGGCGTGCAACCGCGCGCTAGAGAGCGGTAAACTGCTGCCTGAGCAGACACTGCGCCGCGCCCACGTGATGCGCGCCCGCGCCGCAGCGAAGCTGGAGCTCGGAGATCCCGCCGGTGCGCTCGCTGATCTCGATGCCGCTCAAGAGGCGGGCAAGGCCTATTCCGGCGATTTCTTCTACGATCGCAGCATGGGCGTCTCGCTCGATCTGCTTCGCGCTCTTGCCTTGAATGAGACAGGTGAGCGCAAGGCGGCGCTGGCGCTGGCTGAAGCGGCGGCGGCCAAGCGCACCTATGCGCTCGAGGTCCAGCGGGTCGCAGGCATGCTCCGTGCCGCCAATGGTGACAATCCGGCCGATCCGACGATCTGGCAGGGCCTCGCCCGCATCGATCCAGCTACTCGGGGCATTTTCTCACAGCTCGCTCCCCAGTCCGGCGATCTCGCCGAACTGGCCGCCTCGGCTGGGACGCCCTCCGTGGCGATGGCCGAAGCGCCTTCGCTCAAGGCGATCATGACCAATGGCGGGAATATCGCGCCGCTACTGTCCGAGTGGTCAGCCCCTGTCAGAGGGGCAATGACCAAGGCCTATGCGCTTGCCGCCCATGGCCAGCCCGCAGCCGCCCGTGCCTGGGTTGAAGCGACCCGCGCCGCGCTCGACGCCGCCGGTCCGGCTGGGAATTCACAAGGCGAAGAGGGCAAGCAGGCTCCTAAGGATATCGTTACCCTGCTGGTCGAAATGGCGCGTGCCGAACATTTCAAACCGTTGGCCGATCTGGTCGACGCCCGCATTGCCATCGCAGAGGGCCGGCTCGCAGATGCCGCCACCGCTCTTCAGGGCAAACAATTGCGCGCGACCCCGGTAACGGAGGAATTCCACGCCGCCTATGCCGCCGCGCGTGCTGCGGGCGCCGTAGGTGCACCCGATCTGCCGGCGCTGGCCCCCGCTGCCAAACGCGGTCCGGCGCGCCTATCCGGAATGGCGGACGATCTGCTGATACGCCCTGAATCACAGCGCAAGCTGATCGACTATGAAAAATCGCGCCCGAATATTCTCGGCGCGCTGGTCGGCGCGGCGTTTTCGATGGGTACAACCTTGCTCGGCGGGATCGACCGCACGGCGGGATTTCGCTCGACCCCGAACGAGGACGGTTCGGTCAAGGTCGAATATACAGGTAATACCACCTCTGGACCGGTGGTTCAGGAAATGACCTTGCTACGGGCGGCCGAACTCGCGCGCGAGGCGGGCAAGTCGCATTTTCACGTCGTCGGGCGGAACGATTACCAGCGTTATCTCACGCAGACGATGAACGGGGTGCCGATGAACCGCACGCTGACCGGCTATAAGACCGAACTGACCATCCGTCTGCTGGACGATGGCGAAGCCGACGCGCTCGACGCCGTCGCTGTAATCGACGCGCTGGGGCCGGTCTATTACGAGAGCTGAGAATGGACGCAGAACCGGGCTCAACCGCGCAGACGAGAGCAGCACAAGGGGTCCACTTTCCTGAACGAAGGACAGCTTTTAGGAGCGATCACCGTCCCGCCGAGCAACCGACACGAAGCGCGTGACCACCGTACACTCATCGAACGATGGCCGTTCTCAGACAGTCGGCTTTTGAGAAATCCAGGTGAGGAAGCGGGCATTTTTCTCGCGCGTTTGCAGTATCGGAGCCGTGTGGGCCTAGTCTACTCGGACAGTTGTACCCGGTCGCGACCGTCGCCCTTGGCTTTGTAAAGCGCACGATCGGCGCGCTCCATCAGAGCCTGTAAGCTTTCACCTTCCCTCGCAATCGCGACGCCGAAGCTTGCCGTCGGGTTTGCCTCGCCGGACATAATGGCCGGAGCGGTTTGCTTGAATGACGTTCTGATCTCGTCGGCCAGTTCGTGCGCGGCGACGGCCGCGCCGGAAGGTAGCATGATCGCGAATTCTTCACCGCCCAGACGCGCCATAATCGCACCTCCGGGGGCTTCCTCCTTGAGGATCTCCGAGAAGCGCCGGATAATCAGGTCACCGCTACTGTGACCGAACAGATCGTTGATCGATTTAAAATGATCGAGATCGCTGATGATGATCGCTGCCGGCTTTCCGGCCGTCTGCCTCGCCATTGCTCTGAGCGCGCGAGGCTCGAAACCGCGGCGGTTGAACAATCCCGACAGAGTGTCGATCAGCGCATCGGACTTGATGCCGTCCATCACGTCGCTTGCGATAACCGCAAGGACCCCGACCGCCGTCATCGCGCAGATGAGTGCGTCGGAAATCGAAACGACCAGCCAGTACGAACCCTCGAACCGCTGGCCGGATGCGCCTGATGCAATCAGGAACAGCGGCCGAAGAAGATAGCCGGCGAAGGAGACGAGCAGTAAACCGAGAAGCACCTGCTCCACCGGCGTACGGCGCGGCGCCCTTGCAACATCCAGCAGCATCAGGAGACTGAGGATAGCCAGCCCGGAATTGAGAATGACGACCCGGGCGAGCAGGTTCGGATCCATGAATTGATAATAGTGGAGGGGCCCCAGCGTGAGCGCTCCGATAACAAGGAGAGCTCCGTAGCGAGGCTGTCGTTGACGCCGATTGGACAAACCGATGGACAGCAGCATTATCGCGAACAGCAGGAAGATGTTCGCCGAATAGCGCAAAACCGGGTTTTCCAACGAGAAGGCGAAGTAGAATATACCGAAACACAGCGACCTGATCGCGTACGACAGGCCGAATAGCTTTATATAACTCAAAGCACGGTTGTTTCGCCAGATGGCCAACAGCGCGATGCAGAATATCGCTGCCATGCTGGTATTTAAAATTCCTATGACGTTATAATAATTCATACACCCGACCAATGGCGAAAAATCGGATTCCCGATCCGGTTGATGGGGGATGCTATAATCTTGGTAAAGGTCAGGTGAATGCCATTCGGCAACGACGGAGCAGCGACTCCTTAACATCCAGTGAAGTATTTTTCCGCGGACCGAAGCTCAGTAGCGCAGTTGGCCAGGTGCGGTCAGGCAGCTTCCAGTGCGGAAGTGTCGAAAAGCGGACATCGCGACATATCCCGAATTGACTGTGCCTCGGACAGGCAGTTGTCTCCCTCGCTTCAGGCCGCATTCTTCGAACAAGTCTCGACATAGCGGGATGCAGGTCGAATCAACCGGCCGGTCAGCGCTTGTTCGCGAGCATGCGCAAGCCAGCCCGCAACGCGGCCCATGGCGAACACTCCGGTGAACGCATGCTTCGGAAATCTGACTGCTTCCAAGAGCAATGCCGTATAGAATTCGACATTGGTTTCGAGCACGCGGCCGGGTTTGCGACGATAGAGCGCTTCGAGCGCAACTTGCTCGACACCTTTCGCGAAACGCAGCCGCGCATCGACATCTCCGAACGTCATATCGGGGACGTCAGCTGCATACAGGCGGCTGGATCGTACCAATTCTTTCAATTGAACGGTCGCACGGAGAGCTGGCGTTTACCTCCGTGCGGTAGAAGCCCATATTTGCAACTGGCCGCCAGCGGCCGGTCCTTTTCAAGATCAAGTTTGCTGAAGCCGGAATTGGTCGAGAAAACTCAATGCAAGACATCCAAGCATCTGTGTTGCATAAGACGTTGCCATAACGGACCGGCGATCATCGGCGCCCGAAACTGAGTAGAGAATGAAAATTGCGATGGCGAACAGGATCGAACGCGACGATTTGTTCCGCAGGGTGTGGGACGCGCCGCTCCATGAGGTTGCCCAAGCTCTCGGACTGACCGCCGGCGGGGTAGCCAAGCTGTGTGATCGCCTGCAAGTGCCCCGCCCCAACCGAAATTACTGGCGACTCTCGGCGCGCGATCGCGCTAAAGCGCGCCCGGCGACACTCCCCTCTTTGGACAGCAACGCTGTCGCACATGGCATGGCTCCCGGTATGCATCGAGCACCGGGACGGAAGCGGCTGCCGATCGAGGAGCGGCGCGCCCAGATGCTCAACATCGCTGGCCGCTTGTGCCTCGACGAAGGCATCGATGAAGTCAGTCTCAACCGCGTCGCTCGCGAAGCTGGCATTTCCGAAGCTCAGGCCCATAATTGTTTCGCCCGGCGTATCGATCTGCTTTCGGCCTTGGCCCGGCGCGAGATCGAGGAATATGAAGTATCTCGCCGCAATGTGGTGCTTCGCGGGCGCGACCGCATGACCCAGATCGTGATATCGACGGTCAATTATCTTAGCGAGGCCGGTCGCCGCGGTGCACTTCTGCAGGCGTTGCTGCTCGAACCCGAGGTTCGCGAACTCATGCGTGCAGACTTCGAGCGCACCCGCACAATGGTTTCGAAGCCGATCGTCCAGGCGATGTCGTCAAGCTACGGGATGAGCGAGGAAGAAGCCTATGGAAGCAATTGGCTCGTGACCGCGATCAGCCTTCGCGCCGGGAGCCTCGTCTCCGCTGGCCACCTCTCGACCGAGAATGCGATCCGGCTATGCCTGCCGATGGTGATGGGCAGTATTCGCAGCCATGCCGAAGCGAGGGTGCAGCGGCAGCCTTAGGGAATCGGGCGCAGCTCGTTTATCGACGCCCGGATCAGTCGGCGACAAAGACCGCGTGCCATCTCATGTGACAGGTCGCCGCTGCGAACGAGACGCGCGCTCTCTTCGGGGACCGCCTGCAGGATCTGCACCACACCAAGCGCGTCACGCGCCGAATAGTCGAGCTCCCGTTGCGCCTGCCGGGCGAGCTGCCGATACACGCTGTTGCCGAGCGTCCGCATGGCGCCGTCGAGATTCCGGGCGAGCCATTTGTCCCGGAAACAGATTTCGATCGCGGCGCCATGTTCGACGACATGATCGAGATAGATGAGCGAACAACCGATCATCGATGCGGTGAAATCCGGCTCTGCGATCGCCGCGTCCAGCCCCGAATTCATGAGCAGCTTCGCATGCCGATCGAGGACCGCGATCAACAGCGCGGCGGGGTCGGGAAAATAGGAATAGATAAGCGAGCGGCTTGTGCCGAGATCGCCGGCTATATCGGCGGGCGATATGCGCGCGCTGCGCCGCAGGTTGATCTGGCGATCGGCCTCCTCAACCATCATCGCGGCACGGTCGGCCGCACGCATGCGGGCCTGCCCTTCCCCCTTGTGGATCATGCTGTCCATGCCCGGTTCCTAGCGCGACTGCCGCGCAATGCAATTCGGTCCGTCACAGGGTGGAGGGCGTAATGCCCGCATCCTGCAGTTGCCGGGCATTTTCCTCGGCCTCGAGCGCACGCAGTTTTCCGATATTCGCGCGGTGCCTGTTCTGGTCGATGTCATAAAAGAAGAGAAAGAGACAGCCGACAAGCCAAAGGACGAGGATTGTCGGAACGTAATGGATGAGAAGCGACAGTTCCATCTCGCGGGTGACGGTCGCCGGGCTCGCCTTTTCCGGGAAGCTCGACCAGGTCAGGATCAGGCCGGCGGCGAACACACCAAGCGCCGCAGAGCATTGCTGCATGAAGCTCGACGCCGAGAAGAATACGCCCGACAGATGCTTGCCCGATATGACAGCATAATCCTCCACCACATCGGCGAGCATCGAGCTCGTATTGATGAGCGAGATGGCGATGAAGGCACCTCCAACCGTGCCAAGCGCAAGCAGCGTCGGCACTACCATCGGATCGCCCGCCGGAAAGAATAGTCCGAAATAGACGAGGACAAGCGGAAGGGCATTCAACAGGATTCCGACCATCGCCGTCAGCATAGCTGTCCTGCGCTTGCCGAGCTTGCGCGAAAAGGTCGACGCGAAGGGTGCGGCAAGCGTGGCTGCGGTCACCGCCTCCACGGCGAGAAGCGCGACCTGCTTTGCCGAGAGGTCGAAGATATAGGTGTTGAAATAGATCGCCATGGCACCTGCCATTCCGATCGCTGTGAACTTGAGCACACCGAACGCGAAAATCGCAAGAAAGCTGCGGTGGCGGAAGGCGAGCAAAACTTCGCGCAGGTGCCCGGAAAGCCCCATCGGGGACGCCGGCGCCGCATCGGCCTGTCGCATGCGGACCACTTGGCCTAGCGTACCGAAACCACACGCCAATATAGCAAACATCATCGCGAAACCCCCGGCAAATGCGAATTTTGCGTAGCCGTCGGGGTTCAGCTGACCCACCGGAAAATCGGGCGTCCTGACGAAGAAGAAGGACAGGCTGAACGCGACGAAGGCGAAGGTACCGACATAGCCGAACCAGAAGCGGAGCGAGAAGAGCTTCGTCCGCTCGGCATAGTCACGCGTCAGTTCGGGAACCATGGCGGTCGAGGGAATGTCATAGGCGCTGACCGCTACGCGGGTAAGCGAGGCGACCACGAAAATCCAGATGCCCGTCTGGACGTCGGTGAGCCCCGCGGGCGGGAACCAGAGCAGGACGAAAAAGAAGCCCGTCGGAATGGCGGAGCCCAGAATGAAGGGGTGTCGGCGACCGATGCGCGAGCGCGTCACATCGGACCAGCGGCCGATAAAGGGATCGACGAGAGCGTCGATGATGAGCGTGGCCGCGATTGCGGTCGACACGATCGCTGCCGGAACCCCGACCACCTGATTGTAGTAGAGAAGCAGATAGGCAAAGGCCGCATTTTTGACGGCGGTCGAGACGGCGCCAAAGCCGTACGAAAAGCGCGCCAGAAAAGGCATTTTTTGTTCGCCCTCCCGAATGCCCGCCATTCCTCCATTTGTATCGCCCGCTCCGCGCGCCATTGGACAGTCCTCTCTTTTATCATGCGCTGCCGATCCACAAGGCCGACGACTTGGCGCGAAAGAAAGATTGTTATGGTGTCGCTGTCAATAAAATTCAGTCGGTGCTGTTGCACATGGGCTGGCGGCTCCTCCGGCGGTCCCTTGGCAAACCACCCGCTTCTCGAAAAAGGGCTTGGGTCCGGGTTACAGCACGACTCGGCGGGATCATAATTTCCACCGTCTGATCGATTTGCAGCCTGAGATGGGGATCAAAGGCGCGAAGCGCATCGATATATGACTCACACACCATAAAATTCCGAGATTTCCCTCAATTTTCCTATATGATCATATTTTTCGATACATTATGTTGACACGTACCCAATTTAGCATCAGGTTTTTGCACAAATCCCGACACAGGGATCATTGGGAGACTGAGAGATGCGGAAGAGGACGACATTGAACTCACTTGGGCTGGCCGTTTGCGCTGCAGCCCTGACCAGCGTGCCGACCTCAGCGTGGGCCGAAACGGATGAAGCACGCGTCGATCCTGTAGAGATTCTGGTCACAGCTCGCAAACGGGTCGAGAATGTTCAGGATGTTTCGGAGTCGATTACCGTTACAAGTGGTGAGGCTATCGAAACTCTGCAGATCGTTCAGCCCAGCGACCTCACGCGCATCGCGCCGGCTCTCACCTTTCGCGACAATCCGATTCCAACCTCGTCGGGCTTTGCGGTTCGCGGCATCGGCACCTCTACTTTCTCTTCGACCGTCGAGCAAAGCGTCTCCACGGTCGTTGACGGCGTGGTGCTGGGCCAGCCGCAGTCGGCCGCCTCGCTCATCGATATCGACCGGGTCGAAGTACTCGAGGGTCCGCAAGGCTTGCTGTTCGGCAAGAACGCGTCCGCGGGCCTCGTGAACATCGTCACCAAGGCGCCGCGGATCGGCCAGCTCGCCGCCGAAGCGTCGGTCACCGTCGGGACCGATGGCGAGCTTCGCAATACGGGCATGCTCAGCGTGCCGCTCGGTGACAAGCTCGCCGTCCGCCTCGTCGGCTTCCGGAACCGGACCGACGGGTTCATCGAGAACAGGTTTCTGAACCAGTCATATAATGGCGAGAAGAATTATGGCTTTCGCGGCAAGCTCTTGTTCGAGCCCTCCGAGAATGTGAGTCTTCTGCTATCGGCCGATTATGCCAAGGACACCTCGGCATGCTGCTTCTCCACGGCAAGGAAGGTCGGCACCAATGCGAATCTCGCGAATTTCTTCCAGCAATATGGGATCATCGCCGGACCCGATAACCGGGATGTCGTCGCCGGCATGCCCTTCGGGACCCACGCAGGCGCCCCCTTGCGCGTTTACAAGGGCATCAGCAGTCAGCTCGAGGTCGATCTCGGCGGTATCGAACTGACGTCGATCACCGCTTATCGCAACAATCACTACATCCTCGACTTCGACGGCGACCAGACCCCGGCAGCCCGGTTCGACTATAATGGCGGCGACTATAATTATAAGCAGTTCAGCCAGGAACTGCGCCTTGCCTCCCCCGCGGGCCAGACAATCGAATGGCTGGCAGGCCTCTATTATTTCCGCAGCACCAACATCGTCGACTTTCGCGCCGGCGGACGCCTGCTCGGCCCGGCGCTGCCGCTCGTCGTCGCCGTGATCGAAACCGACTTCCGGTCCAAAAGCTATGCCGGGTTCGGATCCGTCACCTGGAATGTCACCGACGCCTTGCGTCTGCGGGTAGGCGGGCGCCTGACCCGCGACGACCTGCGCGCGCGTCGTGTCGCCTATGATCTTCCGGGCTCGCTGCCGGGATCCTCGGCGATTATCGGCAGCACCGCAGGCGACACGACCGAAGAGGGTGCGACGACCAACTTCTCGTGGAAGGTGACAGGCGAATATGACCTCACCCCGAAGATCATGGTCTATTCCAATGCCGCGCGCGGCTACAAGGGGCCGGGCCTCGCCTCGAGCGGCATCCTGACCCCCGGGGTCGACCCCATTATCCGCCCCGAAAAGGTCTGGGCCTTCGATTTGGGGATCAAGACGAGCTTCCTCGACAACCGCGCTACCTTCAACGCCGCGCTTTTTTACGAGGATTTCACCGATTTCCAGACGCAGATCTATGACACGAGCACGAACCCGCCGGGTTTCCGGACCACCAACGCCGGCGGCCTCAAAACCAAGGGCGTCCAGGCACAGCTCTCGGTGCGCCCGGCGCAGGGCCTGAATCTCAGCGCCAACGGCATCTATGTCGATGCGAAATATCAGGATCTCGACGGCCTCTCCTGCCCTTATGCATGGACGGTGCCAGCGCCCTCGAACGGGTGCCGCCTCGTCGGCGGACGCCCCGTCATCGACGCATCGGGCAACCGGCTGGCCAACGCGCCAAAGTTCAAATTCAATCTCGCGGCAAATTATGAAGCCCCCCTGTCGAACGGCGCCGACTTACTCCTGTCGACCGACTATTCATGGCGCAGCGCCGAACAATTCTCGGCGAACGGCGACCCCGAGACGATCCAGCCCGCCTTCGGCACCTGGAACGGATCGATCGGCCTCTCGCTCGATGACGGAAAATGGGAACTCCGCGCATTCGTGCGCAACCTGCTCGACAAGGATTATGTGACCCTGCTCGCACCGAACTCGGCCGATACGTCGGGCGGCTACGCCCAATATCTCTCGCGCTACAGCGATCGCCAGTTCGGTGTGACGATGCGCGTTCGCCTCGGAAATTGACGCAGCGGTAATGACACAAACTCAATTAATGGTTCCGTTATTGAGCCATCTTAGCTTTTAAGCTTATTCTAATCGTTGACAGGAACACCGATTGAGTGATATTTTTCCGGTTCAGCACCAAGATTGAGGAGACTTGCAATGGCTTTTGCCTACGGACGCGTCATCAACGACGCTGACAGCCACACCATGGAAACCGACGACTGGATGTACGAGTTTCTCGACGAGCGCCTGCGCGAAAAGTTCGGGATGCTTTACAAGGCCGACAAGTCAGGCCGCGTCGTCGGGATGATCGAAAAGGCAAAGTCGCGGGCGACCGATCCCGAGGCCGATGCAGCAGCCGCCGAGAATCCGATCGCCGGTGACAAGGGCTGGCTGGCCTTCGGTGCGTTCGACAGCAGCGAGCGCACGCGTATGCTCGATCAATATGGCTTCGTCAGTCAGCTCGTCTTCACGACCGCCTGTCTCGCCGGCATGGCGCGCGCCGACAATATTGAAGACAAATATGCGATCGTGCGCGCCGCCAACATGGCGCAGCAGAAGTTCAGCAATGGCGACAAGCGACTGGTCAATGTCGCTTATATCCCGCTCGACGATCCCGAACTGGCCTTTGTCGAAGCGAAGCGTGCGATCGACGCGGGCGCTGGCGCTGTCGGCATCGCGCCCATGCCATCGGGCGATCGTTCGCCGGGGCATCCCGACCACGACCGGTTCTGGCAAATGCTGTCGGATCGCAGCATCCCGTTCATGGTCCACATCGGCACCGGCACGAAGACGCAGCCGAAGGGTTATCACAACAACGGCCGCTCGCGCTCGGCCGACCTTCATGGCGGCGGCGAAAATCTGCGCTTCGACGACTTCACCGCGCTCTGCTTCGCGCCGCAGGAGTTCCTGACGGCGATGGTTTATGATGGCATTTTCCATCGTTTCCCGAAGCTGCGCGGCGGCGTGATCGAATCGGGTGCCGGCTGGGTTCCCGATTTCCTCCGCCGCATCGACTATGCCTACCGGTCCTTCTCGCGCACCGACCAGTTCCTTCAGACGCTCGATATGGCGCCGTCCGAATATATCCGCCGCGCGGTGAAGTTCACGCCGTTCCCGGGCGAGGATGTCGGCCATATGATCCGCGAGGCGGGCGCCGAACTCTTCATGTTCTCGAGCGATTATCCGCATCCCGAGGGGACGAAGGACCCGGTGGGAAAGTTCGAGAAATCGCTCGAGGGCATCGATGAGACGGTCAAGGACATGTTTTATCGCACCAATTACGACGCGATGATGAACTACAGCTCGAACGCGTCGCTGGCCGCAGCCTGACCTCTCCCGGAGGGCGGCCGGGAAGACGGGCCGCCCTCCTTCTTTCAATCGCATGCGAAGAAGAGCACCGGTATGATGAAGACTGCCGCGGCAACGAGCGATCGCGACGGCGTACAGGACGACAACATCCCTGCTCTGGCTGCCAAGGGCATGCTCTTCAGCCATTGGGCCCGCCGCCATGACAGCCGCACCGCGCTGCTCTCGCCTCGCGGCAATCGCAGCTTCGCCGAACTCAACGGCAACGCGAACCGTCTGCTGCGGCACTTCCGCGCAGCGGGACTTGTCCCGGGGGACGGCGTCGCGCTTCTGTGCGGCAATATTCCGCAGTTCGTCGAAACATATCTCGCCTGCCTGCGCGGCGGGTTCAGACTGACACCGGTCAACTGGCACCTCACGCCGCGCGAGGCGAGCTACATCCTGACGGATTGCGAGGCGAAGGCGTGGGTCGTGCAAGGCGAGTTTCTTGACCTCGCCGCCCCCGCATCGGCCGCTTCCGATGTGCGCACGAAGCTGACCACAGGCGTCGCCCGCGGCGACTTCGCAAGCTACGTGCGGGCGCTGGAGGCAGAGGATGCTGCCGATCCCGACGACGCTGTGCTGGGGAGTGTCATGCTCTACACCTCGGGCACCACCGGCCAGCCGAAAGGCGTTCTGCGCAAGGCCCCGATCATCCTCTTGCCGCAAGCCGAGGGCGGGCTATGCAATTATCGGGATGGCGATCTCCACCTGCTCTGCGGCCCCGCTTATCATGGCGGACCGCTGACCTTCGACGTCGCAATCCCGATCGCATCGGGCATACCGATCCTGATGATGGAACGGTTCGACGCCGACCAATGGCTCGCACTCACAGGGAAATATCGCATCACCCATTCGCACATGGTCAGCACCATGTTTCGGCGACTGCTGGCCCTGCCCGAGGCGGTCCGGGACGCAGCCGACCTGTCGAGCCTCAAAACCATCTTCCACGGCGCCGCGCCGACGTCGCCCGAGATGAAGCGGCAGATGATCGACTGGTTCGGCCCTGTTCTCTACGAATATTATGGCGCGACCGAAGCCTCGCCGGGGATCGCGATCGGCTCGGAAGACTGGCTGCGCAAGCCGGGTAGCGTCGGGCGCATCCTCCCCGGCTCGCAAGCGACGATCCTCGATGCAGATGGCCGTCCCTGCCCCGCAGGTACGATCGGGTTCGTCAGCTTCCCCCACGATCCCGCGACGGGTCCGGGCTATTTCAAGGCGCCGGAGAAGAATCGCGAGACCTTCGGCCGCAGTCATTTCAGCGTTGGCGATCTCGGTTATGTCGACGAAGACGGCTATCTCTTCCTGACCGGCCGGTCGGCGGAGGTCATCATCTCGGGCGGGGTCAATATCTTCCCGCAGGAAGTCGACAATGTGCTGGCAAGCCACCCTGCAGTTCGCGAGGTTTGCACGGTCGGCGTCCCCAATGACGAATGGGGCGAAGAAGTGAAAGCGGTCGTCGTGCTCGCCGAAGGATTCGCGCCGTCTCCCGATCTCGAGCGCCACCTGATCGCCTACGCCCGCGACGGGCTAGCGTCGTTCAAGCTGCCTCGCTCGATCGATTTTGTAACGGAAATCCCGCATTCGGAAGCGGGCAAGGTCCAACGCGGGATGGTCCGAAGCCTCTATTGGTCGCAAAACGACCGGAAAATCTGAGATGGCTTCGATACTCGCCAAAGCCGATCGGGAGCGGTTTCGCGAGTCGATGGCCCGCCTCGCCGCGACCGTGCATATCTTGACGGCGCGTCACGAGGGTCATCGTTACGGCATGACGATCACGGCGGCGAGCTCGCTCTCGGCAGACCCGATGTCGATCATTGTTTCCGTCCACCGCGGAACGGCAACGCACGTAGCCATCCTGCGCTCGCGCAGGCTGTGCCTGAACATGCTGAGCCCGGGACATGACGAGCTCGCCATTCGATTTTCGGGCGCTCTCGGTCATCGCGGTGACGAGCGGTTCGAAGCCGGCGACTGGATCTGCGAAGGAAACGCTCCGCCGGTGCTGCAGGGCGCCGCAGCAGCATTGCAATGCGATCTCGTCGATCGGCACAGCTTCGGCACCCACGACGTCATGCTCTGCCATGTCAGCGAAATTTGCCTTGGTCTGGACCAGACGGCACTCGTCTACGCCAATCGGCGATATGGCACCGTCCGGCTTATGGCGAATCCACAATTTCAAGATGCTCAAGGAGAATGATCTCATGCCTGAGACGGCACCCGCATTCTATAAGATCTTCGTCAAGGATCTGGAGCGATCGGTAGACTTTTACGGCGCCTGCCTCGGCTTTCAGGAGCAGCGGCGGATCGACGCGGGCAAGTTCGACGAAGTCATCCTCACTCCGTCAAAGCAGGGCGCGAGCGTCGTCCTCTGCCGCTGGAAGGACGGCCGCAACGTCGATCGCGGCAATGCCCAAGGCCCGACCGGATACTTCGTCGCCGATGTCGACGGGATATCAGCCATCATGATCGACCGCGGTGCAAAAGCCATTCTGGGGCCGGTGGATTATTCCGGAATGCGTATCGCGGTCTTGGCCGACCCCGACGGCCACCAGATAGAGCTGCTCAACCGCGCGTAGCGCGGAGAACTGCATCTTCGGCGCCGCTGCACTTGGCCGATTTGAGACGGTCCGCTTCCGGGGTAAAAGCGCGAAAAACAGACGCCGCCGCGGCCACAACGCACTTAACGGTCAATCGGAAAATTCCCCATGCGGCGCCGTCGACAGACTCGCGACCGCTCATCTCGACGAAATGGATGCCAAGATCGCGGACCTTGGAAAGATGCGCGCTGAACTCTCAAGGATGCTCACGACCTGCCGGCAAGGCACCATAGGCGACTGCCGGACCATCGAAACGCTAGGTCCGTCTGACGGCCAAGGGCGGCTTCGCGACATTCCGCTTTGTTTCGTTCGGCCGCGCAAGCGGACCTTAGCCACAGAGTGAACCGACATCTTGCAAGGGCTTCGGACAGCGATCAGCCATCCGAAGCCCTTGCTATCAGAAAGATGCCGTAACGCTCGCCACGGCGGCGGCATCGGCGATGGAGCCAGTGCCATCCAGCCCCTTGCTGAAATTGGGCTGCAAGCGCGCCGCGTCGAATCTGCTGATGCCGGTATCGACGTAAGAGAGATTGAGCGTCAGATTGCGCCAAGTTGCGTCAACTCCGAGCGACCAGTCCCAATAGCGGCCGGTCGGCGCGACACTCGTGCCGTTGGGCCCGAGACCGGGATTGCCGTCCGAATAGCCGATGTGCGCCTTGGCCGTCAGCGGGGTTCCGCCGATCGCGACGGCGCCATCACCCCAAAGATAGAGATTATCCTCACTCTGTCCGCGACTGTTCGCCGCCGCCGATACATTCGCGAGCGCATATTGCTTGGGGGCATATGCGACACCAGCCGTGAGCGTCGCCGGCCCTGTGGTCCCCGTCAGCTTCACATAGGGCTCCGCGAAGTCGGAGTCATCGGCGCCGCCCGGATACATGTACCAGACCAGCCCGACATCGAGCGTCGCATTGTCCGCGATCGACGCCTTGTACCCGCCGATCAGATCGAGCTCCATATTGGCGCCGCCGAACGTACCCCAGCCGGAGAGATTGGAGCCCCAGACGCCGGCATAGAGGCCGCTCTCATGCGTCACAGTCAGTCCGCCCTGTATCGCCATTTCCTTGTCGGATTGCGACACGCCGCGGAAGCGGTAATCGGAGGCGAGCGTTGCCGAACCCGAGATGGTGACGGCTTGTTTTTCTTCTTGCTGGGCCCATGCGGCAACGGGCAAGAATCCTGCCGTGATGGCGATGACCGTGATGATGCTTTTCATATCGTCCTCTTGAAAGCGCCTCGGCCGCAAATGGCTGAAGCTTGCGAGGACGCCCCACTAGATCGAAGCCGCGTTGAAAATCGAGAGTGGCGAAGCTCCGATTGCATAGTGTTTTCATTATGCGATCCGGCGGATTCCAATCCTGCGCACATGGTTACAAATCGCGGTCGAGCCCGTCCGGCGATTCGAAGGAGGACATCGGCAAACGCCTCCAGCGCTCCGAAACCTCGACGGTTTCCCACAAGCCGGGTCCGACGAACAGGAGCGCGCTTCCGGCGCTGCCGCACAGGAAGACGATCGCGGAGAGGAGCATCATGAACGACGTCGTCTCGCGGGGCGATGTGGCCAGCGCCATCTGATGAAGCCGGAGGGCAACCGACCAGCCCAGCACCAGAAGTGCGACGCCGCCGGCCCGCAGGCCCAAGTTGGCAGCGAGGGTTTCATGCCATTTCTTCATGTCAGACCTCCAGAAGGAGGCCGTTCAATTACGCATGCCCGCGTAGGAAATCGAGATAGAGAAACGCCGTCCGGCGTTGAGATTGCATATGATCGGCCGGAAAGCGCGGGAGTTGTTGGCCAATCATATGTAATTCATATGCAAAATCCTCTCTTCCAGCATGGAGAACATATGCCGATCCATGGCATTGCCGACGTGTTGAGATAAATTGGGGCGCTTGATGAGCACGAAGAGCAGCGATGCCGAAACCGGGACCGGCACTCATGCCAAAGCGCGTCTTTCGACATTGGCGCTCGGTGCGCTCGGCGTGGTCTTCGGCGATATCGGCACCTCCCCGCTCTATGCCTTGAAGGAAAGCTTCGTCGGCCACCATCCGCTGACTGTCGATCATGTCCATATCTATGGCGTGCTCTCGCTGATCTTCTGGACGATGATGCTGATCGTCACGGTCAAATATGTCTTCATCGTCATGCGCGCCGACAATGATGGGGAAGGCGGGAGCATGGCGCTCCTCGCGCTCATTTCCCGCACCCTTGGTGAAAACCGCTGGACGCCTGCGATCGCCATGCTCGGAGTCCTGGCGACCGCGCTATTCTATGGCGACGCGATCATCACCCCCGCCATCTCGGTGCTGTCTGCTGTCGAAGGGCTGACGGTCGTGGAAGATTCGCTGGGGCAATTCGTGTTGCCGATAGCGATTGTTATTCTTGTGGGGCTGTTCCTGATCCAGCGGCACGGCACCGAAAAAGTCGGTGCATTTTTCGGTCCGGTGATGGCGATCTATTTCCTCGTCCTCGCCGTGCTCGGCGTGACCAACATCGTGCGCCACCCGGAGATCCTCGAAATCGTCAATCCGCTCTGGGCGCTGCGCTTCTTCACTCTCGACCCACAGCTCGCCTTCCTCGCGCTCGGATCCGTCGTGCTCGCGGTGACCGGCGCCGAAGCGCTGTACGCCGACATGGGGCATTTCGGACGAAAGGCGATCAGCATCGCGTGGCTCTACGCGGCGCTGCCTTGTCTCATGCTCAACTATATGGGGCAAGGAGCGCTGCTCATCGACAATCCGGCAGCAGCAGCCAATCCCTTCTTCCTGCTGGCACCCGAATGGGCGCGGCTCCCTCTCGTCATCCTCGCGACGCTCGCGACGATCATCGCAAGCCAGGCGGTCATCTCGGGCGCCTTCTCGGTGACAAGGCAGGCGGTTCAGCTCGGCTTCCTTCCGCGCCTGCGGATTCTCCACACCAGCGCGTCGACCGTCGGGCAGATTTATGTTCCGTTCGTCAACTGGACGCTCCTCGTCCTTGTCATCGCGCTCGTGCCGGGCTTCCGCAGCTCGAGCAATCTCGCCGCGGCCTATGGCATTGCCGTTACCGGGACGATGGTTCTCACGGCGTGCATGCTCGGTATTCTCACCTTCAAGGTCTGGCGCTGGAATCCCCTGCTTGCCGGCGGCGTCACGGGCCTCTTCCTGCTGATCGACGGCGCCTATTTTGCATCGAACGTCACGAAGATTCCCGACGGCGGCTGGTTCCCGCTCCTCGTCGCCGCAACTGCCTTCGTCCTCCTCACCACCTGGTCGACCGGACGCAAGATCATGCGCCGCTATCTCCACCTTGGCGCGATGGATCTCGACTTGTTCGTAAAATCCACTGCCACCTCGGTCAAACGTGTTCCGGGAACGGCGATTTTCCTTTCCTCATCGCCGGAAGGCGTGCCGCCCTCGCTGCTTCACAATGTAAAGCACAACAAGGTCCTGCACGAGCGCGTGATCATATTGACGGTCGTCACCGAAGATGTGCCGCACCTTGCGCCCGAAGAGCGCGTCGGCGTGATCGATACGGGCAAAGGTTTTTATCGTGTGCGATTGCGGCACGGTTTTATGGAGGATGTCGATATCCCCACCGCGTTAAGCGGCTTCGATGGCGCAGGCGGTCCGATCAGCAGCTTCGAAACCAGCTATTTTCTCAGCCGCCAGACGCTGATCGCCTCAAGTCGGCCGGGCATGGCAATCTGGCGCGAGAAACTCTTCGCCTGGATGGTCCAGAACGCCGAAAGTCCCATGGAGTTCTTCAAGCTTCCAAGCAACCGCGTCGTCGAACTCGGCTCGCAGGTCGAAATCTGAGCGGTCAGCGGATTGCTTCGGCCACGAATGCGACAAACGCCACAATGCTGCACATATAGATCGTCAGCAACAGGGGGCCCTGGGCACCAAGCCAGTCGACAACGCGGTCGCGCAGGCCAGGCGGCACCTCAATATCATTCCTGTTCATCGGATGCATTTAGGCGATCCGGCCATTTGAATTCGAGAGCGGGAAAGCACTGTTTGCATAGAAATTGCATATGTTCGCTATGCGGAGATATCCCCGACCTCAACCGGATGCTTCGCCGTCCTCGGCAAGGCTGTCGGCACCGAGCCGGAGGCGATAGCCGATGCCGAGCTCGTTGCAGATGATCTGCGGCTGCTGCGGATCGGCCTCGAGCTTCTGGCGCAAGGTCCGGACGAGGACCCGCAAATATTCGACATGATGCTCATGCTCATTTGGCCACACCTCGGCCATGATCTGGTTGTGCGTGATGACACGGCCGGGAAAGCGCGCAAGCTGGGCGAGCACGGCATATTCCTTGGGGGTGAGGTGCACCTCCTTGCCGCCCTTGGTCACCGTCCGCGCGATCAGATCCATCGTCACATCGCCCACCGAGAGGGTCAGATTCCCGCCGTCGCGCGTGAGTCGATTGCGCAGGGCGACGCGCACGCGCGCCAGCAGCTCGTCGGTGTCGAACGGCTTGGTCAGATAATCGTCGGCGCCCAGATCGAGCGCCGCGACCTTTTCCTCCGTCGCATCGCGCGCCGAGACGACGATCAGCGTCGTATCGGACTGTTGCTTGAAGAGCGGGACAAGCTCGAGACCGTCACGGTCGGGCAGGCCGAGATCGAGCAGGGTGATGTCGGGACGCTCCTCGCGAAGGCGTTCGGTCGCTTCACGGGCATTTTGAGCTTCGACGATCGCATAGTCGGCACGCGCCAGCGCCGCGTGGATCAGGCGGCGGATGTGGGGCTCGTCGTCGACGATGAGAACCTTGTGACGCACTTTCATGGGATGTCCTTGTCGGTGAGATGCGTGATGATCAGCGTTTCCGGAATACGGATGGTGAAGCAGGCACCGCGGGGCTCGGTATTATTGCCCGCTTCGACCGACAGGCCCATCGCTTCGGCAAAGCCTTTGACGATGGCAAGGCCGAGCCCGGTACCATGCTTCACCCGGTCGCTGCCCTCGAGGCGGGTGAAGGTTTCAAAGACGCGCTTTTCATTGCCGGCGGCAATGCCCGGACCCTGGTCGATGACCGACAGCAGGATCGCGTCGACGGTGCGGCTAGCGCGGATTATGATCGGCGTGTCCGGATCGGCGTAGCGACCCGCATTTTCGAGCAGGTTGATCAGGCAATGGTGCAACAGCACGGGATCGACGCGAACGAACGGGATGTTCGAGGCTATGTCGATCTTGACCTCATGCCCTGCGAGTGATGCACGCGTATCATGCGCCGCGCTCGCCGCCGCGTCGAACAATTCGGTTGCTTCAACCTTCATCGGCAGCGCCCCCGCCTCGACGCGGACCATGTCGAGCAGGTTCGAGACGAAGCGGTTGAGCCGCAGCGCTTCGGTCTCGACCGTCTCGGCAAGGCTTTCCGACGGATGGCGCCGCATTTCCTGTGCTGCGGAAAGAATCGTGGTGAGCGGCGTGCGCAGATCGTGGCTGACCGACGACAGCAGCGCCGAGCGCAACCGGTCGCGTTCGCCAACCTGCCGCGTGCGAAGCGATTCCTCTTCCAGTTCCATCCGGTCGAGCGCGATCGACGCCTGATCTAGCAGGCTCATGAGCAACGGCACCTGATCGGAACGGACAGGCTCGCGCGCGTCGTCGCGGGTGAGGCCGAGCACACCAAGCACGCCGCGCGTCGTCCGCAGCGGATGGAAGAGCCAGTCCGACGCGGTGAGCGTCGACGACCCGCGCCCCGCCGGCTGCTCATTGTCTATCGCCCATTGCGCCGCCGCCCGTTCTATCTGTTCGAGCCGGTCCTCGGGCGGCACCGCAGCGCGCAGCATCGGACCGTCAGCCGAGGGCAAGAGGAGCACGGTGCGGACATCGAGAAGGCGGCCGACCTCGGCACAGATCGCCTGCATCAGTGTGTCCTGATCGGGCGCGGCGGTGAGTTGGCGCGAAAAGCTGGCGAGCGCTGCATTCTGCCGCGCGTTCGACTGTGCAAGGTCGGCCTGCGCGCGCACCCGCGCCGCGAACTGGCTGGTGACCACCGCAACGCCGAGCAGCACGAGGATGCTGACAACATTTTCCGGATTGTTGACGGTGAGCGTGCCCGTCGGCGGCAGGAAGAAGAAATTATAGGCAAGGCTCGATGCAAGACCCGCGAACAGGCCCGCGCGCACCCCGAACGTCGCCGCGGCAAACATCACGGGGACGAGGTAGAGCAGCGAGATGTTGCCGAGGTCGATGACTTCGAGCAGCAGGCGGCCGAGCGCCGTCATCAGGGCGACCATCGCGAGCGCCAGCAGATAATCCGACGGCTTCCCCCAGCGACCGGGGGCGACGACCGCGCTGCGCGGGGCCGCCTTCGCATCGGGCTCGCCTGGCAGCACATGCACCGCGACATCGTCGATCGTCCGCACGAGCTGATCGACGATCGAGCCATGGCGCATCTCGAACCACCAGGGACGCGCCGACTTGCCGATGACGATCTGGGTCGCGCGCGCGTCTCCGGCAAAAGCACGCAGGCCTTCGACGACGCTCGCCGCGGGGACGGTCGCGGTCGAGGCGCCGAGCCGCGAGGCGAGCGCGAGCGTGTCGGCAAGTTGCCGGCGGTCGTCATCCGACATCGCCTGGCTCCGCCGTGTTTCGATATAGACCGCGCTCCAAGGCGCCTTGAGCGCATCGGCGAGGCGCTTGCCCGCACGGACAAGCTCGGCAGCGACGGGCAGTTCGCTGACCGCGACGACGATCCGCTCGCCTACCGCAAAGCTGCCTGCGAGTGCATGGCTGCGCACATGGTCGAGCATCTGGGCATCGACCGCCTGTGCGGCGCGGCGGAGTGCGAGTTCACGCAGCGCAGTCAGGTTGGACTTCGAAAAGAAATGGGTGAGCGCACGGCTCGCTTCCTGCGGGATATAGACCTTGCCGTCGCGCAGCCGCTCGATCAGCTCGTCGGGCGGGATGTCGACCACCTCGATCTCGGCATTTTCGAGGATCGAGTCGGGCACCGTTTCGCGGACGCGGACGCGGGTGAAGGAGGCCACCACATCGTTGAGGCTTTCGACATGCTGGATATTGATCGTCGAATAGACGTCGATGCCCGCACCCAAAAGTTCTTCGACATCCTGATAGCGCTTGGGATGGCGGCTGCCCGGCGCATTGGTGTGCGCTAACTCATCGACGAGCACGAGCTTGGGATGGCGCGCGAGAATCGCGTCGATGTCCATTTCGCCAAGGCTATGGCCCTGATGATCGACATCGCGGCGCGGGATGATCTCGTGCCCGTGGACCAGCGCCTCGGTCTCGCGCCGGCCGTGCGTTTCGACCACGCCCACCACGACATCAACGCCGGCCTCGCGACGTTGCCGCCCGTCGGTGAGCATCTCCCACGTCTTGCCGACGCCGGGCGCGGCGCCGAGGAACACCTTCAGACGGCCACGGCCTTCCTGCGCCGCCTGGCGCAGGAAGGCCTCCGGAGATGGTCGATCATTGCCTGTCACGCGGCGGGTTTAGCCCCAAAAGCATCGAGCCGTCGATTGAGCTTGAACACATTGACGCGCGGCTCGCCGAGAAAGCCGAGGAGCGGCTTGTCTATGCTCTGGCCGACGAGCCCGCGAACCACCGCCGCATCGAGCCCGCGGGCCTTTGCGACGCGGTCGACCTGATAGAAGGCGGCCTCGGGCGTGATGTCGGGGTCCAGCCCCGAGCCCGAAGCCGTCACCAGATCGGACGGGACGGTCTTGCCGGGTTCGGCGGTCTTCAATTTCCCGACATCGCCCTTCACCCGGTCGACGAGTGCCTGCGACGTCGGCCCGAGGTTCGAGCCCGACGAGGCGAGCCCGTCATAGCCCTTGCCCGCCGCCGATGGGCGCGTGTTGAAATAGCGCTCCGACGCGAAGGCTTGGCCGACCACGTTCGAACCGATGACCCGGCCATTCTCCTCGACGAGGCTGCCGTTCGCCTGACTCGGGAAGAGCGCCTGCCCGATCCCGGTCAGTGCCAGCGGGTAAGCGAGCCCGAGGAGCAGCGCGAAGAGCAGCGTCATGACGAGCGCCGGACGCAGCGAGGTGATGAAATCCTTGTTCATTGTCATATCCTCAGACGAGACCCAGGCCGCCGACCGCGAGGTCGATCAGCTTGATGCCGACAAAAGGTGCCACAAGGCCGCCAAGGCCATAGACGGCAAGATTGCGTGCGAGCAGCGGCCCCGCGCCCATCGGGCGATAGGTCACGCCCTTCAATGCGAGCGGCACGAGCAGCGGGATGATCAGCGCGTTGAAGATGATCGCCGACAGGATCGCGCTCTCGGGGCTGGTGAGCCCCATGACATTGAGCACGCCCAATCCGGGGTACAGCACGATGAACATTGCGGGGATGATCGCGAAATATTTGGCGACGTCGTTGGCGACCGAGAAGGTCGTCAGCGCCCCGCGCGTCATCAGCAATTGCTTGCCGAGCCCGACGACCTCGATAAGCTTGGTCGGATCGCTGTCGAGGTCGACCATATTGCCCGCCTCGCGCGCCGCCTGCGTGCCGGTGTTCATCGCAACGCCAACGTCGGCCTGCGCGAGCGCGGGGGCGTCGTTGGTGCCGTCGCCGCACATTGCGACGAGCCGCCCGCCTTGCTGTTCCTTGCGGATCAACTCGAGCTTGTCCTCGGGCGTCGCCTGCGCGAGGAAATCGTCGACCCCGGCCTCTGCGGCGATCGCCGCGGCGGTCAGCGGGTTGTCGCCGGTGATCATCACCGTGCGGATACCCATCGCGCGCAGTTCGCCGAAGCGTTCGCGGATGCCCGCCTTGACGATGTCCTTGAGGAAGATTGCGCCGAGCAACTGGCCGTCCTTCGCAACTGCGAGCGGCGTACCGCCCGCGCGCGCGATCTCGTCGGTGATGCGGCGGAGTTCAGTCGCAGCGGCGGTGGTCTCGGCTTCGGGATTGGCCTTGAGGACCGAATCCACGGCACCCTTCTGAATCACGCTACCCGCGATATTGACCCCCGAGATACGCGTCTGTGCCGTGAAGGGAATGATCTCGGCCCCCGCAGGCAAGTCCGTCGCCGTCTGGGCGAATTTCTCGCGCGCGAGCGCGACGATCGAGCGGCCTTCGGGGGTTTCGTCGGCAAGGCTCGCAAGCAGCGCCGCTTCCGACAGGACAGACATCGACTGGCCGCCGACCGGGCGGAATTCGGTCGCTTGCCGGTCGCCGACGGTAATCGTCCCGGTCTTGTCGAGTAGCAGGACGTCGACGTCGCCCGCCGCCTCGACCGCGCGGCCCGACTTGGCGAGCACGTTGAAGCGAACAAGCCGGTCCATGCCCGCGATGCCGATCGCCGAGAGCAAGGCCGCAATCGTCGTCGGAATGAGCGTGATCAGCAGCGCCGCAAGGATCGCGACCGGAATCGAACCGCCCGCATAGGAGGCAAAGCCCGGGATGGTGCCGACCGCGATCAGGAAGATGATGGTCAGGCCGACGAGCAACAGCGTCAGCGCGATCTCGTTCGGCGTCTTCTGCCGTTCGGCGCCCTCGACGAGCGCGATCATCCGGTCGAGGAAGCCTTGCCCCGGATTGACCGTCACCTGGACGCGAATCTCGTCCGAGATGACGCGCGTGCCCGCAGTCACCGCCGAGCGGTCGCCGCCCGCCTCGCGGATCACTGGCGCACTTTCGCCCGTGATCGCCGCTTCGTTGACCGACGCCACACCCGCGACGACCTCGCCGTCCGACGGGATCAGGTCGCCCGTCTCGACAAGCACCACGTCACCGACGCGGAGCGCGCTGGCAGGCACGCTGTCATATGCCTTTCCCTCGCCCTCAAGTTTCTTGGCGGTCAATTCGGCCTTGGTGGCGCGCAGCGAGGCGGCCTGCGCTTTGCCCCGCCCTTCGGCGAGCGCTTCGGCAAAGGTGCCGAAGAGCACCGTCAGCCAGAGCCAGATGACGAGTTGCAGCTTGAAGCCGGTGGCAAGGCTGTCCTGGCCGACGACAAGCAGCACCGTAAGCAATGTCGCGACGACGGCGGTGGCGAACATCACCGGGTTGCGAATAAGCTCCTTGGGGTTGAGTTTGCGAAAGGCGTCGCCGATCGCCGGAACGATCAGATCAGCCGTGAACAATGATTTTTGTGCGGACCGCGCCATGTGCTTAGGTTCCTTAAAAGAGCTGGCCGTTGATCATCGCGAGATGATCGGCGATGGGACCGAGCGCGAGGCTGGGCAGGAAGGTCAGGCCGCCGACGATCAGCACGATGCCGATCAAGAGACCCGTCCAGAGCAGCCCCGTCGTCGGGAAGCTGCCCGCCGTGGCCGGCGTATATTTCTTCGCCGCCAGGCCGCCCGCGATCGCCAGCATCGGAATGATGATGAAGAAACGGCCGAGCCACATCGCGACCCCCAGCATGCCATTGTAGAAGGGCGTGTTGGCGGTGAGGCCAGCAAAGGCCGATCCGTTGTTCGCGACCGCGCTGGTGAAGGCGTAGAGGATTTCCGAAAAGCCGTGCGGCCCCTTGTTGAGTGGCCCGGCCAGCCCGGCCTCTGTGACCGATGCGATCGCGGTGAACCCCAGAATGATCAGCGGCAGGACCGCGATCGCGAGCACCGCGAGCTTGACCTCGCGCGCCTCGATCTTCTTGCCGACATATTCGGGGGTACGCCCGACCATCAGCCCGGCGACAAACACCGCGAGGATCGCGAACAGCAGGAAGCCATAGATGCCTGCGCCGACGCCGCCGATGACGACTTCGCCGAGCTGCATGTTGAACAGCGGGATCAGGCCGCCAAGCGCGGTAAAGCTGTCGTGCATCGCGTTCACGGCGCCGCATGACGCCGCGGTGGTGACGACCGAGAAGAGCGACGAGGCGGCGATACCAAAGCGCACTTCCTTGCCCTCCATATTGCCGCCCATAGCGCCAAGATTATGGAGGATCGGGTTGCCCGCGGCTTCCTGCCAATAGACGATCGCGGTGCCGGCAAGGAACAAGGTCATCATCGCGGCGAGGATCGCCCAGCCCTGGCGGGTGTTGCCGACCGCCTTGCCGAAGCACCAGGTCAGCCCGACGCCGACCGAGAAGATCGAGAGCATCTGGACGAGATTGGTGAGCGCGGTCGGATTTTCGAACGGGTGCGCCGAATTGACGTTGAAGAAACCTCCGCCATTGGTGCCGAGCAGCTTGATCGCTTCCTGGCTCGCGACCGGACCGAGCGCGAGCGTCTGTTTCGCGCCCTCGAGCGTCGTCACGTCAACCGACCCCGCCAAAGTCTGCGGCACGCCGCTCGCGATATAGAAGATTGCGATGGCGATGCAGAGCGGGAGCAGCAGATAGAGCGTCACGCGCGTCATATCGGCCCAGAAATTGCCGATCGTCGTCGCGCTGCGCCGGGCGAAGCCGCGGAACAGCGCGAAAGCGAGTGCGATACCGGTTGCGGCCGACAGGAAGTTGTGGATGGTGAGGCCGAGCATCTGCGACAGGTTCGACATCGTCGACTCGCCGCCGTAGCTTTGCCAGTTGGTGTTGGCGGTGAAGCTGATCGTGGTGTTGAACGCCAGATCCGCGCTGGTGCCGTCATATCCGAGCGGATTGAGCGGCAACATGCCCTGCAAGCGCAGGATCGCATAGGTGAAGAGCGCAAGCACCGCATTGAAGATGAGCATATGGACCGCGTAGCGGCGCCACCCCTGCTCTTCCTTGGGGTCGACCCCCGACAGGCGGTAGAAGCCCGTCTCGACCGGCCCGAATATGCGGTGCAGCGGCGTCCGCTGCCCTTCGTAGAGCGCGAAGAGCCATTGCCCCATCGGCTTGCACAGCAAAAGCAGGATCGCGACGAACGCAATGATGAGAAACCATCCCTGAAAGGTCATGGCGGGCCTCCCTTAAAAACGTTCGGGCCGTGCGAGCACGGCGACGAGATAGACGAGAAGGCCGAGCGCGGTGAGGCCCGCGAGCCAGAGGTCGAGTGTCATGGACATCATTCCTTATGCGTCGTCGCACAGGCGCGCGTAGCCGAGGCTCGCGGCGAGCAAGGCGAGGATGATGCCGACCCAGATTAGATCCTGCATGGTTTTGCTCCAGCAAGGCGCTGGCCACGGGACGTGGCACGAGTCGTCTGCGGACTCCCAAATAGATGAGGCCCGCGTTTGAATGCGAGACAATGAAATCCTGTGCCGCATAGTATTCTCATATGATTCCGCCGAATTTCACGGCGCGGCGCGGCCAAGCCACGATTTGGCGCGCAATCGATGCCGTTAACCTCCCACGGCATAGGAGAATTTCAACGCCATCAACGCTGGACCGATCTGGAGAAAATATGCGCCGCCCGCGCATAGCCGGACCTCGACTCTCCGGCCTCCCCTCTCGGCCGGAGGGTCGTCAATCCAGGAAAAGCCATGTTCGAACCGCGCAAGATTCGGCGCAGCAGCGCCCGGCCGTCGCAACCGATCACCACCACCGGAAATCCGCCGTCCAACGAACGAAGACGCATCAAGGGAACGTTGTCGCTCGACCGTTTCTGGGCGGCGATCGATGCCCCCGCACGCGAACACCCCGGCGGCTAAAACGGGCATATCCGATATCAGCACCACGCGCCGTTGACCTCGTCGACGACCGCGTCACCTCCCGGGCCACGCTTGCCCAGGGCCGGGGAAGGCTAACGTCGGCGCGAGCTGTTTGGTGTCGAAACAAATGAAAATACAATGGACAAAGCCATTCCTCGATCTCGATTCCCTATGCGCCACTCAATAGATTGCAGAAATCGAGCCCCGATCTTCGGGGCGCCGATTTGAGTAGCCAAGGAGCATCTCACCATGATTTCTGCGATTTCCGCGGAGCCCGACCCAACCGGGTCGATAGTATTCGTCGGCCGCGATGCAGCCGGCCACTGGCTCGTTCAGGGCCGTAAGGGACAGCTTGAAGGCCGGTTTATTTCGCGCACCGCCGCCTGGGCTTTTGCCCGCGCCGAATGCCGCGGGCTTCCGGGCGCGCGGATCGTCGCCGCGCTGCATCCGCTGATACCCGCCGTGTCGTTCGAGCCGCTACGGCCCGACGAATCTGCGATCGACCGCGCGGCTTGAGGAGGCTCGTCATGCATTATTCTTTTAGAGCCCCCGTCGGCATCATCTGGATGGCACCTGCGAGCGGATGGGGGACGCCAGCGCCAAGCGCGCAAAACCGGGCCGAGAAGGACCGCCGTTGGCCCGCGATGCTTCGCAAGCTCAAGGGCCTGCACAAGCGCGGGCGCCGCAGCATCCGCATCGTCGACGCCGATTGCGGCGCCGGCGAGTTGCTGTTGCACGCCGTCCGACGCGCACGCGAAATGGGGTTCCTGGCGATCGAAGGCCGCGGCATCGACGCCGATCCGAGCCTGGTCGCCAGCGCCCGCCGCGCGGCGGCCCGGCAGACCGATCCCGCGATCGGCCTCGTCTTCGAACAGGCCGAGAAGGATCGCGTGATGCGCGAAGAAGCCGAATATCCGGCCGACCTCCTGCTTTGCTCGGCAACCGATGCCGAAGCACGCGAGCTTGCTGCACTGGCACGAATTGCCGCGAACACAGTCTTGTGGGACCGCACCGCAAAAAACGGAGGCGAGGACGCATGACCCAGCGCGACCTCTTGTGGCGCGCTGCCGGGGCCGTCTTCGTCGGCATGGGTTATGGCTTGACCCGTGCTGCAACCGGAGCCGGCGGCGCCGCCGATCTTGTCGGCATCGTGGGTCTCCTCGCCGCAGCCGCCGGCCTCCTTCTCATCCTCGCCGGAAAGAAGGCCGTGCTCACGCTGCGCGTCGAGCGGAGCCGCCACCGCGAACTGCCGGGCGCGATCCGCGCCTCGCGCCGCGCCCGACAGGACGAACTCTAACTGTAACGCTTTTCAAGGATCGACTTCATGTCCTCTTTTCATTTGCGCGGCGGCGAAATGCACGCCGAATCGGTTTCGCTCGATTCGATCGCTACCGCGGTGGGCACGCCGGCCTATGTCTATTCGGCCGACGCCTTGCGCTGTTCGGCGCAGCGTTTTCGCGCCGCGCTCGGCAAGATACCGCGCAAGCAGCTGATGTTCGCAGTCAAGGCCAACCCGTCGCTCGCCGTGCTGCGCGTTCTCGCAGACCAGAACTACGGCGCGGATATCGTATCAGGGGGCGAGCTCTCCTCTGCGCTTCGCGCCGGTATTACCGCCAACCACATCGTCTATTCGGGCGTCGGCAAGACCGCTCCAGAACTCATCGCGGCGCTGGACGCCGGAATCGGCCGTTTCAACCTCGAACTCGAACGCGAGGGGCAACTGCTGTCGGCGCTCGCTGCCCAGCACGGGCGGCGCGCTCCCGCACTGCTCCGGATCAATCCCGACGTCGATGCCAGCACGCATGCCAAGATCACGACGGGGCGCAGCAACAGCAAGTTCGGCATTCCGTTGGACGAAGCAGCCCGGATGTACGACCGGCTCGCCGCCCTTCCCGGTCTCGATCTCCACGGCCTTGCTGTCCATATCGGCAGCCAGATCACCGATATCGGACCGCTAGAGACCGCCTATCGCAAGATCGGCGATTTGATCCGCGTGCTGAGACAGACGGGGCACCGCGTTTATCATGTTGATCTCGGCGGAGGGCTCGGTGTCGCTTACAAGCCGGGACAGGCCGATGCCGATGTCGAAGCCTATGGCGCGATGGTAGCCAATGTCACCCGCGATTGGGATGTGACATTGTTGTTCGAGCCCGGACGCTTCATCACCGCCCAGGCCGGTGTTCTCTTGACGCGGGTCCTTTGGGTCAAGCCGGGTGCCCGCCATCCGTTCGTCGTAGTCGACGCTGCGATGAACGATCTCGCCCGTCCCGCGCTTTACGATGCGTGGCACGAGTTCGGGGCGGTGCGCCCGTCGGGAAAGCGTTTTACGGCGAGTATCGTCGGCCCTATCTGCGAGAGCGGCGATACTTTCGCGACGGAGCGCATGATCGACATGGTCGACGAAGGCGACCTCGCACTGTTCCATACTGCCGGCGCCTATGGCGCCTCGATGGCGTCGACCTATAATTGCCGGCCCCTCGTTCCGGAGGTTCTCGTAGATGGCAACCGCTTCGCCGTGGTCGCCGAGCGCGTCGCCCCGCATGACCTGCGACCGCAGCGACTGGCGCCTTGGATGACGGTCAAAGAACCACTCGCATCCGCAGCCTGATCTCCCGTTCAGAACGGCACCACGGCACGCACCTCTGCGCGCCTCCTTATAGCGAACGCCTTACCTTGATACGGATCAGGTCGAGATGGCCGGTAACAGCCTGACCACTTTTCGGAATGTCCAAGGCAAAGCTGACGTTCGCCTTTCGCGCTCCAAAGGAGACACAGCGCGCCCCATCGTGCCAAAATCGGCGCCTCCCCTTGCCTTTCGCTCCCCGCTTCGGCTTGCTTACCTTACGGATGAACCGGCAGGGAAACGATCGTTCGATGGACAGCCCTAATATCCTCATCGCCGGCCCGGCCGGTGCGCAGACTTTCCTCGAGAAACTCGCGTCGGCAATCGCCTCCGACAAGGCCCGGATAGACCTACAGTTTGGCCTGACGGCGCCAGCCGATGCGCCAGGGTGGCGCGATACGCAGATATTCGTCTCGTTCGGGGTGCCGTGTAGCGGCGCAGACATGGACGCAGCCCCGGACCTCAAGGCCATCATCACGCCGTCGCTCGGCTACGAGGGCATCGATGTGGATGCGGCGCACGAGCGGAAGATCGCGTTCGCCAATGGCCGCGTCGCGGAAAATTTCGAGTCTGTCGCCGAGGCGGCGATGCTTTTCATACTGACGTCGCTCTACCGACTTCGCGATGCCGAGGAGCGGCTTCGCCTCGGGGAGGCTCGCACAGGGCCTCCGCGTGCGCGGATGCTGAAGGGTAAGACCGTCGGGATCATCGGCTATGGCAATATCGCCAAGGCGCTGATCGCCCGCCTGCAAGGCTGGGAAACGCGCGTCCTGCTCAGCAACCGCTCGCAGGTTCCACTATCCCCCGCGTTCCGCCAGTGCGATCTCAATACGCTGATCGCCGAGAGCGATATCGTCCTGCCGCTGCTGCCGCTCACGCCCGAGACCGACAATCTGCTCTCGCGTGCCAAGCTACTTGCGATGAAGCCGGGCGCCATTCTCATCAATCTGTCGCGCGGCGCGATCGTAGACGAGGACGCGCTGGCCGATCCCGAAGTGGCGGCACATCTTGGCACCATCGCCCTCGACGTCTTCGTGACCGAGCCCTTGCCGCTGGACAGCCCGCTTCGCGATCTTCCCGACCAGCTCCTGACCAACCACGAGATCTCACACACGCAGGAAAATCTCGGCGCACTCTTCGCCATGGGGGTCGCCAATATGAGGGCGGCGATCGCGGGCACTCCCATGCCGACCGCGTTCAAGCCGAGAGCCGAAGCTAGCCGCTCGCCGAAGGCCGCATGTTGAGCATCAGCGTGCCCACCAGGATGAGGCCGATCGCGGTGAGCGCCCATCCATCGAGTTTCTGGTCGTAGACGATCCAGGCAATGGCCGTGACCAGGACGATGCCGACACCGCACCATATGGCATAGGCGACGCCGACCGGAATGGTGCGCAGCGCCATCGAGAGGCAATAGAATGCGAGAGCATAGCCAATGATGACGACCGCCGATGGTAGCGGATGCGTGAAACCGTCAGCCATCTTCAGGAACGAGGTTGCGAGAACCTCGCACAGGATGGCGAGCGCCAGCCAGCCAGGAGCCAAGTGTGATCATCGCATTGCTCTTGGGTCCAGACATTGCTGGCCGATATTTTTCCGCATCATGCCGGAGGTGATGACACGGGCAGATGCTCGCGGCAATCTTCTGCCGCTTGCCGCTCCTGCCGCAAGCCCAGCATGAGCAGCGCGGCAAGACCGACCAGCAGCGCGCTTGCCGTAAGCGCCGCACTATAGTCGCCGGTCGCGTCGCGCATCTTGCCGAGCGCAAAGGGGCTGAGTCCGTAGCCGAGCGCAAAGACACTATATTGCCAGCCGTAGATCGCGCCATATTGCCGCTGCCCGAAGTGCAGCGCGGTCAGATAAGCAAGGAGATCGATCTCGGCGCCTGCCGCCATGCCGAGCAAGATGGCCGCGATTGCGCCCATCGCAAGACCATCGAGAAGCAGGAGGGCGATACCGAAGGCAGCGAGGGCCAAGACCGCTAGCGAGACGATGGCCGCCGGGAAACGGTCGAGCAGCACGCCAATGCCCAGCCGCCCGGCGACGCTCGACAGACCGACCAGCGAGGCCGCACCGGCCGCCGCTAGCGGGTCCGCGCCAAGGTCGCGGAACAGGGGCACGAGATGGACGACCACCCCGCCGAGGCCGGCGGCCATCGCAAAGGATATCACGCTGAGCAGCCAGAATCTGCCAGTCCTCCGCGCCTCCGCGGCGGTCATGCCGCTGACCGCAGCCTCTGACACCCCCGACCTTCGGCCCTGCGCCACGCTGCGGAACCCGAACCAGACGATCGGCGCCGCGACGATGGCGATCGCCGCAAGGGCAAGATAGGCGGCGCGCCAGCCGGCTGCCTCGGTCACCGCGGCGACCAGTTGGGGAACCCAGAAGCCTGCGAGGCCGGCGCCGGTCAGCGCGATACCGAGCGCCAGTCCGCGTTGCTTCTCGAATGCCACGGCGATCGGCCGAACAAGGACGATCGGCGTCGATCCGACACCGAAAAGCGCGATGACCGCGTACAGCGCCCAGAAGAGCCGGATGCTCCCCGCCGTGGCGACGAGCAGGACCACGCCCAGCGCATAGGCCACAAGGCTCGCTGCCCCGACATTGGCGGCGCCGTACCGGTCGCAGAGACGCCCGGCAGCTGATCCTGACACGAATACGGCGAGCGTCATCAGCGTGACTGCCAGCGATATATCGCCGCGGCTCCAGCCGAACTCGGACTCGAGCGAAGGGATGAAGCTGCCAAGACTGTAGAAGAGCGTCGCCGTCATGCCGGCGGACAAGCCGATCGCGGCGCTGGCGAGCAGGAAACTCTTGCCGCCGAACTCGCCCGGCAGGGTCATGGGGCGGTCGATAGTCCATACACGGCCCGGACCACCGCGTCGCTGAGCTGATTATCGGCGCCCGCCTCCTCGATCGTATTCACTGCGTCGAGACCGCGAAGCCCAACGGGTGTCGCCTTGCCGCCTTCGACCATCACATGTCGCTCATCGAGCAGGTAGGCGGCTCCCTTACACATCCTGGCCGCAGCAATCGCGCCGCCCCGGTCCGGCCATATGCCGTGCAGCAGCGTGGCGAATACCCGCCCGCTCGCATCAGTCTGGTTCCATCCCGCCGGGTCTCCACCCGTGAGATCGTAGACCGCAAGGTAGAGCGGCGCATCGCCAAGGGCCGCAAGATCGGCATCGATGTTGTGGCCGATTTCGGCGACGACAAACATCACCTGCCCTTCGGCATCTGTGCTGCCGGCTACGTGGCGCGCGGCACCCTCGCCCAGATTGTAGAGGAACGCGCGGCGGAAGACGTTCTGCTCGTCGCGGTGGATATGCGGGGTCACTTCGCTGTGGATGAGGCCGGCGCGGTCGTCCTCGGAGCGATACGTCACGATCGCTATCCCCTCGAACGGTTCCGAGGCCGCATCGAGCGGTGTCACATGATGCTGCGTATAGCTGTCGAACCCGGGAATTCTCGCCGCCATGACCCCATGCACGTCGCGCCAGTAACGTGTGAACAGCGAGCGGCTGATATCCGAGCGCCGCTCGATCAGCGCGACGGTGCTCACGCCGACCATAAGGCCCCCTCGACCGGAATGATCGCCCCCGAGACGTATGATCCGGCGGCTGACGCGAGGTACACGACGGTTCCGCCGATATCGGCCTCGCCCCCGAGGCGCCCGGCCGGAATACCCTGGATCATCTGCTCCCTGAGCCCGGGAACGGCGGTGAAGAAGCCGTCGGTCATGTCGCTCGGGAAAAAGCCCGGCGCGACTACGTTCACGTTGATGCCCTTGCGGGTCAGGTCCGATGCCAGCGCACGTGTGAGCTGATGAAGCCCGCCTTTCGCCGCGCTGTAGGCGTAGGCGCTGCTGCTCTTCGCCCAGAGCGCCGCGATCGAACCGATGTTGATCACACGGGCCGGATCGCCTTCGCGCGAAGCCGCCGTAAGCTGGGGAAGAAGACCCTGGATGAGGAAGAAGGGCGTGCGCAGGTTGACGGCAAGTTCCCGGTCCCATTGCTCGGGCGTGATTTCATCAATGGCCGCAGCCGTGAATGTTCCGGCGTTGTTGACCAGAATATGCACTTCGGAGGCCGCGCTGCCCACGTCCGCCGCCGCCGCCGCGACGCCGTCGCTGGTCGCGAGGTCATGCCCGAGCAACTGACAGTTCCCCTCGCGGTTCAGTGTTTCGGCAAATGCCCGGTTTTCCGCGCCCGGACGAGCAATGATCAACACCCGGGCGCCAGCCGCGACGAGCGACCGGCTGATCATCGCCCCGACACCCTTGGCGCCGCCGGTGACGACGGCCGTCTTGCCAGCGAGGTTGAAAAGGCTGGTCATGCCGCGGGCGCCGGCTTCGCGACATTGATCGTCTGCAGCGCCAGATAGGGATAGAGCCCTTCGACCCCTCCCTCTACGCCGAAGCCCGACTGTTTGTTGGCGGGAAAAGGCACTTGCGGATCGAGCGCGCAATGCTGGTTGACCCAGACGCTCCCGCTCTCGAGCCGGGTCGCGACCTTCGCCGCCGCCTCGACATCGCTGCCCCATACCGATCCGCCGAGCGCGAAGGGCGACGCGTTGGCGCGCGCCACGACATCGTCGATGTCGCTGTAGCGGATGATCGGCAGGATCGGCCCGAACGGCTCCTCGTCCACGATCGCCGATCCGTCGGCCACATCGCGAACTACGGTCAGCGGCACAAAATAACCGGATCCGCCGGCGACTTTGCCGCCCGCGACGACCTTGCCCGCCTTCTCCGCCTCCGCAAGATAATGCAGCACCTTCTCATATTGCGCCTTGTTCTGCACCGGCCCGAACTCGGCGGCTGCATCGCTTCCCGGTGCCAGTCTGGCTGAGGACGCCAGACCAGCGATCGCCTCGCACATCGCGTCGTAGAGGCTGTCGTGGACATAGAGCCGCTTGATCACGGCGCAGACCTGACCCGAATTGAAGAAGGCGAAAGCGAAGATCGCGGGTGCAATCACCGCGACATCGGCATCGGGCAGCACGATCGCGGCGTCATTCCCGCCGAGTTCGAGCGTCACGCGCTTCAACGTCGTCGCCGCCGACGCCATGATCTTGCGCCCCGTCTCGGTCGATCCGGTGAAAGTGATCTTGGCGACATCCTCGTGCGCGACGAGCAAGGCGCCTGCATCGTTGCCGCCCGACAGGATGTTGACGACGCCCGGCGGCACAACCTCGGCCCAGAGTTCGCCGAGGCGAAGCGTCGTGAGCGGCGTCGTCGGCGCCGTCTTCACGACGATCGTATTGCCCGCCGTGAGCGCGGGCGCGATCTTGTTGGCGGCGATGAAGACGGGTGCGTTCCAAGGCACGATTGCCCCCACCACCCCAAGCGGCTTTCGATGCAATTCGACGCGGCGCGTGTCATCCTCGACGATCAGCTCGGGCTGGACGTCGAGCCCGGCATAATAGGTGAGATAACCCGTCGCGAGATGGAGGATTTCGAACTGCGCCAGCCCCATCGGGCGTCCGGTTTCCCGAACGAGCAATGCGCAAAGCTCTTCGGCATTTTCCGCAACCTTTGCGGCCATTGCGCGCAGAATGTCCCCGCGCGCGCCGGGTGCCAGATCGCGCCAGGCGGGAAAGGCCGCCTTGGCAGCCGCGACCGCGCGTTCGACGTCGGCCGCATCCGCGTCGGGAACCTGGGTGAAGGCGGCACCGGTGCATGGATCGACGACGTCGAGCATCCTGCGGCCTTCCACAAGTTCTCCGCCAATCAGCATCCGGGGCATGTCACTCTCCTCATTTCTCAGGCGGTCAGGGCTACCCGATTGTCACCGATGTTCGTTTCGACAGCCGGCGCCGCATTTCGAAAACGCTCGACCACGCTCGCTTCGAGCGCCCGCACGAGCTCGACCGAGGCATCCTTTACATGGCCATAGCCGCGGATCTGCGCAGGCAAGCTCGCCGCCTCGACCGCAAATTTGTGATTGGCCGCGGTAAGCGCCGCCGTCATCCCGCGCAGTCGCACCTCATATTCATCGATCAGGGCGCGCTCCATTTTGCGCTCGGCGGTATGCCCGAAAGGATCGAAGGCGGTGCCGCGCAACCTCTTGCCGCGGGCGAGCAGCGGAAACAGCTTGCCGACCCATGGACCGAATTCACGCTTCAGCAGATGCCCGGTTTCGGGATCGCGCTTCGAGAACAGCGGCGGCGCAAGATTGTAGCGCAGCTTTGCCCCGTCCTCGAACGTCGCGGCGAGCTCGCGCCGAAAGGCCGGATCGGCATGCAGGCGCGCGACCTCATATTCGTCCTTATAGGCCATGAGCTTGGCGAAGTTGCGCGCGACCATGACGGCAAGCGCCCTACTCCCGGGAAGCACCCGCGTTTCGGCGGCTGCAACCTCGTCGACTAGCGCGCGATAACGCGCGGCATAGTGTGCATCCTGATAGGATGTGAGCAACGCCGTGCGATGCGCAACAATATCGCCGAGTTCAGTGAGTGGCTGGAATTCCGGCGCGGTCCGCGTGGCGGCCACGGCGGCATTAACCCTGTCGGGGTCAACAACCAGAAGGCGCCCAAGCGCGAATGCCGACTGGTTGAACGCGATCGCCACGCCGTTGATCTCGACCGCGCGCGCGATCGACGCCGGCGACACGGGAAGCAATCCGAGCTGCGATGCGTAGCCCAGCATGAAGAGATTGGCGGCGATCGTGTCGCCGAAGAGCGCGAGCCCGAGCCCCGTTGCGTCGACGCCGTGCAGTTCCCGCGACAGCTTCTGAAGCCTTCCGACGATCAGGCTTTGGTCGAGCACCAGGTCGGGATTGCGCTGAAACGCCGGGGTCGGGGTGATGCGCGCATTGACGACGGTCGTCGTTCGCGCGTCCGACAAAGTGACGACGGGTTCCTTGGCGAGCGCCGCGACGGCATCGAAGGCAAGCGCGAGGTCGGCTTCGCCGGTGCCAAGCTTTTGCGCCGCAAGGTCGCTCGCCACAGTCGCGATGCGGACATGACTATAGACCGCGCCATTCTTCTGGCTGAGCCCCGTCATGTCGAAGACCGAGCAGGCAAGACCCTCGATATGCGCCGCCATGCCGAGCAGCGCGCCGATCGTCACGACGCCTGTCCCGCCGATGCCGGAGACCATGATATTGAATGCTCCGCTCGAAAGCCCGGCAAGCGCCGGCTCGGACAAGTCGGTCTGCGCTTCACCCGCGAGCGCCGAGACTTTGGGCTTACGCGGCTCGGCATCGAGCACGGTGATAAAGCTCGGGCAAAAGCCTTTGACGCAGCTATAATCCTTGTTGCAGTTCGACTGGTCGATCTGGCGCTTGCGGCCGAGCTCGGTTTCCTTCGGCCAGACGCTGACGCAGTTCGACTGGACCGAACAATCGCCGCAGCCCTCGCAGACGGCACTGTTGATGAACATGCGCTTCGCAGGGTCGGGGAATTTGCCGCGCTTGCGGCGCCGGCGCTTTTCGGCGGCGCAGGTCTGCTCATATACGATGACCGTGACGCCCTTCACCTCGCGCAGTTCACGTTGCAATGCGTCGAGTTCATCGCGGTGGTGGACGGTCACGCCTTCGCCGAGGCCGCTGTTCGCATCGTAAAGATCGGGCCGGTCGGTGACGACGATGCAGCGCTCGACGCCCTCGGCAAGCACTTGGCGCGTGACGTCGCCGGGGGTGAGCGGGCCGTCGACCGGCTGCCCGCCCGTCATCGCCACAGCATCGTTGAACAGGATCTTGTAGGTCATACTGACCTTCGCCGCGACCGCACCGCGGATCGCCAGCAGTCCCGAATGATAATAGGTACCATCGCCGATATTCTGGAAGATATGCGGCGTCTCGGTAAAGTAGGCGAGGCTGTACCAATGCGCGCCCTCGCCGCCCATCTGCGTGTTGGGGAGCATTTCGGGGCCCGAATACATCGCCATGGCGTGACAACCGATGCCGCCGCCGGCAAGGCTGCCGTCGGGGAAGCGTGTTCCCGTGTTATGCGGACAGCCCGAGCAGAAATAGGGTGCACGCACGGCGTCCCCGGGTTTCTGGCTTGCAACCTTCGTCATCGCCTCGCGAAGCGCCGCGACGCGCTCCGCGATCATCGCCGGCTCGCTTCCGAGGCGACGCAACCGCTCGGCGATGACCAGCGCAAGCTGCGAAGGATCGAGCTGCTCGTCGCTTGGGATCATGAATTCGCCGGTTTCGTCGGTTTTGCCAACGATCGGGGGAGCGCCGGAGCGCCCGTAGAGGATCGCCTTCGCCTGCGCCTCGGTCAGGGCGTCCTTTTCCTCGACAAACAGAAGTTCGGCCTGCCCCTTCGCAAATTCGGCAAGCCCCTCGCGCTCGACGGGATACATACACCCGAGCTGATAAAGCGAGATGCCAAGTGCCGCCGCGTCGAGGTCGGTCAACCCGAGCAGCTTGAGCGCCTGGCGCGCATCCTGCACCGCCTTGCCCGTCGCAACAATCCCAAGCTTTCGCGCACCATTATCGATCAGCACTCGATCGATCCGGTTGGCGCGCACGAATTTTTCGACGAGCGGCCAACGGAAACGTTTGGCCACGATCTCGGACTGAACGCGATCGAGATGGGTCGGGAAATTATTGAAACCATTGGCGGGCGCCGCACCGCGCTCGGGCAGCACCGGGCCATTGTCAAGCCGCGGCAGTTCGACCGTCATCGTCTGCTCGAGCACCTCGTTGCACATTTTAAAGCCGGTGAAGAGGCCAGTGTAGCGCGACATCGCCCAGCCAAGCAGGCCAAATTCGAGCACATCCTGGACATCGGACGGCGCGAGGATCGGCATGCCCGCATGCATCAGCGCCATCTCGCTCTGGTGTGCGACGGTCGACGACTTGCCGCTGTGATCGTCGCCGGCAACGATCAGCACGCCGCCAGCGGGATGCGAGCCTGCCATATTGCCGTGCTTGAACGGATCGCCCGAGCGGTCGACCCCCGGCCCCTTCCCGTACCAAAGCGCGAAGACGCCGTCCTTCGTCGCATCGGGAATGCCCGCGAGCATCTGCGTCCCCCACACGGCGGTTGCCGCCAGATCCTCGTTGACGCCCGGCTGGAACATGACGTCCATGCTTTCCAGCAGATCCTTCGCGCGCCATAGTTCCTGATCGTAGCTGCCGAGCGGCGAGCCGCGATAGCCCGAGATGAACCCGCCCGTATCGAGCCCGGCGCGCGTGTCACGTTCCTTCTGCAGCATCGGCAGGCGCACGAGCGCATGCGTGCCGGTCATCAGCACCGTGCCTTCGTCGATCGTATATTTGTCGGTCAGCTTGACGTCACGCATGAGATAAGGACCTTCGGGATTCTTCCGGGCGATAGGCGGCGCCATGGCCCGCCAGATAAGTCGCGAAACTAGATTGAAATTCGGCCATCACGAGCCGGCTACTCGGCCGCGCGGTCATCGCCGCCAGCCATTCGTCCAGCCCGCCGATCTCGTCGATGATCGAGCGGTCGTAGACGAAGCGCGTGACCCGGTCGGCGATATCGAGATTGTAAAAAGCGAAGATATCCTCCTGCCCCGGACGATGACCGAAGAGAAACGGCGCGGGTGCAAGTAATTGCGACAGCGCCGCGGTCGCGCGGTCGAGCATTGCACGGACCGAGACTTCGGTTGTCGGCAGGTTCGTGCCGCCCATAAAGACGCCCGCGAAGAGCTGGCGCGCCTGCGCCTCGACATAAAGCTGGATGATATTGATCGTCTGCCGCGCGCGCGCGCGCGCAAAGGCGTTCTCGGAACGGAGCGGCACCTCCGGAAAGGCATCGTCGAGATAATCGAGGATGGCGACAGTTTCGGTCAAACTCCCTTCACCGGTATCGAGTACCGGGATCTTGCCGAGCGGGCTCAGTTCGCGAAACGCAGCCTCTTGCGACGCGCGCGTGACAACGAACTCGAACGGCAGCCCCTTCTCCAGAAGGGCGGCGCGCAGGATGTTGACGTAGTTGCTTACCGGATAGCCGAGGAGGCGAAGCTTGGTCATGGATGCCGGTCCATGATCTTTCCCGGGTTCAGGATGTTCCCGGGATCGAACAGCCGCTTGAGTTCCGCCATCAAGCCGCGCTCGTCGGCCGAACGCGAGACGTCGAGCCAGGGCTTCTTTTCCAGGCCGATGCCATGCTCGGCCGAGATCGATCCGCCAATCGGGCGAAGAGGCTCATAGACGCATGCCTCGACGCCGTGCCTGTCACCCTCGCCGCCTGCGCCGATCGCGATATGGAGGTTGCCGTCGCCCATATGACCGAGGAACGCGATCTTGCCTTCGGGCCAGCGGATTTTGAGCTTTGCCGTTACCGCCGCGATATAGTCCTGCATGTCGCCCACCGGGAGTGAGACGTCGAAGGCGTAGAAGGGCTGGTATTCGCGAACGACATGTTCGAGATCTTCGCGGATTTCCCAGATTTGCTGGCGCTGGGCTTCCGAACGGGCGAGGACCGCATCGTCGAAATAGCCGCGCTCGCCGGCTTCGCCGAGGACGGTCTCGAACAGTTCGGTGTCGCGCTCCTGCTGCGATCCCAGCATCTCGATGATCGCATAATAGGGCTGGTCGGCAGAAAGCGGCGCCGCATGCTTCCCCGCGCCGGTGTTGACCCTGTAGAAGCTGTTGTCGATCAGTTCGAACGCACTCAGCAACCCGCCGAACCCCTGATCGACGAAGCGCAGGAGGTTCACCATCTGGTCGAAGGTCGCGGCACAAACGATGGCCGTATTGGAACTTGTCGGGCGTTCGCGAAGGCGCAGCACGAGCCGCGTGATAACGCCGAGCGTTCCTTCCGAGCCGATGAAGAGCTGTTTCAGATCATAGCCGGTGTTGTTCTTGATCATCTGGTTGAGCGACGAGATCACCCGCCCATCCGCGAGCACGGCTTCGACGCCGAGCACCTGTTCGCGCATCATGCCGTAACGGATGACGCGCATGCCGCCGGCGTTGGTCGAGGCATTGCCGCCGAGCTGGCACGAGCCCCTTCCCCCGAGATCAAGCGGAAAGGTCAGGCCGTGTTCGGCCAGCGCATTTTCCAGCGTGTCCAGAATGACGCCCGCCTGCACCGTGGCGGTTCGATTGACCGGATCGATCGCCTCGATCGCGGCCATGCGTTCGAGCGACAGCGCGATCTCCCCGCGCCGTGTCTCGGTCGCGCGGACCCAGCCCGACATGCCGCCTTGCACGACGACCGGCTGGCCGGCGGCACTGCACAGGCGCAGGATCGCCGCGACCTCTTCGGTCGTGCGCGGCCGCACTATCGCATCGGCGCCGATCCGGTCCATGAAATAGCCCGGATAACGCGCCGCGACCGCCTCGCCGGTCAGCACGCCCGCGTCACCGACGATCTTGCGCAACTGGTCGATCAGCACCGCCGAAACCGGCGAAAAGGCGTCGGCCTCGCTCATAGGCTCACAAAGACATCATCGCCGTCGATCCGGACCGGATAACGTTCGAGAATGATGGAATCATCTTCCTGACATTCGCCGGACTCAAGGTCGAAGGTCCAGCCGTGCCACGGGCAGGTCAGGATCGAACCCTCGACGTCGCCCTCGTGAAGCGGCCCCTCCGCATGCGGGCATTGGCCATTGGTCGCGATCACCTTGCCGCGACACAGGAAGAGCGCGACGTCCTGTCCGCCCGCTTCGGTGAGCACAGGCTCGCCCGCCTCGACGGCCGCAAGCGACCCGATGCGATATTCCTTCGTATCGGTCATGGCGGCAATCATCCGGGGATCGCTTCGAGCTGCTGCAGTACCGGAATCGCGTCCCAGATGCTACGCTCGAGGACGATCTTGCCATCCTCGTTCCAGCCCATGACGGTCACGCCGCGGGTCTTGGTAACCTTGCCCTTCGCATCAACGCCAAGAAAGTCGCCCGCGTGTTTGGTTTCCCACGTCCACTGGAACGAGCCAAGGCGGTCGTCGCCGACATAATCGAACACGTCGAACTTGTTGTAGCTCGCGGCCGGATCCTCGATGACGAAACCCTCGAAAAAGCGGCGCAGCGCCGGGAGGTCACTATTGATCCTGAGATCGAAGTTCACGTCTTCGAACTGGAACTCGCGGGCGTAGAGCGTCATCAGCTCATCGGTCCCGTCGGCGAAAAGACCGATCCAATATTGCGCCCATTGTTTGTTCATCGCGTATCTCCGTGGTTCGGCCTCATCGCGCGGTGCCTCGATGGCACCGCGTCCTCCGATCATCTCAAAAATTTCCGCCCCCGGCAAAGGCTGCCGGGGGCGGCCAGTTGGGAGAGGTCAGAAGTTGAACCGCCCTTCCACACCCAGGTGACGGGTCTCGGCGCGCGACGTGAGCTGGAACACGCCGAGCAGCGGCAGGACCGAACGGTTGTATTTCTCGTTGAAGATATTCTTGCCGAAGATCGACAGGCTCCAGCGGTCGGCCTTGGCGAGCGTCAGGCGGGCATCGACGAGCTCGACGGGGCTGCGCCGCGACCCCGGCGTGTTGATGACGTCCCACCAGATCGACCCGATCCGCGTATATTCGACGCGCGGCGTCAGCGTCAGGTCGTTGCCGAACTCGAAATCATGCGTGATCCCGGCATTGAGATTATATTTGGCCGCGTTGGGTGCGCGGTTGCCGACATAGGCCGGGTTCGCGGCAAACGCTCTCACCTTGCCGTCGGTATAGCCATAGGCACCGAATATCTGCGGTCCGCCCGGAATGCGCCAGTTGAAGTCGACCTCGAAGCCGCGCAGCCGCACCTTGTCGATCGAGGTCGTCGTCTGAAGGCCCGCCGAAGGGAAGAATTCAAACTGCTGGGCACCCGACACATTCGTTGTGAATGCAGCGAGGTTGAGGCTCAGCGAACGGTCGAACAAGCGCAGTTTCGTTCCGACCTCCCACGATGTCGATTTTTCGGCCTCGAACTGGTCCTGCACGAAAACCTGCGATCCCGGCGGCGCCACGGCGAGCAGCGCTGCACGGCTGCCGAGCGGGTTGAACCCACCGCTCTTGAAGCCCTTGCCATAGCTTGCATAAATGCTGCCCGTGCGGCCGAGATCGTATGAAATGCTGGCCTTGGGTTCGAATTCCTTGAAGGTTTCGGAGGCTTGGCAATCGGCGAGCGTGGTGCCGGGACCCCGCGCCTGGATGCAGAGATTGTAGTTGGCGCCCGTCACCGGGTTGATCGCATCGGGTGCAAGCTCGACGACGCTGCGCTTTTCGATGTCGTAGCGGCCGGCGAGGTTCAGATGCAACTGGTCGGTGACGTCGAACTGAACGCTGGCGAAGGGCGCGAAGCTCTCGGTCTTGTAGGATTGGCGCGCGTAGGAGACGGTCGCGCCGATGATCGGATCGCCCGGCGCGTCGATGCCATCCGATGGTGGCACGATCCCGACGAGATCCTGGTTGAGCTCGCTGATCTGGCCGCGTTTGAAGTTGAGATAATAGAGACCGACCTGCCAGCGCAAACGCTGATCGTCGGGAGACGTAAGCCGCAACTCCTGCGAGAAATTCTTGTCGCGATACTTGTAGCCTTGCACCGTCGAACCCGGCGTGCCCGAATCCGCGAGATAGGGCGGCGAATCCCCGCCGAAGAACTGGTAGAGCTTGTCGGCCGCGGTCACCGAGGTGATCGTCGCCCAGCCCATGTCATAGTCGATCTTGAGCGACCCGGCGACGAGCCACTCGTCGAGCTGACCCTGAACGTTCGTTACGAACGGCAAGTCGGTCCGGTCGGCGTCCAGTTCGTTGACGGGAATTCCGCCGATCGGCAGCCCGACGAACTGCGACTGAAGCGCAGTCGACCCGCCCTTGGTATCATGCCCGCTGAGCTTGAAGTCGATCGTGAGCCCGTCGGCCGGCTCCCAATAGAGCCGGGCCTGCCCCAGCACGGTGCGAAGGCGATACGGTTTCTCACCGGTGGTGATGTTAGTGAAAGGCCCATCGGTATCGCGAAACGATGCGGCGAGGCCGAAGCCGAGCGTGTCGGTCAGCGGACCGCTGACTTCGGCCTGCGCGCGGGCGGTGTTCCAGCTACCATAGCCGGCCAGCACCGATCCCCCGAGTTCCTCGCGCGGCAGCTTGGTCGTAACGACGATCGCACCGGCGGCGGCGTTGCGGCCGTAGATCGCGCTTTGCGGGCCCTTCAGCACCTCGATCTGCTGGATATTGAACAGATCCTGGTTAAACTGCTTGAGGCTCGACAATTGAACGCCATCGATGACGACGGCGACGTTGGGGTCGGAGTTGCGAACCGAAGTCTGGCCGCGGATGTTGGTGAAGCTATCGCCGGTGGCCTCGTCGATGAATGTCACGTTCGGCGTCGAGACCAGATAGTCCTGCGGACGGACAATGCCCTTTGCGGCGATGTCTGCGTCGGTGGTGACTGATACTGCGATCGGAACCTGACTCAGATTCTCGTTCCGCTTGGTTGCCGTCACGATGATATCGGTCGGATCGCTGGTCTCGGCGACCGGTGCCGCTTCGGTCTGCGCCATCGCCGGCGCAGCCGTCAGCCCCATGCCGACCACCCATGCCGCCGACGCACGAAAAAGATAACCCCTGGTGCGCATCAATCCTCTCCTCATTTTGGCATCGTCGGCCTTTGCGGCGCTATCTGCCTCTTCGAAGCGTGCATCGGATATCGCGGCGGCAAACGACAGGGCGCGACGTGCCAAGGCAAAGCCTTTCGGGACAAAGCGACACGTTCGGCAAGAAATGTCGGTGAACAAGGCCGATCGTGACATCGACGTCCGATTGGCCTACTCCTCGTTTCAATATAAAAATAACGAGGGTCGGGTGACTGAAACGGAATCAAAGTCCGGGCTGACGGGGTGGGTGCTAGCGATCGTCAGGGCGATGCACGCGAGCGGCATCGACCCCGACAAGGTGCTGAGCGATATCGGCATGGACCCTGCCCGCCTTGAAGGCGGCTACGGGCGCTATTCGCAGGAGCAGATCAGCATGCTGTGGCGCAAGGCCGTGGCGCTCAGCGATTCGGACTTCGCGCTTCGGGTGGCGGCGGAAGTCCGGCCCTCGACCTTCCATGTCGTGGGTTATGCGATGAGCTGCTCGGCGACGCTGTCGCGCGCGCTTCACCGGTTCGCCTTCTATTGCCGGCTCATCTCTGACTCGGCGACGGCGACGCTCACCGAATCTGGGGAGCAAGTCACGCTGGCGATCTTTTTCGACACCGGGGGCGAGCCGCCCATCTATCAGACGGTCGATACGGTACTCGCCTCGGTCCTTGGCTATCTTCGCTGGATCGCGGGCATCGACATCACGCCGATTTCGGTCAGCCTTGCGCATCCCAAGCCTCGGCAGAGCGATGGCCTCGAGGCGTTCTTCGGTTGCCCGGTCGCTTATGGACGGCCCGAGGATTCGATCGTCTTCGCGCGAGCCGATCTCGACCGCCCTATCCTTGTCGCGGACGAGGAACTCGCCTCGCTGCTCGACGGCGTCGCGAACCGCTACCTCGAAACGCGGATGGCCGGGCGCTTCGCTGTCCGCGTCCGCGACGCGCTCATCGCCCGCATGCCCGACGGCATGGTCCGCAAGAGCGATATCGCGAAGAGCCTGCATATGACCGAGCGGACCTTGCTCAGACGACTGAAAGACGAGGGCACGACCTTTTCGGATGTGCTCGATCGCGTGCGGCTGCAACTCGCCTTTCAATATCTGAAACGCAGCGACCTCGTCATACGCGATATCGCCTATATGCTCGGCTTTTCCGACGAGGGGACCTTCTCAAGGGCCTTCAAGCGCTGGACGGGCCGCCGGCCTAGTATCGTCGCCCAGATGAAAGCCGACGAAATCGTCGAAGTCGCGCGCAAGCTCGATATCTAGGCTTGCCGCAGGGCTGGACCTGCCCCTTCGACTTCATCCGCACGCTCGCCGGCGAGAAACGCGGGCGCCATACCTGCGAGCCGCACATGCCCGCGGCCGAGTTCGGCGAGCGACGGGCAGCCAATCAGCGCCAAGGTACGCAGCGTCTCCTGCTTCATTCCGCCGAGCCAGCGCTCGACCCCCGCCGCGCCGAAAGCCGACAGCGCATAGAGATAGGGCCGCCCAGTCATGCAGGCGCGCGCGCCCATCGCGAGAGCCTTGACGATATGGCTCCCCCGGCGAACGCCGCCATCGAGGATCACCTCGAGCCGGTCGCCCGCGACATCGACGATGTCGGCGACAAGGTCGATCGTCGCGGTGCCGCCATCGAGTTGCCTGCCCCCGTGGTTCGAAATGATCACGGCGGTCGCGCCTGCATCGGCCGCGTGAAGCACGTCGTCCGCGCACTGCAGACCCTTGATCGCAAAGGGACCACCCCAATAGGCGGCGATCTTCGCAATCCTCTCCCAGCTGATATGCGATTCCATCTTCGCGGCGAAGAAGGCCGCGAGCGTCGAAAGGTCGCCCTCGCCCTTCGCCGTCACATTGGGCAGCGAGAATTTTCCCCCGCCGAGATAATCGAGGCACCAGCCGGGGTGCTTCGCGAAGGAGGCAAGCGAAGCGGGCGTGAGGCGGGGCGGAACGGTCAGGCCCGAGCGCAGGTCCCTCTCGCGGTTGCCTGCGACGATCGTGTCGACGGTAATGCACAGCGCATCGAACCCGGCGGCCTTGCAGCGGTCGATGCTGGCGAAGTTCAGTCCATCGTCAGCGAGGAGGTAAAGCTGATAGATTTTCGGGCCGGCACTGATGGCTCCGATTTCCTCGATCGATGTCGTTGCCATTGTCGATAGCGCGTAACCGCAACCCGCGTCGGCAGCCGCGATCGCCACGCCCTGTTCGCCGTCGGGATGGAACATCCGGCTCATTCCCGTCGGCGCGAGGATGAGCGGCCATTCGAGGGCGCAGCCAAGAACTCGGGTCGTTGCATTCACCCGCGTCACGTCGGTCATGTAGCGCGGCACGAGGTCGTAACGGTCGAAGGAAGCCACATTTGCCGCGGCCGTCTTCTCGTCGTCCGCCGCCCCGCAGATATAGTCGAAGAGCGGCCGCGGCAGGCGGCGCCGCGCGGCCTCCTCATAATCAGCGGTGCCGTAGCACTGCGCCAGCCTTGGCATATAGCCCACTCCCCTGTTCGAGCTTGCGCGAGGGCGGCTCAGCCGCGCGCGCGGAAGCGGACCTTGAGGTGATGGGGACCCCGCGCAAAATAGGAGTCGAGCCACTCGACCTCGTCCGACAGCGGCTCGAGGAGTTCGAAGCGCTGGAACACCGTTTCCAAGGCCGACCGGGCTTCCATCCGCGAGAGATAATTGCCGAGGCAGAAATGCGGGCCTTGTCCGAAGGACATCAGCGGCACCGCAATCTTCCGGTCGATGTCGAAGACTTCGGGATCGGCAAACTTGCTCTCGTCGCGGTTCGCCGATGCCAGCAGCGGCATCACCGTTGAGCCCTTCGGAATCTTCACCCCGCCGAGCTCGGTATCTTCCATCGTATGCCGAAAGATGATCTGCACCGGAGGATTGTAGCGCAACACTTCCTCGATCAGCGCGGGGATGAACTCGGGATTGGCGCGCACCCGTTCATAGACGTCGGGATGGCGCTTCAGCTCGACGAGTGTTGTCCCGAGCAGGTTCGTTGTCGTCTCTACTCCGCCGATCAGGAGCAGAATGGACATCTGGATCACTTCGATCCGCGACATTTTCTCGCCGTCAATCTCGGCGACGATGAACTGCGAGATCAGATCGTCCTGCGGGTCCGCCGCGCGCTCGTCGTAAAGATCCTCGAAAAAGGCCCGGACCCTGTCCGAGCTGTCCTGGATCTCGGCGAGCCGCTCGGGACCGTAGGCCGCTCGGTTCGCAGCCGCGAGGATGTTGTCGACCCAGATCTTGAACTCGGCGCGCCGCGCCGTCGGGACGCCGAGGACCTGCGCGATCACGGTGACGGGATAGAGGGCGCAGAAGTCGGTCGCGAAGTCGAACTCGCCCTCGGCGCCGTGCTTCGCGATGATGTCGTCGATGAGCTCGTTCGCAACCTCATAGGTGCGATCCACGAGGATCTTGATCTTCGAGGGCACGAACGCCTTGTTCGCGAGCTTGCGCAAATGAACGTGTCCGGGGGGATCCATCGAGATCATTGGCGGCACCTCGGGAACCGGATCATATTCGCCGAGCAATGCCGGCCAGAACATCGAACTGCTGTAGAGCTTGCCGTTCTTGAGCAGCGCATCGACATCGTCATAGCGGGCGACGCCATAGGCCTGGAGCGAGGGCAGCCAGGTTACCGGGTCGTCCCGCCGGAGCTTCGCATAAAAGGGATAGGGTTCGTGCTTCACGACCGGATCGAGGGGGTCATAGACCCGTTCGTCGCTGCCAGTCTCGTCGCTCCGGTTGAGGAGGGTCTCGCTCATTTGTCTCTCCGCATACGGGACGACGCGACGCGCCATCCTCTATCTGGTTGCCGGGAAGCCTATGGGCAGCAGGCGCCGCCCCCAAGGGCCAGCCGTGCCACGAAAAAGCAGAGGGTGCCAAAGATTTGGCCTCGCTGGCACGTTCGGCCTCGCCGTGACCCCTTCTGCCGTGGCAAAGACCATATAGCAGGATAGTTTGCCGGAACGCAGAACGGGCTTAGCCCGCACCATTCCGGACGAGAGAGGAAGAAACATGCATATTCTATATGCCGCACATGTCACCGACGATCATCTGACCCCCGACCAGCAGCGCGTGCTGCGGGGCATCCGCCCGCCGACCATGGCAACGGGTGTCGATACGCCCTCTCATAATTCGCGGGCCAAGGATTTTGGCAGCGCGCAGGACTGGGTGACGGCATTTTTCGACAAGGGCGCCGAGGAAGTGCTCGGCTATTACGCCGACGACTTCGTCTGGGAAGATATCGAATTCATGCAGACGATCACCACCAAGGAGGATCTCTACAAGGCCTTCGTCGTCTTCAACAATTCAGGGCCGGAATCGCCCTTCGGCGTGCACAAGTTCGAGGTGCTGAGCTATGACGGCGACCGCTGCCCGCGCCAGCACGCCCAGACGCGGCAAGGCCCGACGCCCGGCGAGTTCCCCGAGGAGGTTTATCGCCGCTACGCCGACAATATCTTCCTCGGCGCCGACTTCGAATACGACGAGTGGGGCTATATGCAGTGGATCTGGAAGGCCACGCACAACGAGGATTTCTTCGGCATCCCGGCGGCAGGGAAGACGACCTACACGCGCGGCACCACCACGCAATTCTATCGCGACGGCAAGATCGTGCGCTGCCGCACGCACTGGAACTTCCGCGAGTTCGCGATGCAGCTTGGCGTGATCCCCTTCCCCGATGAAGCCTGGCGCAACAACCCGGGCCTCGGCGAGCAGGGCTGATGCGCTACCGCCTGCTCGGGAAAAGCGGCCTGCGCGTATCGCAAATCGCGCTAGGCACGATGACGTTCGGAACCGCGGCCGACTGGTCGCGGCCCGAGGAAGAGTGCCGGCCGGTCTTCGATGCCTTCGCCGAGGCAGGCGGAAATTTCATCGACACCGCCAATATGTATACTGGCGGGGAGAGCGAGAGCATCGTCGGGCGGCTGGTAAAAGCCGACCGCGACAGGTTCGTGATCGCAAGCAAATATGCCAACGCCGTCCCGGGTAGCGGCGACCCCAATGCCGCCGGCATGCACCGCAAGAGCCTGACACGGTCGCTCGACGCCAGCATCAAGCGCCTCGGCGTGGACTATATCGATCTCTATTTCGTCCACTGGTGGGATTTCACGACCCCGGTCGAGGAGGTGCAACGCGCGCTCGACGACGCGGTGAGTGCCGGCAAGATCCTGCATGTCGGGCTGTCGGATGTTCCGGCATGGATTGTCTCGCGCGCGCAGGCCTTCCACGAACTGCGCGGGCTCGTCCCCGTGACCGCGATGCAGCTCGAATATAGCCTCGTCCAGCGCTCGATCGAGCGCGAGCATCTGCCGCTCGCCAAGGCGCACGACATCGGCGTCACGGCCTGGTCGCCGCTCGCCGGGGGCATCCTTACCGGCAAATACACCCGCGGCACCGATCGCGACGGTGCGAAGAGAATGGACTCGATGCAGCTCCAGCCGCTCGATGCGCGCAACCGCGAGATCGCAAATACCCTCGACGAAATTGCCGACGAGCTAGGTTTGACATCGGGGCAGCTCGCGCTCGCCTGGATGATGTCGCGCGGCGTGATCCCGATCGTCGGCGCGACGCGCGCCGAGCAACTGCGCGAAAATCTTGCGGCGGGGGCAATCACGCTGGACGAGGCGACGCTCCGCCGGCTCGACGAGGCGAGCGCCTTCGACGCCGGACATCCCTATTCGATGCTCGAATGGGACATGCCGATGGCGCTCGGCTATGGCGGAATGTTCGAGCAGATCGAGATTCCCCGCTTCCCCGGCCGGCGCTAATCCCGCCGCCGGGACGGGTCGAGGTTGGAAGCCAAGCCGACAGAAACCGGCCGATTGGAGAGCAGCGACATCAATGCGCTCAGGAATTGTTTTGAACTCGTGCTGCGAGTTCCGCGTTACGATCGGCATCGCCGTGCGCCCGTGCCGATGCCTTGCCGCATGGAAGCGCCATGCTATGAACCGGAACCATGACCCTTTCGTCCTGGATCACCATGGCTCTTTCCCTTGGGCTGGCAACCCTTGCCCTGATCTTCTATTTCGGCGTCGATCGGAGTCCACCCGGATGGCAACATGACTATCTGGTCGACCATTCGACCGACGATACGACGCTCCGCTATCGCCTCGAGGCGGAGAACGGCGGCGGCCGCCTCTATATGCTGTGCAAGCCCAATAGACCCGTCGAAGCGATTCTCGTCGCCGATCGCCCGCTCGGTACATCAGGGCGCGCACAGCATCGCGTCAACATGCGGTTCGACGAAGGCGCATCGGTTGAGGGCCTGTTCGGCGTCGTCGGCGACACAATCAACTTCACCGAGGCTGCGGATCGCGCTGCGACCGATTTCATCGCGCAGCTCGCGGCCTCGCGATGGCTTGCCCTCGACATGACGCCGCCAGCGGGCGAAGGCACCCCGCTCACCACGACCTTCGCCACGACGGGCGCCGACGACGTCCTGGTCGAGCTTCGCGAAGTCTGCACCTGAGACCAGGCGCGGACAGGACAACGCGCCCCCGCGCGAGGCCCTGCTCTCATTGCTTGGCATCCCATCCGGCTGGCGGCCTTGCCCAGCATTTCATCCCGCAAGCGCCCTCGGTCCTCCAGTTGACAGAGGTATCGCGCAGCGCCCATTCGGGCATCCAGCAGGGATCGCCGAAACGATCGGTCAGCGCCCAACCATTCTCGCGTGCCACGACCTCGAGTCTTGTGCCGAACCCGACGATCTTTCCGCCTTTCCGCGCCATGCGCGGCATGGCCTGGCATTTGATACCGCTCGCGGCGTATTGAACCTCGCCGCCGCCAGCCCGGACCAGGTCGATCCATTCGGCCCGCCCATCCTGGCGGGCCATGAATGGCGGAACGACATAATAAGCTGTACCGGCGAGCAACACGAGTACAAGGAGGCCGCGCACCAGACCTCGGCGCCCGTACTGCGCGAGGTCGCGGGTGACGCTCGCGTCGTCCGGATAATCGCCATCGAGATCGGGATCGATCCAGTGAGAGTCCGCCCGCTTTCTTTTTCGCATCCCTGCTCCCCCCTTGGCGGACCGCAACCTGCCTTTTCGTGGCTCGAAGGAAAAGGGATTTTCACCGTCGTCGCACGACCCCACGATCGGCACCTCAAAGGCAGGGTCCGTTTCACCACACATCTTTTCCTGCGCAGCGATGGGCCGATTGGAGACGGTCCGCTTGCGGTCCGGCGTCGGGATAAGCGGACCCGTTGCTTCCAATGAAGAAAGTTCCCAGCAGCCGCCTGGGACCGTGATGACGCCCGAATTGCCATTCGCAAAATTTCCCGGAAATAGCTGCAGCAGTTGGCGCGTTTAGAGACTGTCCGTCTTTGAATGAACACGCGAAATCAGGAGCATCGGCAGCTAGTGACGATTGACCCAACCGGCATCGCGCGCCGCCAGTTCGCCCGCAGCGTCCAGCGCATCACCTCCCATCATCGAGGCGGCGGTCGCCGCCAGCTCGCCCGACGAGGCTTGCCGATAATCCCCGCGTGTCTGCCCCCGCAACATTCGCTCGAGTTGCCATTGACCGCGTTCACGGCAGCCAATCCCGTCGACCGAAGCGCTCTCGAAGATGCGGCAATAGCGACCGGCCTTGTCCTGGAAGCTGAGGCCGATCCGCACGGCGGCGCCGCCGGACTGGTTCGAGGACAACTGCGTGTCGAGCGCCTCGGCGAGCTGCCCTGCCGCGACCAGCGCACCGCTCTCGGTCGCCACATCGGCGGCGGGCATCCACGGACGCAATCCGATCGTGAGACCCAACACGAGCGACGCCGCGATGGCACCCCAATGGATAGGGCTGAAGCGCGCGCGCTTCGCATCGCGGCGATCGGCAAGACTGGCGTCGATCTTGTCGTCGACTGTCAGCAACGATCGCAGGCGCTCGGGAACCTCCTCTTCCGCGACGGGTGCATAATGCACCGTCAGCCGTGCCTTGAGCGCGCGGTGGCGGGCAATCTCCGCCGCAAGCGAAGCGTCGGTCGAGGCTTCGCGCTCGATCCGGCGCGCAGTCAGATCGTCGAGTTCGCCGTCGACAAAGGCGGCAACCGTAGCAACGTCGAAGCTCATGCCGCCTCTCCCAGATAAAACATCAAACTCTCGCGCCCGCGCGCTAGACGCGATGTAACCGTGCCGATCGGCACGTCGAGTATCTCCGCCGCCTCGCGATAGGCATAGCCTTCGACCAGCACGAGTATCACGACTTCGCGCTGTTCGTCCGGAAGCCGCGCCATCGCGCCGTCAACGTTGCCGCGCAATGCTCCCGCCTCCACCTCGGCTGCGCCATCACCCGCGACCTGTACGACCGCTTCGTCGATCGGCGTTTGAACGCCGCGCCGGTCCGCGGCACGGCGCTCGTCGATCCAGAGATTGCGGGTGATGCGATACATCCAGCTGTCCAGTCTCGTTCCTTGTTGCCACTGGTCGCGCGATTTCAGCGCGCGTTCGATTGCGGCCTGGCACAAATCGTCGGCGTCGCTCGCATGGCGTGCCAAACCGCGCGCAAACCGGCGCAGGCGCGGCAGCAATTCGACCAGTTCCTCTTCGAAGCGCATATTCGCCTTTCGCTATGTCCGAGGAAGAAACGACGCCACCCTATCGTTTCTTCCATCTCATGCTAAATTTTTCGCGCGGCCGGTTCACCGCCTGCCGGTTCCGCCGATACAAGGAGTTTCAATGCGCGCTTCGATCGCCCTCCTCCTGACGATTTCCCTCCTGTCCGCCGGAATGGCCGCACGCGCGCTGGCGCAGGTCGCGCTGCCGCCGGTCGAGCTTCCGGACGCTGCCGGCACTTTACAGTCGCTCCCTGACATCGATGCCGAACCGTTGATAACCCTGGGCGACAGGCTCGCAGAGGTGCGGCTCGACCGGATCACCAGTCTGCTGCGCGACAATCGCGACCGGATCGAGCCCGACCGCGACGGCCAGCCGGCGGTGCGCGGCATCCTCGTTGCGACGGGAGTCGACGACGCGATGATCGCGCAGGCGGCGAAGGCCGGTTTCCGGCTGGTCGATCGCGATCATATCGACGGTCTCGATCTCGATATCGTTCGCTTCGCGGTTCCCGAAGGTCGCAGTCTCGCTCGCGCGCAAAAGCAGTTTGCCAATCTGCTCCCCGACGCCGAAATCGATGCCGACCATATTTATTTCGCGAGCGGTCCCGGCGGAGCATCGCCGGTCGCCGCTCTGGCGGCCGCCACAACGTCCGACAATGCGTCGCTTGGGCTGATCGACGGCGGCGTGGCTGCGCATCAGTCGGTCGCCGGCCGCGTCGAACAACGCGGCTTCGCCGTCGGCGCGCCCTCTGCGAGCCGCCACGGCACCGCGGTCGCCTCGCTATTGATCGGTAGCGGCCCCGTGCGCGGCGCTGCGCCAGGGCAGAAGCTTCTCGCCGCCGACGTCTATGGCTCCGACCCCGCGGGCGGTAACGCCAGCGCCATTGCCCGCGCGCTCGGCTGGCTGGCTCAGCGCGGCGTGGCGGTAACGACGATCAGCCTCGTCGGACCCGATAACAAGCTGCTGGCGGTTGCCGTCTCGCGCGCGCAGCAGCGCGGCATGCTGATCGTCGCGGCGATCGGCAACGACGGCCCAGCCGCTCCGCCAGTCTATCCGGCATCCTACAAGGGTGTGTTTGCGGTGACGGGCGTCGACGACAAGAACCGCGTGCTTCCGGAAGCGGGGCGCGCGCTCCATGTCGACTTCGCGGCGCCGGGCGCCGCCGTTCTCGTGGCGACCGGCACCCGCACAACCGATCGGCTGCGCGGCACATCCTTCGCCGCGCCGCTGGTCGCCGGACGTCTCGCGCTGCGCTATCCGGCGCCGGCAATCGACCGGATCGGTCCGGCGGTTTCCGCGCTGGTGTTCGAAGCGCGCGATCTTGGGAAAAAGGGCCGCGACAAGATCTACGGCCATGGACTGATTTGCGGGGATTGCGGCGGGCGCTGATCCGTCGGGCAATTTTCTTGGAAGAAATCCGAACGAACCATCGTTCTTCCTTCAGGCCCCTCCCCTCCGGGCCGCAAGACGAAGGAGAAGGACAATGACACATCGTATTTTCACGTCGGCCCTCGCGCTCGCTGCGTCGGCCACGGTATTTTCGACGCCGGCCTCGGCGCAGTTGCTCGGTGGGAGCGGCGGGCTTGGCGGGCTTGGCAGCAGTCTGGATGGAGCGCTCGGTAATCCGACAGGGCCGATAGGCGGAACGCTCGGCGGCGCAGGCGAGATCGCCGGATCGGGCCGCGGCGACGCCCATGCAGACCGCCGCTCGGGCCGCGTCCGCGGCAAAGGCAGCGCCGATGCGAACGGCAAGGGGGCGGCCAATGGCAACGCCGACCTGATCGGGAACACCATCGGCGGAAACGCCAATAGCTCGGGCGGCGCGTCGGGCAATGGCAGCCTCGATGCGCAGGCAGTGAGCACCGATTTCGTAGGACAGACAGTCCGCGGGACGGTCAGTACCGCTCAAGGAACCGCCTCGGCCGCCACCGGCACCGCGCGCGGTGCGGTCGGGACTGTCCGTGATCGGACCGGCGGGGCGCTGTCAGGTGTCTCGGGCAGCGCCAGCGGCGCGGGTTCGATCGCGGGCAGCTTCCAGGGCAGCCTTGGTCAGCTTGCTGCCGCAGGTAGCGGCGCGGCCAGCGGCAACGGCATGTTTGCAGTCGCGCCCGGCATGCCTGTCACCGACCCGCGCGGCAAAGTGATCGGCCATGTTCAGGAACTACAGCAGACCAGCCGGGGCGTTGTGCAGGCGGTGACTGTCGAGGTCGGCAACCGCATTGCGACACTGCCCGCCGGGAGTTTTGCAGGCTCGGGCGATGTCCTCGTGACCGGCATGACAAAGGGTCAGCTCAGGAGCGCTGCCGAGCAGCAGGAGGCCGCCAATTGATCCGGAAGGGGTAGTCGGCGAATTCGACCCTGATATCGCCGGCTATGAACTGGGCGGGCTTCGGGCCCGCCCATTTTTCGTGAACGCAAGGATTCATTGACGCATTTCGGGCAGCTTTTGAGCGGGGGGCACGAAGCGGCGCAGGCCACGCGAATGGAGAGTTCGCGGTGCTCGACCGCACAACAAGACCGCCATCGGTCATGGGACCCTTGCGCCGTCTAACGATCGACGATCTGCCATCGTCCTGCTGGAGATCGGGCAACGGCTTATGTCGAAACAGCCGCGTGTCCGGTGTTGCGGCGCTGGCAGTACTCGATGAATTCCTCGGCCGGGAGCGCCGGCGAGTAGAGCCAGCCCTGAGCGAACTCGACACCGGCTGCGCGAAGATAGGCTTCCTGGACGGGCAGCTCGACCCCTTCGGCGACGATGGTCAAGTGAAGCCCGTGCGCCATCTCGATGACGTGCGGGGTGACCACGCTCGTCGCGGCGCCCCGTCCAATGGTATCGACGAAGGATTTGTCGATTTTAATCGTATCGACCAAGAGCGTTTCGAGCAGCGACAGTCCCGAATAGCCGGTGCCGAAATCGTCGATCGACACCGCGTGCCCGGCGGCATGGGCGCGTTCGATGGTCGCACATGCCGCTTCAGTGTTGATGAAGCCGCGCTCGGTCGCTTCCAGCCAGATATGGCGGGCCGGGATATCCCGCCGTTCCAGGGCCGCGCTCAGCACGGTCAGGAACCTCCCGCTTTCCATGTCACTCGCGGAAATGTTGATCGCAACATGAATGTCCAGCCCGGCGCCGATCATGCGCGAGAGGTCCTCTGTCACACAATCGATGATGAGATCGGTGATCGCGTCGATCAGCCCCGTCCGTTCGGCGAGCGGAATCAGCAGGTCGGGCGGCATGCGGTCGGCGTCGGGTTTCCTCCAGCGGATCAACGCTTCAGCGCCGATACAGCGGCCGCTGCTGAGCTCGATGAGCGGTTGATAGTGCGCGATCAGCTCGCGGCGCCGGATGGCGAACTCCAGCTCTTTCTGGGGCGAAAGCCGCTGGCGCGACACCAGGGCAATCGCGCCGATCAGGACGGCCGACACGACCAGCCCGATCGGCACGAGCAGCGACCATTCCCGGTCGAGCCGGCTCTGGACCGCCGCGCGGTCAGCGATGGCAAACGCGACGAGGCCCGACCCGCGCGTCGATGCGAACAGATGGCGATCGTCCATCCCCGATCCCGTCTGGCGTACGATTGCTGCGACCAGCCGGGCGTTTGCAGCCCCGGAAACAGCGACGGGCCGCCCGTCGGTGGTCGCGACGCCCAGGCTCATTTCACTGTCGCGCAGTACGTCGACCAGGCGTTCCGGCTTGATCAGGACGTTATGATTGCCAAGTACGAGCACCACCATCGGTCCCGCCCCGCTGACAAGCGGCGTAACCCCGAGCTGCATGCCGAAGCCATCAGGCAGGAGATACTGCGATGCCTTTTGCGGAACCATCTCGGCCACCGGTCCCCAACTCGTGCAGGCGAGCCTGCCACTCGCGAAATAGCCGACTTCTTCGATGTAACGATTATCGACGGCAAGTTGCCGCATGTGGGCGATGTGCGCGGGGGAGCAGCCGTCCCATCGCTGCCGCTCGATCTGCCTCAGGGTATCCTTGGCGTGGCTTAGCGTGATCGTGACTCGCTCGAGCGTCCATTCGGCATATTCCGCAAGATGGACGCGCTCCGCTCCGACCGCGCGATCGCGCGACAGCTTGGCGATGAAGATCAAAGGCAAGATCGCCGCGATCAGCGCCAGAAGCGTGGCGACACCGAATATCGTGCGACGACGCCTAGCAATCATTCCAGGCTCCCCAACGCTGCGAACCAACCCGATGCCCGATTGCGGATAAGATGTCCAATTGCGGATAAGAAGCACAAAGACATGTTCAGTCGGTAAAGATGTGCTCGGTTCGCCCTACCTCTCTTCCAGGTGAATTGGCCGTTGCAGTCAGTCCGGTTTTAAGAAGCAGGTAGCCAAAAGCGGCCGTGCCTTTCGTCATTCAGCGTCATAGTCCCTTCTTACTCAAAACTGCATCCGCAGACCGGCGGTTCCCTTGATGCTGTAGCCGTCGCCGAAACCGGCGAGCGCGGTATCGCCGGCAACCTCGCTGTAGAGCGTAAAGCGGCCGCCGCCCCAGCTGTAGCTGCCGCCGAGGCCGAGTTCGCCCGTCAGGCGCCGGTCGCGGTTTTCGACGGGCGTCCCCGACACGCCGGCCCGCGCGCCCTCCAGCCACTCATAGGCGATGTTGGCCATCGCATAGACATGGGTGCTTCGTCCCTCGCCCGTCGCGCCGCGGCTTTGCCGATGGTCGAGCGACAGACCCCAGCGGGTCCTCAAACTGTCGCCCCGGTCCGCCGACACGATCGTATCGACCTGGTCGGCGAAGCGGTCGAAGCCGACATGGGTGTAGGTCATCTGGACCTGCGGCGTGACGGTCAGACCACCGCCGACCGACGACCGCTTGCCAAGCTCGAGACTGAACGCGCGGCCCTTACCCTTATTGCCTTCCACCAGCACGCCGAGAAGGTTGGACTTGAGGTCGCTGTCGAACCAGCTGAGCTTGGCCTGACCATCGACGTAAAAGCCTTGCGGCCCGTACCAGGTCAGGGATGCGCCGATGCCATAGCCTTTGGTATCGATCAAACCATTGCCGAAGATCGAGGTCACAGCGGCATCGACCGTGCCGTAGTGACCGCTGATTCCGCCGACCAGCGTCGCGCCGTCGCCGCGCTCGGCGAGCATCACATCGGCTCCCATCTGCGCCTGCCAGCCGTCGATCTTGCGGTCGGTGCCGCTGGTCGAGACAGCGGCTCCGGGACGCAGCCGCTGCGATTCGAAACGGCCCCAGATACCCTTGCCGCCCGCCATGGGCGTTCCCGCCCACGACCGGTTGCCGACGCGCTGCTGCAGCGTCGGCAGGCCATTGAGCGCCTGCAACGCCCCGATATAGGCTTCATAGACCGGAACCCCGGGCTGATAGAGCGGTCCCGAATTCCCCGGCGCCGACGAGCGCAGATACCAGTCGCCATCCTGCGGGGTGGCGATGCCGTTTTTGGCGAGACGATAGCCATAGGCACCCGCGATCACCGTCTGCTGCCCGTCGAACATATAGTCGCCGTCGAGCGCGAAGCTTCCGTTCGATGCACCCGCGACATCGACGATCTTGATGCCGTCCTCCGTCGGAGCGCTCAATCCGCTACGGTCGGTAACGCGAACCAAGGTGTTTCCCGCAGTCGCTCCGCCGACCACCAGCAGGTCGGACACCGGAACACCGTCGCCACCAGGTCCCGTCTCGATTTCCAGCACGCCGCCCCGGCCTTCATAATCACCCGTGACGGTCAGCACACCGGGACCGCTGCCGGGCGAAACGGTGCCCGCATTGACGAGGCTGCCGACCCGGCCGCCGCCTTCGAGGCGGCCGCCCGACCCGACCGTCACGGTGCCGCCCAGAATTCCCCTGACAGCCAGAGTTCCCGCCGCCACCGTCGTCGAGCCTTCGAAGCCGTCATTGTTGCCGGTGACGAGTAAAGTCCCCGCCCCCGCCTTGGTCAGCATCCCGGCACCCGTGAACCGGCCGCCGAAGGTGAAGCGGGTGTCGGCAGCGGTCGCGATCGTGCCCGGGCCCGCGACCGAAATCTCGCGCTCGCTCGTCATATCGGCGCTGGTCGCCAGCGTCCCGCCATCGAGCGTCACCCTGCCCGCCGCCGCGCCGAGATTGGCGTCACGCGCGATCTGGACCGTCCCGCCGTTGATCAGCGTGCCGCCGGCATAGCCGTTGGCGCCACCGAGGATCAGCGTGCCAGCATCGGTCTTCACGAGCTGCGCCGCACCGCCGAGCGCCGCATCGATCGTCGCCCTGAAGCCCGCCCCGTCAACGCTGCCGTCGCCGACCCGGACGACCGTCTGCGCCTCGTTGAGCATGATGCCGTCACCCGCAATGACATAGCCATCCGCAGCGAACTGCATTCCCGCGACCGACACCGCGCCCGGCGCGTCATCGACCGTGACCGTTCCCGCCGCACCGCCGAAGATCGCGAAAGCGCCGTCCAGATAGGCCGCATTCACAGCCCCCGACGCATCAGTCCAGTAATCGTTGCCGGGGCTCGCCTGCCACACACCGTCACCACCGTTCACCGCACCATCATTCTTCGGCCCGGCCGCCCCATCCCAGAAGCTCAGTCTCACGATACCGGCATTCACCAGATTGACCTGCCCCGCGATCGACGTCTGAAGGACAACATTGCTGTCCGCTGGCAGCGTTCCGAAATCGAGGCCCCTGTCGGTCAACGTTCCGCCATAGTTGAAAACGCGGTACACCCCGATATCGAAGGCGCCCCCCGTCGGAACCGTGACATCGATCGTGCCATCGAGAACGAGATTGCCGCCGACGTTGACGAGATCGTTGAGCGCACCGCCCGGCACATTGGCTTCGCCGAATTCGAAATCGAGCAGGGCGCTATCGGCCAGCGACAGATCGCCGCCGATCGTCAGCGTCCCCGGCGAATTGCCCGACGAAATCCGGCCGGCGACGGTGACGTCGCCGCCGATCGTGCCGATGCCGCCCAACGTCGCGTCGACGCCCACGGCGACGTCGCCGGTCAGCGCGGCGCCCGAATGACCGGCGCCGCCGACGATCAGCGTGCCGCCCAGCACCGTCGTCAGCCCCGTATAGATGTTGGCGCCGTTCAGCGTCAGCCTGCCCGTGCCGGTCTTGACGAGCGACCCGCCGGTTCCGCCCCCGCCCCCGACATCGCCGCCATCCTGAATGACGCCGCCGATCACATCGTCCTTGCCAAGTCCGCCGAGAGTGAGGCTCTTCGATCCCAGATAAACCGCGCCATCGCCCGAGAGTGAGCCGATCGCGACACCGCTGGCCGTGAGATCGGAAATATCGACTTGTCCTCCGGCGGCATTAACGAACGTCGCGTTGCCCGCGTCGCTATTGCCGTGGAACCGAACGACACTCTTGTTCGGCCCGGTTACGGCAGTGGTCATGATGGTGGCGTCGCCCGCGGTAGCATTTTGATAGAAATCGACAGTCCCTTCCCTGCCGGCAATGATCCGGGCGTTGCCAGCCGAAGACCTGCCGTTGAAGGAGGTTCCACCGCCATTGTTGATTATCTGCGCGCTTCCCGCCGAAGCCGTGCCGCCGAAATTGATGCTGCTCTGCGAGTTGACGATCGTGGCGGTTCCCGCCGACGCGTTATCATCGAAATCCATCCCGGCGCTCACAAGCGCGATGTCGAGGCTTTCGGCGCTGGCATTGTTGGTGAAGCGAAGGCGGCCGCCCCCGGTGACATTCACCGGCCCACTGCCCAGCGCCCCGGTTACCGCTGCGTTGAGCCCCCCAGCCGAAACCGTCGTGCCGCCAGTATAGCCATTGGCGTTCGTCAGCGTCAGCATGCCCGCGCCCGCCTTGGTCAGCGCCCCGCCGCCGGAAATGACGCCCGACACAGTCAGCGCACTATCGGTCTGCAAGATACCGCCACTGGCCCCGAGCAGGATGGTCCGGCCGGTCGCGAACGCCGCTGTATTCTGTAGCGCGCCACCATCGAGAGCGATCCCGCCCGCGACATCGCCCAGATTGACATCAGCGGAAACGGAGACGGTGCCGCCATTGATCGCGGTGCCGCCCTGATAGCTGTTGTTCCCTTGCAGGACGAGCGTACCACCCTCGGTCTTGGTCAGACCGCCCGTACCGGTGATCACTGTCGCGATCCCGGCGGTTTCGCCCGCCAGCACACGGATTTCCGCATTGCCGTCGGCGCGCTCCGACCCGTCGATCCGCAATTCCCCCGCCCCCGCGAGCCGATACCCGCTGTCGACGAACTGGAGGCCCTCGAAGCTCTGCACGCCTTCGACCGCGATCGTGCCGCCGTCAAAGCCACCCGGCGTGTTCTTGAACACCGCATGATGCCCCGCCCATGCGACCAAGATCTCGCTGCCCTGGTTCAACCATTTCTCGTTCGCGGCGTTCCAGACCCCGTCGCCGCCCTGCCAATGTTGCAACCGGTCGTCGCCAGCAGCGCCGACGAACAAATCCACATTCCCGCCCCCCGCATCGATCCGGTACAGCGCGGGATCGGCCAGCGGCGGCGCCGCCCCGATCGCAAGGCCGTTGTCGATCAGGCTCCCGCCATAGGTCATGATCCGGTAGTAGCCGAGACCGGCTGTCCCATCGGCGACAGCGCTGCCTTGCGCGAGGTTCAGCGTGCCATCGAGCGTCAGATCGCCGACGACGTCGATCCGGTCGCTCGTGCCCGGCGCGCCCGCCGAACCGCCCGGACTGCCCAGCTCATAATCGAGGAACGCACCCGCCGAGAGCGTCAGATCCCCGTCGATCGTCAGATTGCCGACCGAACTCCCCGGCGCGAGCCTGCCACCGTCGGCAACAACCGTGGCACCGACCGTTCCCGAACCGCCGAGCGTGCCGCCATCGTTCACCGTGACGGTTCCGCCAAGCAAACCGTTCACCGACAACCGCCCGCCATCGACCATTGTGGCACCCGAAAAGCCCGAACTGTCTCCGGTCAGCGTCAGCATTCCGGCGCCCGTCTTGATAATCCTGCCATTGCCCAAGATCGTGCCGTCACCGCTGCCATCGGCCGACTGGTCGAAGATGACGCCGCGCACACCGCCTCCGGTGCCGAAAGACAGATCGCCGCCGAGACTGTCGGCGTCGCCCTTCAATGTCCCGCTCGCGATCGACCAGTCCTGTGCGCCGGTGCCGGTCAGCGTCCAGATGCCGGTTCCGGTCTTCTCGAAATGCTCGAAGCCCCGAAATTGCCCCGCGCTGATCTGGCCGACATCGAAGCGGCTGTCGGCGGCGCCGCCAAGCTCCAGGCGATCGTTGGTTCCGGCGGATGCATCGACACCGCCCACGATCGCCCATCCAGCCTGCAGCTCCAGCCGGTTGGTGCCACCGGTGAAGACGATGGCGGCCGCCTGGCCTCCCCCGTCCCCCCCGACACCGCCCGCAATCGTCCCCGAATTGACGATGACAAGGTCCGATCCGGCGATGCCAGTTCCCCCCTTGCCGTTCCGGCTTCCAATGCCGTCCCCGCCGATACCGCCCGAGCCCCCCGTGATCGAACCCGTGTTGAATATCCTGGAACCGGCGCCGCTGACGCCGATCCCGCCCTGTCCGCCGTCCATGATCTCATCGCCCGCCGGCGTCGGATCGGGGAGCTTGCTTCCCCCGTTTCCACCGGTGATGGCCGCGCTGTTGACCAGCATCCCCGCGCCCATGGTGACGCCGTTCCCGCCGACACCCGCACGGACGCCATGGGAACTGCTGAGCGAGTCGATCGCGCCGCCGTCCCCCCCGTTGATATTGCCTCGGTTGATCACCGTCTCGTCGGTGAAGGACAGGCCCACGCCGCCGCCGCCGACGCCGTCGTCACCTAACCGAACCAAACCGCCATTACCGCCGCGAATCGTTCCGGCGTTCGTTGCCGTCCGACCGGCGAAGACAAATCCCGTGCCGCCGTTACCGCTGCCATCAAACCCATCGCCGCCGTCGCCGCCGCGGATCTCTCCGAAGTTATCTACGGCTTCGCCGACGAAGAAAAGGCCAACGCCTCCATCGCTGCCGATGGTAAGGCCGCCCCCGGCCCCGCCATGGATCATGCCTCGATTTTCGACCCGGGTTCCTGAAAAGTTCAACCCGTTCCCGCCCGCGCCGCCCGCCGAGCCGGGAGCGCCGCTGCCACGCCCCCCGCGGAGCGTGCCAGCATTCATTACCGTGCCGCCCGAAAAGGTAAGACCGGCACCGCCGACGCCACCGCCGCCGCCGACAGGGCCGCCGCCTGCGCCACCGGCGCCACCCGCAAGGGTGATGCCCGGGTTTATGGAGATCGTCGCGGCCGGATCGCCGTCGTATACGGCGCCGTCACCGCCGGCGCCGCCGCCGCCGCCGCCGCCGGTCCGGCCGCCAAAAACGACGGAACCGCCGGAACCGCCATTGCCTCCCGTCATATTGCCGACGGGATCCCCCACCAGCGTCCCCCCATGCGCGCCACCGCCGCCGCCGCCGCCGCCGCTAGTGTCGGTACCCAATTCGCCATTGCCGCCATCCTCGCCGGGCGAAGCCCCCGCGGCGCCGCCCGCTCCGCCGCCGGCCCCCTCACCATCTTGCCCCGCCTGCCCCGCATCGCCGCCCGTGCCGCCCGCGGACGTACCGGCACCGCCAGCCCCGCCTTTCGCTCGGGGCAGCGATTGCGCCTGCACCGGAGAGGCCGAAAGCATCAACACCGCGGCCCCGGCAAGCGCGGTTGAACACAGAAGCGCGAAGGGCCGGTTCGTCCGGAGAGATTTCGGGGTCGAGGCGACGGGCATGGCATATTCTCCGCACGATCATGGGCGGGCACCATCGATTGGGCCAGCCGCTGCCCCTCGCGGCGAAGGGGCCCGGAAATCGCTGCAAACGATCCGCGCGATCGCGCCGGATCTGCCCCTTCCCCTTTTTCCATTTCAGTTCAGGCAATTGGAAGGTCGTTCGCGCCGCATCGAACTCCTCAGGAATAGGGCTGCACGGACGGCCCGTGCCACCAATCAATTCCGATGAATTCTGACCAATTCTTGCAGTGCTTGATCCCGCTCGCGCGCGCGCTCAAACTGCAAGCCATTGAGTCCCGTCAGAAAATCGAGAAAGACTGCTACATGCGCGCGCGCCGACATGCTTGATCTCAAGACGATCCTCGTCGTGACGCTGGCAACCGCGACCCTTCAGGCGGTGGTCTGGATTTTCGTCTGGCGCGCCTGGCGTCATCTCTACGAACTCAAATATCTGGCGGCGGGCTTTGTCGCGATCGCGGCGGGCGTCCTGCTGATGCTCGTGCGTCAGGATCAACCGGCAGCGTGGGAAATCATCTTCCACAACACGATCATCAAGCTCGGACTCGTGCTCCTCGCCGAAGGGCTCGCGCGCTTTCTGGGGCAACCGCGTTATAGCTGGGTCGGCATTTCGCTGCTCATTTTCCAGATCATCGCCTGGAACAGCGCCGTTACGGAGGATCCGGGCAACATCGCGATTCGCATTCACGCATCGACCTTTTTTACCGTGATCCTGATGTCGCTGATGTGCCTCGGCCTCGCGCGCGACCGGACCCAACCGCCGCTCCTGCGCTGGATCACCATAGCGGTGCTGGCCGAATATATGGCGGCGAGCATCCTCCAGAGCATTTTCGAGCTCCAGTTGCCCGCCGGATTCCAGACCGCACCCATCCTCGCCGACCGCAATTCCTGGTATCTGCTGCAAGGCACCCTGTTCCTGATCGCGCTCTTCGCATGCCTGCTGTTCATGGTGAGCTCGCGGCTGTCGGCCGATCTGCGCGAAAAGAACGAGATATTGTCGCGCGAAGTGCAGGAGCGGCGGCGGCTCGAAAGCCAACTAAACGCGAGCCTCGAAACCGAACGGGCGTTGCGCGAGGAACAGGTAGACTTCATGCGCATCGTCAGCCACGAATTCCGCACTCCGCTCGCCATCATCCGCAACGCGGCCGAAATGATCGGCCTCGTCGGTGATAAATCGCCGCAGGCTACACGCGATCGTCTCGCGGGAATCGACGAGGCTCTCAATCGCCTGTTCTCCCTGATCGACCGCTTCATGACCAACGACCGGCACCACAGCTTCCAGCCCGAACCGGTCCGGATCGGGTCGCTCATCGCGCAGGTCCGGTCGCATTTCGCGATGACCGCTCGCTGCGACCGGCTGGAGTTCTCCGTCACGAACGAGGACATGCTGTTCCTTGCCGATCCCGAAATGTTGGCGACGGTCATCATCAACCTGATCGACAACGCCCTCAAATATTCGCCCGTCGACCAACCGGTCCGGATCGCGGCCGCGCAGGAGCACGGGTTCGTCGTGATCGAGGTCGGCGACCGCGGCATGGGTATTCCCGACACCGAACTGGACAAGGTGGGTCGCCGCTTCTTTCGGGCTTCCAATGCCAAGGCCGCGACGGGAAGCGGCCTTGGCATCTATCTGGCGCGCCGGTTTCTTGCCTATCACGGCGCCACATTGCAACTCGGCCCGAATGGCGGGAAAGGAACATTGGCGATCGTGCGCGTCCCGTTTGCCAAGGGCTCGCCCGATCGGGCCTTGCCGGAAAGCGTCACGGCATGACGCAGATCCTGATCGTCGAGGACGAGCCGCGGCTGCGCCAGGATCTGGGCGACTATCTCGAGCTTAGCGGTTTCGAGGTCGCCGCCGCCGCGACGGCCGGGGACATGCGCAAAATGCTGAGCGACGGCCCGGCGCCGGCGATCGTCATCCTCGACATCGGCCTACCCGATGGCAATGGCTTCGAGCTGGCGAGCGAAATCCGCGCCGCGCACGCCTGCGGCATCATCATGCTGACCGCATTCGGTGACAGCGACAGCCGTATCAGGGGCTTTGACAGCGGTGCGGACATCTATCTTGTCAAGCACAGCACGTTGCGCGAGATCGAAGCGGCTATCCGCAGCCTGCTGCGGCGAACGCAAAATCCGCCAACCGCGACACCCCGTGACGATCGGTGGATATTGAATGCGAGTGATTGGAGGCTGATCGCCCCGAACCATAAGGTGCTGAAGCTGACAGCGACCGAATTCGCCTTTCTGGCCCTTCTCTGCGACCGGCAGGGTGAAGTCTGTCAGCGCGAGGCGCTTGTCGAGGCTCTCAGCCGACCGCGGGTCCAGTTCGATAATCGCCATCTCGACGCAATTGTCAGCCGGCTGCGTCGCAAGATCGAAAGCACCACGCATCTCCCATCCGCCATCAAGGTCGTCTATGGTGTCGGCTACACATTTACGGCTCCCGTCGCGATGGAGTGAATTCACCTTCGACTGCCATTGGCCGATTGCGGTCGGTCCGCTTTCGGGAGCGTGCTTGCAGGTTTTGCCTGCCCGGCCATGCAAGCGCGCCCGGGTCCGCTCAGACGGCGATCGGCAAGGCGCGTGCCGCATCGAGTGGCCGCACATCGACCCACTGACGCACGTCGAAGCTTTCGGGAATGAAATTCCAGCGATGCAGGAAGTCAGTGAAATTCTGGATGCCGGCAATCGATTGTTCGGCCAGATCGGTCTTCAACCGCTTTTGTGCGTCTTCACCATAAGCGATGCTGACCCAATATTCGCTGCTGTTGGTCTCGCGCGCAAGATAGCGACGGACCTCCGACGGATGCGCCTGCGCCCAGGCTTCGGCGCGCAGTACCTGCTCGACGATCGTGACCGCAGCCTCGAAATGATTGTCGAGAAGATGCCCGTCGACCGCGAGCGTCCGCGGGGTCCCGTTGTTTGCCCGCACGAGCGGGTCGGGATGGATGCCGGTGTCGATCACCGTGGTCAGCCCGAACTGGCGGGCAATCTGCGCACCTGACGCACCCTTCAGGAAGATCGCATCGACCTCGCCGCGCAGCAGCGCTATGAGCTCCAGATTATTGGCGCGGGCCCGTGTCGTGCTGCGGCCGTTCCAGGCGAGCGTGCCGCCGACATTTTCCGCCTGTCCGTCGCTGTAATGCGTGTCGATATCCTGGTCGACAATCTCGACGTCGGACACTTCAAGACCCTCGAGCCGTAGCGCGTTTTCGAGGCCGCGAAGCGCCTGCGCGCGCGTGAAGTCGATCTCGACATTCTTCCAGTTGGGCAGGCCGAAGCGACGCCCCTTGAGATCGCGGACCGAGGTGATGCCCGATTCGGGGCTTGCGAGAATGAGCTGGGTTTCATCGGCCCAGGACAAGCCGATTACGCGCGTATCGCGCCCGCGCGCCTTCGCGCTGATCGCGGGGATATTGCCGCCATGACGAACCGAATTCTGCACCGTGTGCGAGAAATGGGATTCGCGCTTGGCGAAGTCGTTCGATTCGAGCAGCGAAGAGAGGCTCGTCCCCTGCTCGGCGAAGGCCCGCTCCAGCCATCCCTGCTGCAGCGCGATGCCGAGCCCGGTCGGGACCGGACAGCGCGTATACCAGAGCGCGTCGAGTTTCTGGTTCATGGAAGATCTCCTTAGTTGGCGGGTTCGAGGGCGGGCGCGACGGGGCTTGCCGCACGGGCGTTGGGGTTGGCGGGGCGCGGCAGGTCGAGATGTTCGCGCAGCGTCGTGCCTTCATATTCGGTCCGGAACAGGCCGCGGCGCTGCAACTCCGGAACCACCAGATCGACGAAATCCTCAAGCGAGCTCGGCAACAGCGGCGGGATCAGGTTGAACCCGTCGGCGGCATCGCGCTCGAACCAGTCCTGGATCTGGTCGGCAATGTCGGTCGGGGTGCCGAGCACCACACGGTGGCCGCGAACCGCATTGAACCGCAGGAAAAGCTGGCGGATGGTCAGATTCTCGCGCCGCGCGAGCGCGGTGAGCTGGCGCCACCGCCCCTTGCCATTTTCGGGCTCGGGCAGGTCGGGGAGCGGCCCGTCCAGCGGATAGGCGCTAACGTCATGCCCCATGAGATTGAGATCGCCGCCAAAGTCGACCTTCTCTTCGAGCGCGCCGAACTTGTCCTGCGCTTCCTGCAGGCTCGATCCGATAGTGTAGGAGAGGCCCGGCATGACCTTCAGCGTGTCGGGATCGCGGCCGTAGCCGATGACCCGGTCCTTCACATCCTTGTAGAAGGCCTGCGCATCCTCGATGAACTGCGCAGCGGCATAGATCATCTCGGCATGACGCGCGGCGAAGTCGCGCCCGACCTCCGAATTGCCCGCCTGTGCGAAGACCGGATAGCCCTGGATCGGGCGCGGCATGTCGAGGATCGAATCGATGTGGTAATAGGGCCCGCGATAATGGACCGGATGGACCGCATCGGCGTTCAGATACACGCCGCTTTCCTTGTCGGCGCTGTCGAAGGCATCATCTTCCCAGCTATTCCACAAGGCCTTCGCGAGCTCGGTGAAGTCATGCGCGCGGGCATAGCGTTCGGCATGCGTCGCCGGCTGATCGATCCCGAAGCTTTTCGCCGCCCCGTCGGCGAGCGAGGAGACGATGTTCCAGCCGGTCCTACCTCCGCTGATATGATCGAGCGAGGCAAAGCGCCGCGCGAGCGCATAGGGCTGTTCGAAATTGGTGTTCACCGTCGCGACCAATCCGATGTGACTGGTTATGCTCGCGAGCGCGGCGATGGCCGTCAACGGTTCGAAATCGAGGAAGGCATGGCGCCGCTCGATCCCTCTCGTGCTGTCGCCGCTCTGGCCGACGAAGTCGGCGAAAAACGCCGCATCGAGCTTGCCGCGCTCGGCGGTCCGGACGAGATCGGCCCAATAGCGAAAATCGGGCTTGCCGGTGCTCGCGGTTCCGGGTTGGCGCCAAGCGCCGGGATGATGACCGTGCCGGGTGAGGAAGACGGCCAGCGCGAGTTGGCGTTTGTTTTGGCTCATGGGATCGCTCCGGATAAGGGGAAAGGTCCGGCGCCCGCACCCTCTTTTGGAGGGGCGGAGCGCGGGGACTTCATTCGGCCGCCTGCACGGCGTCTTCGGGCAGATGGATCGTGCCGTCGTCATCGACGCGGGCGTCGGGGGGAACAAGCTTGCCCATCTTCCACTGCTGCTCAAGCACGCCGGGACCGAAGGGCCGCGAGCCACCGAGCGCCGCCGCGAGGATCTGGAACTGCGCGCCTTCCTCGAGCAGAACGATCGTGTTGGCGAGATCGCGGATGCCCTTCCAGCTCCAGATCGTCGCGCCGCCATTGGCTTCGACGATGCCGGGCACCGCGCGATCCTGCTCGATCGCGTCGAGGATGAAGTCGGGCTCGCCCTGACGGCGGTTGATGTAGACCGGAAGCTTCGCGGTGAAGCGGAAACGGCGGTTCGGCACATAAAGCAGCGGCAGTTCCTGATGCGCCTGCGAATAGGCTCCAAGGTGCGGTGTGTGGATATGGCTGATCGCCTTGAAGTCTGGATATTTCTTGAAGATCTTGAGGTAGCGGGCCTCACCGCCGGTCGCCTCGCCCCACAGGCGATTGCCCTCGAAATCGATGACGCTGACGCGCGGCTTGTCCGGATCGTCTTCCCAGAGGCCGACATAGCTCAATGTCGCGATCTTCTCTTCGCCCGGGATACGGACCGCGAAACCCAGTGTGCCGCTCGCCGAGACGGTGCGGCTTTCGCGCAGCAGGCGGAAAGCACGGCGCGCATCGTCGCTCGCCTGGGTGATGAAGGCGATCGCCTCCGCGGACAGACCTTTTGTATCAGACATGATTCAATTACCTCCGGTTGAAAGGGTGGGATGGCGCTCGGCGTTCAATTTGCAGGCGGCTTCCAGCGGCCGGCGATCGACCCACTCGCCAAGCTCGAAATCGGCATCGAGGAAGCCGTGAGTGAACAGGAACCGCTTCTGCTGGTCGAGCAGGGCCAACCGCTCGTCATCCAGCGTCGGATGGAGACCCTCGTGAAGCCGCGCATAGGCCTGATCAACCGCGCCAGGGCTGCCTTCGGTCTCGTGTTCCAATATGTCGCGCAGGCGGTTCGGCTGCGCCGCGACCCAGTCCGCCGCACGAAGCGTGACGGCAAGAAAGCGGACGAGAAGATCGAAATGATCGTCGATCAGGCTCTGATGCGCCGTGATCGGGCGCGGGGTGCCGTTATTGACGCGAAAGCGCGGGTCGGGGAGCGCGTCGAGATCGATCGCGACGACGAGCTCCGCCTCGCGTGCCTGATCGAGTGCCGCAGCCCCTTTCACATAGATGGCATCAACCCGGCCACCGGCGAGCGCCTCGATCGGCCACAGACGCCCGACGCCGCTGCGGCGTCCCTCGCCCCGTGGCAATAAGTCGCGGCCGGAGCCGCCGATATTGCGCAGCCGGTCGGGCGTCTCGACCAGGGTCACATCGTCGAGCGTCAGCCCGGCAGACGCGAGCACGCCCTTATAGCCCGCGAGCGACATGCCGCGTGCGATGCTGGTGCCGCGTACATGGCTCGGAATATCGTTCTGGCTCCATCCCGGAAGCGCAAGGCGTTTGCCCTTGAGGTCGGCGGCCGAGGCAATACCCGATCCGGGCCGCGTGAGGATGAGCTGGCTTTCCTCAATCCACGTCAGCCCGACGAGCTTCGTCGGCTCGCCCTGCGCGCGCGCGGCGATCGCGAGCATGTTGCCGCCTTCGCGGATCAGCGTCGGCAGGCCGTGATCATAATGGTGGCGGCCGAATTCGGATCCCGATTCCTGCAGCGTGCGCAGCGCAATCGCGTCCGCCTCGAAAGCCTCGGTCAGCCAGCCGAGCTTGTAGGCGATCCCGGTCGCGGTCGGGACCGGACAGCGCGTAAACCAGATTTCTTGCGGAGGCGTCACCGCAGTTCGTTCGGGCTTTAACAGGGTCGACACGGATGGGCAGCTCCTGACTTTTCACATGGCCAGTGAAGAGCAAGAGCTATGCCAGTCGGAAAACTGGCTGAAATGCGTCCATCTCGATGAAGCGCTCGTCGGCGCATTGCGGCATATTGAACAGCGACCCTGTTGGATTTGCAGCCGCCGCTCGCGCTGCGTCAGATCATCCCGAGGTTTTTGAGGTGAGTGCGCACGACGTTGCGCGTCACGCCCAGGGCTTCAGCGGTCTTGATCTGGTTCTGATTGGATTGCCGGAACGCCTCGGTGACGGTGAAGGCGACAAGCCGGTCGAGCAAATTTGCATGATCGCTTTTGATCAGCCGTCGCACAAAGGGCCGCACAGCATCCTCGAGCGAGCCCGCAGCGCCATGGTCAAATTCGCTTTCGGCGTCGTCCAGACCGAGATGCGCGGGAGAAATGCGGCCGTCCTCGCAAACGAGCGTGCCGCGGTGGATGGCATTCTCGAGTTCGCGAATATTGCCTGGCCAGTCGTGCTGGAACAACGCCTCTTCGGCCGCGACGCTAAGCTCGAGACGGCTGGCGCGCACGCGCGCGCCATAGACTTCGAGGAAATGGCGCGCGAGCGGCAGGATGTCGGCGCGCCGTTCGCGCAATGGCAGCAGCGAGATGGGGACGACCTGCAACCGGTAATAGAGATCCGACCGGAACCGGCCTTCTTTCACCGCCTGCTGGAGCTCGACATTGGTCGCTGCGATCACCCGCACGTCGAGCGGTATCGGCTTGCGCGATCCGAGCCGAACCACTTCGCGCTCCTGCAGAACGCGCAGCAGCTTCACTTGCAAGGCGAGCGGCAAATCGCCGAGTTCATCGAGGAACAGGGTGCCGCCGTTGGCGGCCTCGAACCAGCCCGGGCGCGCAACCGCGGCACCCGTGAAGGCTCCCTTCTCATATCCGAACAGCTCGCCCTCGATCATCGATTCGGAAAAGGCGCCGCAGTTGACCGCGACGAACGGCGTATCGGCGCGGCTGCTCAGGCTGTGGACATAGCGGGCGACGAGTTCCTTGCCCGTACCGGTCTCGCCCATGATGAGAACATGCGCATCGCTCGGCGCGACGCGGGCGATCAGCGGAAGCAAGGCGCGCGAACGCGGATCGTTGAAAATGAGTGCGCGGGCGCGCGGGCCGACGGCATGGTGCGCGTCGCAATCATAGGCTAGCAGCGGCGGGCCGTCGCCCTGTGCGGCCGACATAAGCCCTACGTCCGCGGTGTGCGGAGCCCTTTCCGGTGAGGTGATTGTCATGCGCCCTCCGTGCCTCGCTCTCGAGGGTCTCAACCCATAACAGGGAATTGTCATCTATTTTAGTAGAATTTAAATTCCTGCGGCTAGCTGAGCTTTCAGCGGGGTAGTCAGAGTGACGGCAGCGCGGCCGCCCGCCGATCGAGAACTGCTTCGAGCGGAGCGGCACAGACCCAGTCGTCGACGGCGACGGGTGATTCGAGAAAGCCGTGCAGCCAGAGGAAATCGGCCTGGATTTTCAGCATCTGGATCCGCTCGTAGGAGAGATCGGGATGAAGCGAACGGTGAAAATTGTTCCGGTATGCGGTCTCGACGCCATCGATACCCGCAAGCGTCTCGTTTGCTATGATCGCTTTCACTTCGGCCAGATTGTGTGCAGCCCAGTCGGCTGCGCGCAGGCTCTGCTCGAGGAAGCGTTCGACCAGATCGGGATGATGATCGATCATATGCTGATGCACGATGATCGGACGCGGCGTGCCATTGTTCACGCGCGCAAGGCGGCTCGGATAGGCATCGAGGTCGATCCCGATTTCTAGCCCTAGCCGGTGCGCGGCCTCGGCCGCGGCAGCGCCTTTTACATAGACCGCGTCGACGCGCTCGGTGGCGAGCCACTCGAGACCGAGCCAGAGCCGGCGCATGCCCTCGGCGCTCGCCTGCTCGACAGGCGGCGCCGGTATCTCGACGAAGCGGGCGTCGTCGAGCGTGAGCCCGCCGAGCGCCAGCGCACTCTTGATGCCATGGAGCGCCATCCCGCGCGCGATACTCTCGCCGCGCGTGCGCGCGTAGCCGGGAAGCGCGAAGCGAAGTCCCTTGAGATCGGCGGGATCAAGGATCCTTGAATCGCGCCGCACCATGATCGCCTGCCGTTCGTCGATCCAGGTGAGGCCGATGACGCGCGTCGGTGCGCCGAGTGCGCGCGCCGCGAGCGCCTGGATATTCCCGCCCTCGCGAAACAGGTGGCGTAGCTGATTTTCGGGGTCGCTCTCGACGAGGTTCAGCCCCTGCTCCTGCACGCGCCCGACCGCAATGCCATCGGGCGCGAAGGCATCCGCCATCCAGCCCTTGGCCCATGCGATACTCGAGGCGGCCGGCACAGGGCAGCGCGTGACCCAGAGCTTGTCCAACCGGACCGGCACAGCGCTCGAAGCCTTCCTTTTCGGCATCCAACCTCCCTATCCTACTCAAATAGACGCCGGGCGACGCCAGCACCAGCCGAAACGGGCGCATCTGCCGCGGCTCCGCCATTCCTTGTTGCGTTCATTCGCAAAGCCCGTGCCAGACAGGCAGCGCAAAGGCCGACCCGCCCATTTCGGTCCATTGCGTCCGCCATCCTCGTTCCGGCCGCTTCATTTCGCGCAATCCACGCGGGCGAGGTGCGTCAAAATCAGCACCCTCGCAGCACCCTCGGCTTCGCGTCCGGCGCGCGGGCGCCGATCCTGCGATTGGCACAGGCCATGCATGATGGAGCGAGAGCTTTTTCGAACCGGCCGGAACAGGGAGCCTTATTCAGTGACGCATAGCAGCAGGTCAGCCATCTTCCGTTTCGCCAGGCAGTGGCGCGCCGCCGCCATTGCCCTTCTTGCAAGCGCCCTGCTCGCGAGCTGCGGATCGGGCAAGGATACCGGCGACAAAGTCACCACGGTAACGATCGCCTCGATCGCCTATCCCTACCAGGGCAAGCAGGTCTTCACCGGGCTCAATGGCGTGGTCGCCGACCAGGGCTGGCTCAAGGACCAGCTCGCCAAAAAGGGTATCGAGCTCGTCTTCACGCCGGTTTCGACCGCTGTCGGCGCCCCGGTGATCAACGAGGGCTTTTCGGGGAAGCGCATCGATTTCGCTTCTTACGGCGACTTCCCGGCCGCCATCGCGGTCGCCGGCGGCGTACCGCTCAAGATCGTCGCGCCGGTGGGCCAGGGTCAGGACGTCTATCTGGTCGTGCGCAAGGGGCTGGGGGCCAAGAGTCTCGCCGACCTCAAGGGCAAGCGGATCGCGCTGCACCGCGGGCGGCCGTGGGAGCTTCCCTTTTCCAAGCTTGTCGACAGCAAAGGGCTGAAGCTCGAGGACTTCAAGATCGTCAACATCAATCCGGCAGCAACGCCCGCGGCGCTGGAATCGGGAAGCGTCGATGCGGCCGTCCTGCTCTCCGACGGGCTGCTGGTCGAGCAGAAGGGTATCGCCCGCGTCCTCTGGTCGACGCGCGAGGCTCCTGCCGACTGGAAGATGCGCGCCGAGCTGTTCGCCCGCAAGGATTTCGTCGATGCCCATCCCGAGCTGACACAGCTTGTCGTCGAAGCCTATGTCCGCGCCGCCGCCTGGTCGTCGGACGAGGCCAACAAGGCCGCAGTCATCCGCAACGCCGCGCGCGGCGCGCTACCTGTCGAAATCGTCGAGAAGGATTATGCCAATTCGAACATTCCGTGGCGCGAGCGCTTCTCGCCGCTCTACGGCCCGGCGCTGCGCACCCATTATCATTCGGTCGCCGATTATGCGTTCAAGCGCGGGTTGATCCGGCGCGAGGTCGACGCCGACGCGCTGTTCGACGACCGCTTCGTCACCAAGGCGCTGACCGACCTGAAGCTCGAGGATTTCTGGGCGCGGCCCGCAAAGGATGCAGGCTGATGGTGAGCCGGCCCGCCGACGGCCCGCCCTTAGCCCGCCCGTTTGCGGCCTTCGCCCCGGGCCGCCTTCCGGTCGGCGCCGTCCTCGCGCCCCTCCTGCTGCTCGGCCTCTGGCAACTTCTCTGCCTCACCGGTATTTTCCCGCAGCAAGTGCTGGTCCCACCGAGCGGCGTCGCACGAACGCTTGAGGAGATGGCGCTGTCGGGCGAGCTTCAGCGGCACCTCGGCGACAGCATGCGCCGCCTCCTTCTCGGCTTTGCGATCGGCGCTCTCGCCGGGATGGCGTTCGGCGCCACGATCGCGCTCTCGCGGCTCGCCGAAGCGGCGCTTTCGCCGCTCTTCCTGACGTTGTGGCAGGTCCCGGTCATCGCCTTCGTGCCGATGATGGTGATGTTCCTGGGGATCGATGAGCCCTTCAAACTCGCGGTTGTGGCGATCGCGGCCTTCTTTCCGATGGCGCTTGCTACCTTCGACGGCATTCGCGGCGTCCCGAAAAGCTGGTTCGAGGTCGCCAAAGTCTATCGTCTCAGCCTGTTCCAGCTGATCCGCCGCATCCTTCTGCCGGCGACGGTGCCCGCGGTGCTCACGGGCCTTCGGGTTTCGCTGACCCGCGCCTGGGTGGTGCTGGTCGCCGCCGAGCTGCTCGCCGCCGACAGCGGCCTCGGCCAGATGATGGAGATGGGGCGCCAACTGTTCCAGATCGATGTCGTTCTGGCAGGGGTAATCGTCACCGGGCTTGTCGGCTTCCTCCTCGATCGCGGCGCGCGCTGGGTCGAGAGCCATGCGACGCGCTGGAGAGCCGCATGACACCCTGGCTCTCCCGCTTCCCGGTTCGGGTCGCCATTGGCCTGATCGCCCCCGCCCTGCTGATCGCCTGGTGGCAGTGGCAGACGAGCGCTCATATCGTCACCTTCGCGCCGCCCGCGGCGGTGGGCACGGCGCTGCTGGAACTCGTGCGCAGCGGGGATCTGCTGCGCGACACGCTCGCGACACTGAAACGCGCCTTCACCGGGCTTGCGTTCGGGGTGCCGCTCGGTGTCGCGGTCGGTATCGCGATGGGAATCTGGAAACCGGTCGACCGGCTGGTCGGCCCGCTTCTTCACGCGCTGCGGCAGGTTCCGATGATTGGCTGGCTGCCGCTGATGGGCCTGTGGTTCGGCATGGGGACGACGACCGAACTCGCGGTCGTCAGCATGTCGTCCTTTTTCCCCTCGATGCTGAACAGCCACGCCGGCGTCGCACAGGTCGAGAAGCGCTACATCGAGGTCGGAGGCATATTCCGCTTCTCGGTCGTACAGCGCATCCGACATATTCTGCTCCCCGGCGCGATGCCGCTGGTGCTCACAGGCATCACGCAGGCGCTAGCCTTTGCGTGGATCGCCACGATCGGGACCGAGCTGCTCACCGGCGCGAACGCGGGACTCGGCGTCGCGATGCAGCTCGCGCAGGTCCAGCAGCGGCTCGACGTCATGCTCGTCATCATCTGCGTCACCGCCGCGCTTGGCTTCACCATCAACCAGTTGTTCCGCCAGCTCCGCCAGTCGCTGCTGCGCTGGCAACCTTCGGTCTGAAGATCAGGAGACATGTCTTGAGTGCCCACCCCCATGCCCGCGAAGACAAGCCCCCCGCATCGTTGCAGCGCGGCGCGCTCAGCGTCCGCGATCTCGACAAGAGTTTCCAGATCGGCGGGCGGCCGCACAAGGTGCTCGACGACATCAACCTCGACGTCCGGCCGGGGGAGTTTGTCAGCATCGTCGGCGCGTCGGGCTGCGGCAAATCGACATTGCTGCGCCTGATCGTCGGCCTCGACACCGATTACAGCGGCGAGCTTCGCCTCGACGGCGAGCGGATCGCGACCACCAGCCTCGATCGCGGCATCATCTTCCAGGATCACCGGCTGTTCCCGTGGATGACGCTCGAGCAGAATGTCGAGCTCGCATTGCTCAACACCGACACGCCGAAGGACCGGCGCGCGAAGATCGTCGCCGATCATATCGCGCTGGTCAATCTCACCGGATTCGAGAAAGCCTATCCGCACCAGCTCTCGGGCGGCATGGCGCAGCGCGCGGCGATCGCGCGCGCGCTCGTCACCGAACCGCGGCTGCTGCTGCTCGACGAGCCGCTCGGCGCGCTCGACGCTCTGACGCGCGTCCATGTCCAGAACGAACTCCAGCGCATCTGGATGACGCAGCGCTCGACGATGGTGATGGTCACGCACGACGTCGAGGAAGCCCTGTATCTCGGCGATCGGGTGATCGTGATGTCGCCCAACCCCGGACGGATCCGCCGCATCGTCGACGTCGATCTGCCGCACCCGCGCGACCGGCGCTCGCCGCTTCTTCATCGCCTGAAGGACGAGATCCTCGCCGAACTCACCTCGGGCGCCGACGCGGATGCCGCCGCCGACAATCTCGTTCACCTGCCAAGCCGGGAGCCCCGCTGATGAGCCGCATTTCCGATCACCCCGTCGACGCCCTGTTCACCAATCGCTGGTCGCCGCGCAGCTTCACCGGGGAGCCGGTGTCCGACGCCGTGCTGCAAAGCGCGTTCGAGGCGGCCCGCTGGGCGCCGTCGGCCTCGAACGCCCAGCCCTGGCGCTTCCTCGTCGCCCGGCCGGGAGATGCGGCGTGGGAGGGGTTTCTCGGGCTGCTGATGGCGAAGAACCGGCTCTGGGCCGCCCGCGCGTCTGCTCTGATCCTCATTCTCTCGGCGCTAAAGCTCGAGCGCGGCGGCGCCGTCGTCGACAATAGCTCGCACAGCTTCGATGCCGGCGCGGCGTGGACAAACTTCGCGCATCAGGCACTGCTGCTCGGCTGGCACACGCACGGCATCGGCGGTTTCGATCGCGCCGCCGCGCGCACGCGCCTCGGCATCCCTTATGATTATGAGATCGAGGCTTTTGTCGCACTCGGGCGGAAAGGCGAACTCGCCGATCTCGATCCGCAATTCCACGCTGCCGAAGCCCCCAATGGCCGCCGTCCGCTCAGCGAGACGGTCTTTGCCGGAAGCCTCGGAACCCCGGCCTTCGGGCAAGAAAGGAACGCCGCATGACGCTCGCCCTTCACTGGCAGCTCGATCCCGCCGCCGACCGCCAGCGCTCCGAGCCCGGTCTCCAATCACCGTTGCCGGACTTCGTCCGCGACCGCCGCGCGGCGAACCAGAACCGCTTCGACTATTATGTCCAGGTTGCCGAGGCCGCAGCGCAGACCGCCTTCGACGGGCTCCATATCCGGCACCGTATCCAGTCGGACGAGAGCCGGATCATTGCCGCGGTCGTCGCCCGTGCGGTGCCGCGCCTGCAGATCATCCCCGAGTTCCCGGCCTCCGTCGGCTCGGCGGTTTATGCCGCGAAGCAGGCAACAACCTTTCAGCGCGGAACGCAGGGTCGCCTCGGCTGGGCGATCGCCCCCGACGCCGATCATATCGGCCGCGAGCGCGAGAGCGACCCGCTGGGCGACGAGGAACTGAGCGAGCGGCTCGTCGAATTCCTCACCGTGGCGCGCGGCGTACACGACCAGCGGCCGTTCAGCTTCAAGGGCCAGTATTTCGAGGTTCAGAACGGCGGCTTCGAAGCCCCGCTGACGAACTTCGCCTTTCCGCGCGTCTATCTGCAGGGAGAGGATGATGATGCGCTGGCACTCTCGGCCCGCCATGCCGACGTGCACCTCTTCCGTCCGGCGACTGCCGCCGAGCTTGGAGACAGCGTCGCGCGGCTGGACGAACTCGCCGCTGGCGAAGGCCGCCGCGTTGCCGCGGGTCTGATCCAGCCGCTGCTGGTGCGGGGCGACGCCGGACAGGCCGCCGAGGACGCATCGGCGCGGACGCTGCCCCCCGGCGCGCTGGTGGGAAGTTACGACCAGGCGGCAGAGCAGCTCGCAAGTTATGCCGATGCGGGAATAGCCGAGCTCGTCCTGAGCGCCGCGCCCGCTCTCGAGGAAGCGTATCGCACCGGGCAGGAATTGCTGCCGCGGCTCCGCGCGCTCACCGCGCGCAGCCGCAAGGCGGCGTAGGAGGACAGGACATGACGATCGACTTCTACTGGCGGCTGCCCACGCACGGCTGCCACAACAGCCTCCGGACGAGCGGTTACGAGCGCGGCGACTGGTCCCCGCTCGCCCCCGGCAACATCGCACCGGGGGTGGGCGCCGGCGGCGAGCCCAACGGCTTTGCCTATATCGACCATCTTGCCGAGATTGCGAAAGCGGCGGAAGCGGTGGGCTTTCAGGGCGGTCTTATCCCGTCTTTCCCCAACACCGACGACCCGTGGGTCATCTCGCCGCTGCTGGCGCGCGAGACGAAGAGCTTTCGCTTCATGATTGCCTTCCAGCCGGGCTTCGGCAATCCGGTCCACACCGCGCGCGCGGCGGCGAGCCTCCAGCGCGCGACCGGCGGCCGGCTGCTCTTCAATATCATCACCGGCGGCGGCGGTCCGGCGCAGCTCTGGTGGGGCGACAGCTTCGCGCATGACGATCGCTACGGCCGGACAAGCGAGTTCCTCGATATCTTCCGCGGAATCTGGGAATCGTCAGACTTCTCCTATGATGGCCGCTTCTACCAGCTGAAGAGCGGCGGCCTGCCGGAAATCCTCCGGCAGGAAGAATTCCCCGAAATCTGGTTCTCGGGATCGTCCGACGCGGCGCTCCAGACCGCCGCGCGCCATGCCGACTATTATCTGTCCTGGCTCGAACCCTTCGACCAGCTCGGCGACAAGTTCGCGCGCGTGAAGGAGCGCACTGCGGCCCTCGGCGGCGAACAGAAATGCGCGGTCCGCGTCGACCTCGTCGCGCGCGCGACCGAGGAAGAAGCCTGGCGCGACATCCCGGGCAAGCCACCGATTCGATCGGGGCGGCGCGGCAGGCCGCGCTGCGTCCGAGCGACGCCCGCCATTATGAGGATCTGATCGTTGCGCCCAATCTGTGGGGCGGCTTCAACCTGCTGCGCGGCGGGCCGGCGCTCGGTATCGTCGGCAGCTACGAGCAATGCGCGGCGCAGCTCGACGAGCTGATCGCGCGCGGCACCAACGCCTTCATCCTCGCGGGCACGCCGCATCTCGAGGAAGCCTACCGGGTCGGCGAAGAAGTGCTGCCGCTCCTCGGCCGCCGGGCCGCATCGCTCCTGCAAGCCGCCGAATAGCCGTGCTTCAACGAAAAGGGGCGCCGGCGCCCCTTTTCGCGCGGCGTCTGTCCGATCAGAAGCGGAAGACGACCGCGGCACCCGCCGTCAGCGGATCCGCCCACGCTACCGTATCGCCCGTCACGCCGAGCGCGGCATTCGCCGCGGGCAGCGCATGGTTCAGATAGCGCACGTCGAAGAGATTGTTGATGAAGCCGGTGACGCTCACATTCTCTTCCTTCGTCGTGTAAGTGACCCGAAGATTGGTGATCGTATAGGGTTTCTGCGTCAGATAATAACGGTTTACCGGGTCCTGCGGCGTCACATAGTAGAATTGCCGCGACTGGTATCGCGCATCCGCTGCCAGCTCGAGCTTGCCGATATTGCCGAGTGCGAAGCTATAGGAACCCCCGAAATTATACGTCACCTTCGGCGCGCGAACAAAGCGTGCGCCCGCGAGGTTCGCGCCGCCGTTCTGCACCTGGAACCGCGTATATTCGGTGTCGAGCAGGCCGAGCGCCGCGTTAAAATTCAAACCCTCCACCGGCTCGAGCGTCAGTTCGAACTCTGCCCCGTCGACCTTGGCCTTTTCGGCATTCTGCAAATAGGAGACCGTCGCACCGCCGACCGCTCCGGGGTTCGGCCCGACGACATTCACCTGCACATCGTCATAATCATAATGGAAGGCGGTGGCATTGAAACCGACGCGGCCGTCGAACCAGCTCGACTTGTAGCCGATCTCGAACGCATCGAGCTTTTCGGGCCGGACATCGGTGAGTGCGATCGCCAGTGTCGCGGCCGTATTGAAGCCGCCCGATTTCACGCCATGCGAGAATTTCGCGTAGAGGAGATGATCGCGCGCGATCTTCCACGATGGCGTGATGTCATAGGTGAAAGCGTCCCATGTCTCCTTCAGCGAATTGCTGAACGTGCCGGGCCCGCCGTAGGTGCCCGTGTAGCTGTTCCACCATTGTGCAAGGTTGCTCCACGATGCCGCGGCCGCATTGGGCGAGGCGCGGCGCACGAAGTCGACCTCCTTGGTCTCGCGGCTCCAGCGGCCGCCAAGCGTCAGCTTGATGCTGTCGGTGAAGGCGAAGCTGGTGCTGCCGAACACCGCACCGCTCTCGGCCTTGTGATTATAGGCTGTATCGCTGAACGCTGCGGGCGCAGTTCCCGGCAGCGAGGGAACCGAGCCCTGCGGCAGCGTCGCCGAGAAGGCGTTCGAATTGATGTCCTCGTTAAAATAGAAGAGGCCTACGATCCACGTCAGCCGGTCGTCCTGCGGTGATGCCAGCCGCAGTTCCTGACTCCACTGGCGCGAGCGCGCCTCGGTATAACCGCGCGATATTTCGAGCGGCGTGTAGTCACTCTCGCCGGCCCCGCGCGTTTTGTAGCGTTCGTAGCCGGTGATCGAGGTCAGGGTGATGCCGCCGAAGTCCCAGTCGAGATGCAGGGAGCCACCGAACTGGATCGAGCGGCCATATTCGGGCGCATTGGCGCTGATGTCGTTGACGCGCGTCGACGGCGCATAGCCGTTTCGCACGACGCCGCTGGGGACGTAGCTCGCGGTCGTCCAATAGCTGCCGTCGGTGTCGTAGTCGCGGTAATGGACGCTCAGCAGCGCCTCGAAATTGTCGGTCGGCGCCGCAAGGAGCTGCCCGCGCACGACGACATCCTTGACCGCATTGGATTTCTCGTCCGTGAAGAGATTGTCGAACCGGCCGCCGCGATCATCGAAACGAGCCGAAACGCGCGCGGCGAGCCGATCCTCGACGATCGCGGTGCCGACACCCGCCTCGAAGATCTTGTTATCGTACGTGCCATATTCAAGCTTCACATAATTACCGTCGTCACCGGTCAGCGACGGACGCTTGGAGATGACGTTGATCGCGCCGCCGGTCGTGTTCTTCCCCCACAGGGTTCCCTGCGGACCGCGCAATACTTCGACGCGCTCGATATCGAACAGCGGCAGCCCGGTGGCGCTCGCATTGCTGATATAGACATCGTCGAGATAGAAGCCGACGGGGTTGGCAAGATCGAGCTGCTGCTGCCCGGCACCGACGCCGCGGATCCACCAGCGCGGCCGCCCATGCTGCTGCGTCCCTGCCGACGCGTTGGGAACAAGGTTCAGCACCTCATTCGCCGAGCGGCCGAGCCCGCCGACCGTGAACTTCTCTTCGCCGATCGCGGTGACCGCGACGGGCACATCCTGGAGTCGCTCCTCGCGGCGCTGCGCGGTAACGACGATCGCCGAGCCGGAATCGCCCGCATCGGCCGAAGCGGCGCCGCCGGCTTCCGCGGCACCTTCATTTGCATGCGCCGCGCCTGCATGCCCTGCCACGAGAAGGGCAGCGAGGCTGCAACCGAGGAGGCGCCGCGACTTGGGCGCAAATGATTTCCTGGACACTGAGATTACCCCCTATCGTTGAAACGATCCGCACTCGCGGAGCAGACAGGGGCGGAAACGCAAAGGCCGTGCCAGTCTCTTAAGTGAATGATTTAAAACGTTAATGAACGGACGACGGGATCAGGGGTGAACGAAACTGCACATCGGACAATGTCCTTGCTGCTGTATCCTCAACAACAAACGCGCACATTTTCGTATGATGGGAGACGGATGCGCAGGAACAGTCGGACCGCTTCCGTAACCGAATCTCAAAAAACGGACCTCGGCGAACTACCCCGACGCCACATCTGCTCGCGATTGATCGTTGTCGTGCATATCGGCGGTCTCCCGAAAGCGGTCATCCAAATCAGAGATGAAGCTTCGGCAATATCTCTATGCGGCGCCGGTTCTCCACAATCACCTCGCCGTCCCGGAGCGCCACATGTTCGACGCCGTGGTCTCTCGCCCAGCTGACAGCATGGCTTGCGCCAGACGCTTCTGGATGATCAGATTCACGGTGCGGGATGATTGCGTAGCCAGGCGCCGTTGCGGCAGGTTCGTCCATGACCCTACCACATCCATTCGGTCGCCAGCCACGCAAGAACCGGCGCTCCAGCCTGCATAAACAACGTCGCTTTTGAGCAAATCTTCGAGAATGACATCGAAACCACTGTCGCGCATCGCCCGCCTCAGGAGATCCGACGGCAATAGCTACAATTGGCCGAAAGCGGCCGGCCGGCTGGGATCGCGCATCGGGCCAGCTTTCGCAACGTTGAGTGGAGTGATTTCCGCCGCTCCGAACGCTCCTGAATGCCGGCAAGGTTGCACACCAGCCTAACCGATAAAATTTGCTTTCCCTTCGAAGGCATTTCCCGGCATCAAGTTACGAAGCTGTAGCTCATACCCACCCGTCTTACATGCGCGCGCGCACGCCGAAGAAGAACGACCGGCCCGAATATTCGTAGAAGTTCGGGACGTTGCGCAGGTCATTGTCGCGCTTGATTGCCGAACCCAGCAGGTTCGACCCCTGGACATAGACCGAGAGATTGTCCGTCACGTCGTAGGACAGGCTCGCCGACATCTCGTGGTAGGCGTCCTCCTTCACCGGGAGGTAGCCGAGGTTGCCCGACTGGGCATAGGTGTGGCGTGCCTGATAGCTGTACGAGACTTGCGCGCCGATACCGTTCTTTTCGTAGAACAGCTTGGCGTTGGCCGAGAGCGGGATGGCGCCCGGCAGATCGGTCGTCACGTCGCCCGACGTTGCGCGCGAATGATTGTAGGTCAGGTTCGCCTGGATGCCGAAGCCGTTGTCGAGGAAATACTGGGCGCCGACTTCGACGCCGTAAACCTTCGCACTGTCGCCGTTGACCACCTGGAATTCGACGAAGGGAAAGCTCTGTTGCTGGTTGGCGGGCTGGTTGGTGGGCGTGATGAGCACATCGACCGGCACGCTCGAGACGAAGTTGGTGATATGCTTGTAAAAGGCAGCCGCGGTCAGCGCTAGGCGGTTGGACGGATAATATTCGAGCGAGACGTCGAACTGGTCGGCTTCGGTCGGCTTCAGGTTCGGGTTGCCCGCATCGTAGATGATGTAGGTGCCCGATTGCGCCGACGTCGCGTCCTTGGCCGGCGACAATTCGCCGAACGTCGGGCGCGATATCGCCTGCGAGGCGGCGAGGCGGATCCGCAGGTCGTCGGTGATGTCGTATGCGAAGTTGGCCGCGGGCAGCAGGCGCAGATAGTCGCCGCCGCCGACGATCGGCTCGACCGGGTTGAACGAAACCGCATTGTCCTGCGTTCCCGCGCGCGGGATGATGCTGGCGATGCTGGCGCCATAGCCGACCGACGAGACTTTGGTCGCGACGACGCGGGCGCCGATGTCCGCGCGCCAGTTGCCGCCGTCGAGGTTGAACTGGAAGTAACCGGCCCATGTCCGTTCCTTGATGCGGTACGACGCGGGAAGGTCGGGCTCGATCACCTGATTGGAATAGCCCGCCGGATAGGGCGACAGCGTGCAGCCCGGAATCGTGGCGCCGGTGTCGTCGAGGCAGCTGTTGGGGTTGAGGATGGCCGGGTTGTTGTCGGCGCGCGGCAACGCGGCGAGGTAGGTATCGATGTCGAAGGAAGGGAAGTTGCGCGGGAAATTGCCGCTCCGCTTGCCCAGGATGCTGCCGCTGCCGGGCCGCACCACGTCGGCGCCGAGGTCGCCGAAGGTGAAGGGGTAACCGCAATAGTTGCACGAGGTCGTATACTGGTTGTCGATCGTGTCGACGGTCTTCTTGCGGTCGGTCCAGGCGGCGCCGAAGGTGATCGACTTGAAGTATCCGCTGTCGACCTCATACTCGCCGTCGACCTTCATGCCCTGCGTGCGGTCCGCGATATTTTGCCCCTGGATGCCGATATAATGTGCGCGGAAATCGTCGTTGGTCGCCTCGGACAGGCTGCGCCCCCCGGGGATGGTGATGTCGAGATCGGGAAGCCCGCCCTCGCGCGTGGCAAAAGTGGCCGAGGCGCCGGTAATGCCCGCGACGACGAAGCGGTTCCGCCCGCCGGTCGTGTCGCGCGCCTTGCCATAATAGCCGTCGAAGGCGAGTTTGAAGCGGTCGGTCGCCTGCCAGTCGATATGGCCGCCGAACTGGTATGTCTGGCTTTTGCGCGGCTCGTCGGTGGTGAGCACTTCGGCCACGAGGTCGTTCAGCGAGAAGCCGGTGACGACGTTGTTGGCGTCGGTCTTGATCGATGCCGGGTCCCAGCGCAGCGACCCGTCGTCGCCCAGCGGGTTGAGGTAGTTCGACGAACGATAGTTATGCTGCTGCACGTTGAAGCGGCTGTAGAGGCCGTCGATCGTCAGCTCGAAATCGCTCGACGGTTTCCACTGGAACGAGCCCGCGGCGCCGATGCGCTCGCGCTGGCCGGTGACATATCCGACACTATAATAGTCGGGCCAGATATAGGCGGGGCCATTCTCGTCGGGATTGATCTGCCCGTCGCCGTTGAAGTCGACGCCATAGCCGGCCTCGGTCCCGTCGGTGATCGAATATTCGCCGAGATTCTCGGTACGAAACTTGTACTTGTTGTAGCTGATGCCGAACATCAGGCCCATGGTATCTTCGGCAAAGGTGGTGCTTACCACCCCGCTGACCTTGTAACCGCCCTTGTCGGCAAGGTCGTTATACTGTCCTTCGACCGCGGCCGAGGCGTGAAAGCCCGACCGGTCGAGCGGGCGCGCGGTGCGCAGGTCGACGTTGCCGCCGATGCTGCCTTCGAGTTCGGACGAGCGCACGGCCTTCTGCACTTCGGCGCCCGAGATGATTTCGGAGGGGAGAACGTCGAAGGCAAAGGAACGGTCCGGCCCGTCGGTCGGGAGGATGCGGCCGTTGAGGGTGGTGATCGCGAAATTCTCGCCAAGACCGCGAATGGTGATCGCGCGGCCCTCGCCGCGGCCGTCGCGGCCGACAGTGATGCCGGGAATGTTGGCGAGCGCCTCGGCGACGTTACGGTTCGGGAACTTGCCCAGTTCTTCCGCCGAAATCGCATCGACGATCGTGTCCGCATCGCGCTTCGCCTGGATCGAGCGCAGCAGGCTGCCGCGCACGCCGCGCACGACGATTTCTTCCGCACTGCCGGCATCGGTGTCGTCGGACTGCTGCGCGGCGTCCGCGGGGGCGGGCGTGCTATCCTGGGCGAAAGCGCCCGGCGCGCCGAGCAATGCCATGCTGCTGACTCCGGCAAGCACCAGACAGCGCAACTTGTAACGACCCGTCATATCTCCATCCCCTTGGCTTGGTGCGCATTATGCCGTCAGCCTTGCCGACACCGCGCGATATATTTCGTTTTTTGTAACTTGTCCGTGACCAAACTGTCAAATGGAAATGAAACGAAACATATCTTCGCGTTTGTCGGAACAGAATCCCGCTGTTATGTCCGTCCCTGACAGGAGAGTTTTCATGGCGGTAATCCGCGATACCAGCAGGCGGAGGCAGGAAATCAGTGCGTTGGTGCGCGAGCGCGGCAGCGTGCAGGTGACGACGCTGGCCGAACGCTACTCAGTATCGATGCAGACGATTCGCAAGGACCTCCATTTTCTTGCGAAGAAGGGCATCGCCGAGCGATCTTACGGTGGCGCGATCTCGGCCGACGCGGTCAACGTTGCCACCGAACCACCGGTCGAATCGAAACGCGCGATCAACATCGAAGAAAAGGCGCGGATTGGCGCCCTCGCGGCGGCAATGGTCGTTCCGGGCGATTCGGTGGTCCTCGATTCGGGCACGACGACGCTCCAGATCGCGTACCACCTCCCCGACGACGAGAGCATTACCGTATTGACGAACGATCTCGATATCCTGTGGGCGCTCGCCCGCAAGGAGCGGATCAACGTCGTCATGCTGGGCGGCGCACTACGCAGGCGCAACCGCGCGCTCTATGGCGCCCAGACCGAGAGAGCGCTCACCGATCTGCACGTCGACAAGCTGTTTCTCGGTGTCGACGGGTTCGACATCGAACGCGGCATCACCACCCATTTCGAACCGGAAGCGATGCTGAACCGGAAGATGGCGAAAGCGGCCGGACAGGTGATAGCCGTCGGCGACCGGTCGAAGTTCGGCAAGGTCTGCCTTCATCGCATCCTGAATGTCGAGGAAATCAACGATCTCGTCACCGACGCGCCCGAAGCCGACGGCTTGCAGGCCGCGGCCGAAAGGCTGGGCTTCCGCTTGCACCTCGCCTGAGGCGGAAGGCGGTATTCCTTGCGGATCCAGGGTCGGATATCGGTTCGGGGCGGGGAGCTGCCGTTTGCTCCCTCTCTTTCGTCATCCCGGACTTGATCCGGGATCCATGACGACGGCGCAGCTATGGATCCCGGATCAAGTCCGGGATGACGATAATGGTAGGGCTGCTTCCGGTCGAAACCGGCCTCCCCGCCCCCTCACCCCTTGAGGCGAAAGAAGCGCCGCGCATTCTTCCAATAGATTTTGTCGATCACCGGCCTCGGCAGCCCAAGGCCCCTTGCGTCGGCCTTGATCGCCTCGACCGGCTGGCTCAGCGATGTCGCCAGATAGCGCCAGTCGGCGCGCCACACGGCGTCCGCCTCGCCGGGGAAATCGTCGGTCGCGGGCGGGTTCTGCGCGCGGGCAGCGGGATCGGGCGGACTGTCGGTGAGGTCGGTTCCGTAAAGGATGCGGTCCTGATATTTGACGAAGAACGCGCGCACTTTTTCAAGGTCCGCGTTCGACTGCACCTGCAGGTTCGACATGCGCGCGGCAAGGTCCACCACCGCATTGGGATGTGCATCCAGAAAGCGCGCGAGCTCGTCGACGCTCCACTCGAGACTTGCCATGTGCGCACCGTCGATCGCGAGCCCCGGATGCCGCGCGACAAAGCGGTCGCGCGCCGCAATCAGCGCCTCGTAGCTGGGCTCTTCCGGGTGGAGATACATATAATATTCGGGATGCGCGCGGAAATAGGACCGGTCGTTTTCGGTCGTCATCTGGTCGAGCGGAAGCCAGCAATTCTTCGGCTCCGCCTGGTGCGCAATCAGCGGTATGCGCCGCTCCTCGAGGTGCGCCATGACATCGTCGAAGCGCGGATCGTCGAGGAACACGCGCTTTCCGGCGGCATCCTTCGCGACCATGCCGATATTCTTCCACACCTTCACCCCGATGGCGCCGCGCGCCAGCGCCGCGTCGATCGCGCGCTCGGTGCGCCCGGTCCATTCGGGCGTGCCAAAGCCCTGCATGCTGAACGTCGTCGTGTAATGGAAACGCGCGGGATCGGCGGCCCGCATAGCCTCGGCAATCCTCGCCTGCTCGGCAAGCGGCGGGAAGTCCGGATAGTCGACATTGATCGAAAGAAGTTCGAAGCCGTCGCGGCGCGCGACCTCCAGAAAGCGCGGATCGTCGACATTGGCATGGACATGGGCGTCGAATTTGGCGACGCGCGCAAAATCCGCTTCGCTATATGTTTCGGAAGCCTTGGGCGCAGCGGCCGTGGCCATGAACGCCGCCCCGGCCAAGAGCGCCACCTTGGCAATTCTTTGCATCGCGACCTCCTTCAAACGAAAACGAAATAAAACGCGCTTATTAATTGCGTTTTGGTTTGCACAGCGCGCCCCGCTCGTGCAAGCTCTTTCTCGATCGCCGGTCGCAACCGGCTTCGCCGAGGAGAGCCGATAGATGTTACCCCCCGTCACCCGCCGCGCCGCGCTCGGCCGATTGATGGCCGGCGCAGCCCTCGTCGCCGCTCCCTCCATGACGGGCCGCGCATGGGCGGCCGCGCCGCTCGGCGCGCGAATCGGCGACGGCGCGCTGACCATCGAATTCGACACCGCGATGCGCTCGCGCCTGTTCCACAAGGACAAGGCGATCACGGCAACGGCGGCGGGCGAGGCGCTGATCCTCGCCGATGCACCGGCGATCGACCGCTTCCTGTTTCTCGATCACAGGGAGGAGGCGGTTTCGGGCATCCATGGCGCTGGCCGGCGCCACATTCTGCGCAGTGCCGCGGGAGGAACGCTCGAACAAGAGACCGCGATCACCTTCTTCGATCGCTACCCCGGCCTCGCCCTCTACGAAGTGCGCTTTCGCAATACCGGCACGAAGCCGCTGACCGTCGCGGGCTGGCGCGTTGCTACGCACGACCTGCTCGGCCATTCCGACGGCGCCTGGAGCTTTGCCGGCGCATCCTATCCCGACCGGCGCGACTGGGTACAGAAGGTGGCGCCCGGGTTCGAACAGCGCAATTTCATGGGCATGAACGGCTCCGACTACGGCGGCGGCACCCCCGTTGCGGTTGTCTGGCGGCGCGACGTCGGGCTGGCGGTAGGTCATGTCGAGACGGTGCCGCGGCTCGTTTCGCTGCCCGTCGCGGCGCAGCCCGGCGGCACCCGCCTCGGCCTGTCGGGCGACGGGGCACAGGCCCTCGCGCCCGGTGAAACGCTGACCCTGCCGACCGCCTTCGTCATGGCGCATGAGGGCGACCATTTTCGCCCGCTCGACGCCTATCGCCGGATCATGGGCGAGCGCGGCCTCGCGGCGCCCCGCATCCCCGAATCGAGCTATGGCCCGATCTGGTGCGCGTGGGGCTATGAACGCAAATTCACGCCCGAACAGGTCTACGGCACCTTGCCCAAGGCGAAGGAACTCGGCTTCGAATGGGCGGTGATCGACGACGGCTGGCAGATCGCCGAAGGTAATTGGGATGTCGACCGCACGCGCTTTCCGCGCGGCGACGCCGACATGAAAGCCTTTGCCGACCGCATCAAGGCCGATGGCATGCGCCCGCGTCTGTGGCTGGCACCGCTCGCCGTCGATCCCGGCACGCCGCTGCTGCGCGACCACCCCGATATGCTCATCCTCGACGCGCACGGCGCGGCGCAGAATGTGAGCTGGTGGAGCGCCTTCACCATGTGCCCCGCCTACCAGCCGACGATCGATTATTTCCGCGGAATCGTCCGCAAGATCGTCGGGGAATGGGGCTTCGACGGACTCAAGCTCGACGGCCAGCACCTCAACGGCGTCGCGCCCTGCTACAATCCCGCGCACAATCATGCGCGCCCCGAGGAATCCTTCGAAAAGCTGCAGGATTTCTGGAAGGCGATGTACGACGAAGTCATGGCGATCAACTCCGAAGCGATCGTCGAGATATGTCCGTGCGGCGACAGCTTCGCCTTCCACAACATCCCGGCGATGAACAACACGCCCGCGGCCGACCCGACATCGTCATGGCAGGTCCGCCTGAAGGGCAAGACGTTCAAGGCGCTGATGGGACCGTCGGCGCCCTTTGCCGGCGACCATGTCGAGATGACCGACACCCGCGACGACTTCGCCTCGACCTACGGCATCGGCGCCATCCCCTCGACCAAATTCACCTGGCCCGAGGATACACCGAACCCCACCGATCCGTTGCCGCCCGGCGGTTTCAAGCTGACGGCGGCGAAGGAAGTGCTGTGGCGCAAGTGGATCGACCTCTATCGCGCCAACATGCTCGCCAAGGGCAATTATCTGGGCGGCCTTTATGACATCGGCTTCGACAAGCCCGAGGGTCATGCGATCGAAAAGGATGGCGCGCTCCACTACGCCTTTTTTGCCGACGAGTGGGAGGGATCCGTGTCCCTGCGCGGGCTCGGCGAGGGACGCTACACGCTGACCGACAGCTTCACCGGCGCGTCGCTGGGCACCGCGACACGCGCGCAGAACATCATCCCGGCGAAATTCGAGCGCTTCCTGCTCGTGCGCGCGACGCCGGTGCAGGACGGCAAGGCGTGAGCGGCGCGGCGATCGCGGCGAGCCCGCGGACGAACAGGGCGTGGCTCGCGAACGCGCTGACCACCGTGGTGCTCTGGGGCATCTGGGGCGCGTTCTCCGGCCTTTCGGCGCAACATGGCTTTCCCGAGACCCTGGTCTATTGCGTCTGGGCGCTGACGATGATCCCGCCTGCGCTGGTCGTGCTCGCGCAGGCGCGCTGGGTGCTCGACCGCTCGCCACGAGCTATCGCCTACGGGCTTGCGATCGGGCTGCTCGGCGCGGGCGGACAGATGGTGCTCTTCTACGCCGTCGCGCGCGGGCCCGCCTATCTCATCTTCCCGATCATCTCGCTCTCGCCGGTCATCACGATCGCGCTTTCCTTCCTGATCATGCGCGAGCGGACGGGAAAACTCGGCGCGCTGGGGATCGTGCTGGCGCTGCTCGCGTTGCCTACCTTCGATTTCGCTCCGGCGAGCGGGGGCGCAACATCGGCGGCCTGGCTGCTACCCGCGCTGGTGGTGATGCTGTGCTGGGGCGTGCAGGCCTATTTCATGAAGGCCGCCAACGAGGTGATGTCGGCGGAAAGCATCTTCGTCTACATGATGGTCGCGGGGCTCGCGCTGATCCCGATCGCATGGATGATGACCGATTTTTCCCGGCCGGTGAACTGGGGACTCGACGGCCCCGGGCTTGCCGCGGCGATCCAGGTGCTGAACGCGATCGGTGCGCTGACGCTGGTTTTCGCCTTCCGGTACGGCAAGGCCATCATCGTTGCCCCGCTCGCCAACGCCGGCGCGCCGCTCGCCACCGCCCTGCTCTCGCTCGCCGTCCTCGGCGTCGTACCCGGACCGCTCAAGACGATCGGTATCGGCCTTGCGCTGATCGCCTCGCTCCTGCTCGCCATCGCGCCGGACGCCAGGGACGAGCATCGCGAAGGCGACAGTAAATAGTTTCGTTTAGTTTCGCTTTATTGCGTTATGCGATATCGCGGCCTATAAGCGAAATCGAAAGGAGCTTTCCGTGAAAGCGATTCGAGACATCGTGCTGCGGCACAAGGCCGGCGAGCGGATCGGCATCACGTCGGTCTGCTGTGCGCACCCGCTGGCGGTCGAGGCGACGCTGCGCCATGCGCTGCAAACGGCGCAGCCGGTCGTGCTGGTCGAGGCGACCTGCAATCAGGTCAATCAGGAGGGCGGCTATACCGGCATGCGCCCCGCCGACTATCGCGACTTTGTGCAGGCTCTCGCGGACGAGGTGGGCTTTCCGCTCGACCGGCTGGTGCTGGGCGGCGATCATCTCGGGCCCAATCCCTGGACCGCCCTGCCCGCCGCCGAAGCGATGGACCGGGCCGAAATCATGGTGGCCCAATATGTGCAGGCGGGCTTCCGCAAGATTCACCTCGATTGCTCGATGAGCTGCGCGGATGACCCGGTGCCGCTCCCCGAGCGGATCATCGCCGAGCGCGCCGCGCACCTGTGCCGTGCCGCCGAGGACGCATTCCGGGGCGATATCGCCGACGCGCCGGTTTACGTCATCGGAACCGAGGTACCCGTGCCCGGCGGCGCCGCAGAGGATCTCGACGAACTGGCGCTCACCACGCCCGAAGCGGCGATCGCCACGGTCGACATGCACCGCGACCTGTTCCGCGAATCCGGGCTCGCCGATGCCTGGGAGCGTGTGATCGCCACCGTCGTGCAACCCGGCGTCGAGTTCGATCACGACAAGGTGGTCGATTATCGCCCTGAAAAAGCCACCACCCTCAGCCGTTCGATCGAGCCGGTCGCGAATCTCGTCTTCGAGGCGCACTCGACCGACTATCAAACGGCCGAAGCACTTGCCTCGCTCGTCCGCGATCATTTTGCGATCCTGAAGGTGGGGCCCGGCGTTACCTTTGCCCTGCGCGAGGCGCTATGGGCGCTCGATGCGATCGAGGCCGAGCTGGTCGCCCCGGCAGATCGCGCCCGCCTCCGCGATGTCGCGATCGAGCGCATGCGCGCCGAACCCGGCAACTGGCAGAAATATTATCATGCCGAAGGCGCAACGCTCGACCTGCAGCTGCAATACAGCCTCTCCGACCGCATCCGCTATTATTGGCCCGACGCGCTGATCGTCGCGGCGCAGGAACGCCTGTTCGCCAACCTCCGCGAAACGGCGCCGACGCTGCCGCTGATCAGCCAATATCTGCCCCTCGCCTACGCCGCGGTGCGCGCCGGACGCGCGTCGCTCGACCCTGCCGACCTTGTCATGGCGCATATCAGCGCCGCCCTCGACGCTTATCATGGAGCTTGCTACCCCGATGCCTGACGCCTTGCTGGTTCCCGAAACCCCGGACAACGACGTCCAGCCCTTTACCCGCCGGGAGATCGCGCAACAGCCCGTGACCCTGCGCGAAACACAGGCACTGCTCAGCGCGAACAAGGCCGCGATCGAGGCCTTCATCGCGCCGCTGCTCGCCCGGCCCGACCTGCGTGTCATTCTGACCGGGGCCGGGACGTCGGCCTTCATCGGCGAGTGCCTTGCGCCATGGCTGTCGCGCGAACTCGGCCGGACGGTCGAGGCGATCGCGACCACCGACATCGTCAGCGGGCCGACGCTCCACCTTCGCCGCGAAGCGCCGACGCTGCTCGTCTCGTTTGGCCGGTCGGGGAGCAGCCCCGAAAGCATCGCCGCCGCCGATCTGGTGGACGCGCATGTCGATGAAGCCTTCCATCTGGTCATTACCTGCAATGCCGAGGGTGCACTGGGTCAGCGAAGCGGCGACAATATCCACGTCGTCGTCCTCCCCGAAGCCACGCACGATCGCGGCTTCGCGATGACCTCCAGTTTCAGCGCGATGATGCTTGCCGCGCTATCGATCCTCGGCGGGATCGACCGGCTCGCCCCCCGCATCGAGGCGATCGCCGCGGCGGTGCAGGATGTCTTCTCGACCGTCGAGCCTCTGATCGCGGATCTCGCGGGCCGCGGCTTCAAGCGCGTGGTCTATCTTGGAAGCGGTCCGTTCAAGGGGCTGGCGCGCGAAGCGGCGCTCAAGCTCATGGAATTGAGCGACGGCGCGCTGGTGACGGCGTTCGACACCGCGCTCGGTTTCCGGCATGGTCCCAAAACCATCATCAATGCCGAGACGCTTGCCGTGGTTTTTGTCTCCAACGATCCGCTGACGCGCCTCTACGACCTCGACATCGCCCAGGAACTGCGCAGCGACGGCCACAGCGGCGCGGTCGTGGTGATCTCCGCCCAACCCGGCGACGATGCGCAGGTCGTGATTGCGGACATGGCAGGCGCGGTCGACGCCGACCTGCTGTTTCCCTTCATCGTTCCGGCGCAGCTGTTCGGTCTGCATGTTTCGCTTGCGCTCGGGCTCACGCCCGACCGCCCCAACGCGAGCGGCACCGTCAACCGCGTCGTACAGGGCGTGCGGATCCACGCGCCCGGCGCATGACGGACGGCATCTTCCTCGGCGTCGACGGCGGCGGTACCAAGACCGAGTTTGTCTGCATCGAAGGGTCAGGCACGGTGATCGCGCGCGCCGTCACCGGCACGACGTATCATCTGCAGGTCGGGATCGACGAGGCGGTGCGCCGCCTCGAACAGGGAATCATGGCGGTTTGCGGCGATCTGGGGATCATGCCGGCTGCACTCGACCATAGTTTCTTCGGCCTGCCCGCTTATGGCGAGGACAGCGTCGTCGACCCGCAACTGGATGCCGCCTGCGCCCGCCTCCTCGGCCATGATCGTTATACATGCGGCAACGACATGATCTGCGGGTGGGCGGGTTCGCTGGGCTGCGAGGACGGGATCAACATCGTCGCGGGCACCGGCTCGATCGGCTACGGCGAACGCGAGGGCCGATCCGCACGCGCCGGCGGATGGGGCGAGATCTTCAGCGACGAGGGTTCGGCCTATTGGATCGCCGTGCAGGGGCTGGCGCTGTTCGCGCGGATGAGCGACGGCCGTGCACCCAAGGACATTCTGCACGAGCGGATCGGCGAAGCGCTTTCGCTGCGGCACGACCTGGAGCTATGCGAACGCATCATGGGAACCGACCGGATGAGCCGTGGCGAAATCGCCGGACTTGCCAGCGTCGTGTCCAAAGCGGCGGCGGAAGGCGATCGTGGCGCGGCTGCGATTCTCAACGCCGCGGCCGAAGAGCTCGCGGCGATAGCGTTCGCGCTAAGAAAGCGCCTCGGCTTTCCCGATGGAGTTCCAGTATCGATATCATGGTCCGGCGGAGTGCTGAGCCAGGAGCCGCTGGTCCGTCGTCCCTTTCTCGAAGCGTTGGAGGAAAAGGCGTTCCGGTTCGTTGAGCCGCGTTTTGCTCCAGGTCATGGCGCGGCGCTTTATGCCAGAAAGCTGGGAATCGAGCGTCGAAAGGCAACATCGGACCTCGGCGGATGAGCCGGTACCGCGGATACCGGACAAGTCGCTTTGCCCATTGACTAGCCGGGATCGGCGTCGGACCTAGGAGAGCAGACGGCAGGAGCGAGCGAGATGACAGCCAGGATCGAAACCGAAGCCTCGGGCGGCTGCCAGTGCGGCGCGGTGCGCTGGCATGTCACCGCGGTGCTCGACAGCTCGCATATCTGTCATTGCCGCATGTGCCAGAAGGCGGCGGGCAATTTCTTCATCGCGCTGATCGGCGTCCCGCGTGACGCGATCACATGGACGCGCGGAGAGCCCGCAACCTTTGACAGCTCGGACAAGGCGGCGCGCGGTTTCTGCCGCGACTGCGGGACGCCGCTCACCTATGATTATTTCGAGAGCAAACATATCAACCTGACCACCGGATCGTTCGACGAGCCGGCGCGGTTCGCGCCGAAGGTGCAGTTCGGGCTCGAAGGCCGCCTCCCGGTCTTCGCGGACCTGCCGCTCAAAGCCGAGGGGACCACTGAAGAAACGATGAGCGACCTTGTCGAGGCGATCCGGGCGAGCAATCACCAGCACCCCGATCACGACACGGCGAACCGGCCCGGCTAGCCGCGCTCAGTTCACCGAAAGGCCCGCGATCGCCGCGCTCGGCGTCAGCCCGAAAACGCGCCGGAAGACGCGCGAGAGATGCGCCGTATCGGCAAACCCGGCATCCATCGCCGCCGTCCGGACGAGCGCACCCTCCTTCATCTGCGCAGCCGCATACTGGATCGCCGACCACAGCTTGAATTCGCGGAAACCCTGCCCCGTTGCCGCCTTGAAACAGCGGAGCGCCTGCGTGCGCTCCATGCCCAGACGCCGGGCGAGCTCGTCCTGTGACATGCGCCGCATCGGATCGGCATAGATCGCCTGGACCGCTTCGGCGACCCGCGGCGGCGGCGCGACCGCGGGAGGCATCAGGCGCGCGCGCAGTTCTTCGGCGGCATCGCTCGCGCCGCCCAGCGCTTCGCGCGCGCGTTCGGCCGACTTCCCCTCGAGCGGCTGTGCAAGCGGTGCGTCGAAAGGAAAGGAAAGGCCGTTGAGATAGAGTATATCTGCACCGCGCGCGGGCAAGGCGACGCCATGGACCACGCCCGGACGGATCAGCAGCATGTCGCCCTCCACCTGCCCGCCAACCTGCTCGAGCCGCAGCGGGCCGTCCCGCCCCATGAGGATTGCGGTGACGGGGTTGGCATGCGGCGCAAGCGACCGGACACCGACCGGCAGCAGCGAATTGCGGAAGGGGGAGAGCGGATCGGGCATCGCCGGGATTATCTGCCGCGCGGGCGCCCGGCGCAAGCGCCGGACGCCCGGACTAGCGTTCGATTCCGGCGCGGAGGAACGCCGCGGCCATCTCGCGCCCGTTCGGATAGACGTCCTTGCGCGTCACCTCGCCCGCATCGTTCACGGTGACGACGTCGAGCATCCCGACGCGCGCCGTGAAAGGCGCGCCGCCCGGTTCGGTGAGCGTCAGCAGCATCGTCCATTCGAACACCCAATGATCATCGCCATAGAGTCGTCGCCCCATTTCCTGCGTGAAATCAAAGGTCGCGAACATCTGGCGGCAATGCTCGCGGAGCGTCTCGCGCGCCCTCACGGGTTCGGTGCCGTCGTGAAGCGCGAAAATCGTATCCCCCGAATGGAGCGAAGCGATCAGGTCGGGATCTTTGGCTTCCCAGCCGACATGATAGCGGTCGAACAAGGCGGCGATCGAGAGCGGTCGCTCGATTTGCGCGGCGAGGGTCATATCCATTCTCCCTTGATGTCGCTGGAGAGAATAGCGCGTCTTCGGACGAGCGCGTTGAACAAACGTGCGCCGCACGCCGTCTTCGAATTTTCGTTAATCCCTGTCACCCGTCTGTGATACGGCTGCTTTCGGGCAGGGGAGAAGCCATGGCGACGTCATCGATGCAAAGCCGCGCGAACGGATCGCGTCTGACCTGGGTCGTCGGCCTCATCGCGCTGTCGGTGCTGCTCAACTATGTCGATCGCGGCGCGATCGGTGTCGCCGCGCCGTTGATGAAGGAAGAGCTGGGGCTGTCGGCAACGGGGTTCGGCCTCGCCGTTTCGGCCTTCTTCTGGGTCTATGCCCCCGCCTGCCTGCTCGTCGGCTGGCTCTGCGATCGCTTCTGCGTCTATCGCGTCTTTGCACTGGGCGTCGCGGTCTGGGCAATCAGCACCGCGCTGACCGGTTTCGCCGGCGGGCTGATATCGCTGATCGTCCTGCGGCTGTTCCTCGGGCTTGGCGAGAGCATCGCCTTTCCCGGCAGCACCAAGATCTTTGCGGCAGAAGTGCCCGCCGAACGGCGCGGGATCGCCAACGCGGCGGTCGCCGCCGCGATCGCGTTCGGCCCGGCGGTCGGTGTGCTCGCGGGCGGCGCGATCCTCGGCGAATGGGGCTGGCGGCCGGTCTTCTGGATATTCGGCGCGGTAACGCTGCTGTGGCTCATTCCCTGGCAATTCGCCTCGGCCTCGATGCGGGCACGCGGGACCGCCGCGATGAGCGAGCGGATTCCGGTCCGGCGCCTGCTCCGCATTCCGGCGCTGTGGAAGATGGGCATCGTCCATTTCCTGTCGAACTATGGCTTCTATTTCCTGCTCGCCTGGCTGCCGCTCTATCTCGTCAATACGCGCGGCTATACGATCGGTGAAATGACGGCGCTGACGACGCTGAGCTTCACTGTGCAGGGGATCGTCGCACTCGCGGGCGGCTGGCTGTCCGACCGGATGGTATCGCGCGGGGCCGACGAGGGCGAGGTTCGCCGCTGGCTGATGATCGCGGGACAGCTTGCGATCGGCATCGCGACCGCGGGCATTGCCGTGGCCGACGGTTATGCGATGCTGGCCATATGGCTGGCGTTCGCCGGCTTCGGCGCCGGGCTGATCGCGACGAACATCTTCGCCGTCGGCCAGATTTTCGCAGGACCGCGCGCAGCAGGTAGCTGGATGGGGGTACAGAATGCGCTCGGCAATATTTCGGGCATCGTCGGACCCATCGTCACCGGGCTGATCGTCGACTATCTCGGCGGCTATGGCTATGCCTTTGCGTGCGCCGCCGGGCTGTCGCTGCTCGGCGCCCTGCTATGGTGGCGGATGATCCCCGAAATCCGCACCGTCGACCTGTGATCCGGCCCTTCGTCGCGGCGGACGACGCGGCTATCGTTCCAGTTCCAGCAGGAACGCCTTGGCCGCCAGCCCGCCGGCGAAGCCGGTCAATTTGCCGGTCGATCCGACGACGCGGTGGCACGGCGCAATGATCGAAATGGGGTTACGGCCGTTGGCGGCGCCGACCGCCCGCGATGCCCCGGGGTTGCCGAGCTGGTCCGCGATCTCGCCATAACTGCGCGTTTCGCCGAACGGGATGTCGAGCAAGGCCGCCCATACGCGTTTCTGGAATTCGGTCCCCGCAAAGGACAGCGGCACGTCGAATGTGCGGCGCTCGCCGGCGAAATATTCGCGTAGTTGCCGCTCGGTTTCGATCAGTACGGGGTGGTCCGCCTTTTCGCTCGGCGCGCCGAGCCGCACCCGGTCGGGCTTGTCATTCTCCCACAGGATGGCGGCCAGGCCCCTGTCATCGGCGACCAGTGTCAATTCGCCGACCGGCGACCAGATGGTTTTGGAATAATAAGTCACGGGATCGTTCCTTTGGATGTCATTCGCAGTCGCACTTTGATGCTGATATTCATATGGCGGAGGCCGGACCGCGATGCGTCCCGAATCTTGCGTCCAACGTCGATGGAAAGTTTGTCATGACCCCCACTGCCACCATCCTCCTGCTCGGTTCGGGCGAACTGGGCCGCGAATTCGTGATTTCGGCGAAGCGGCTCGGTTGCCGCGTCATCGCGTGCGACAGCTACGAAAGCGCGCCGGCGATGCAGGTCGCCGACGGTTTCGAAGTCTTCTCGATGCTCGACGGCGACGCGCTCCGCGCGGCGATCGAGAAACACCGGCCCGACCATATCGTGCCCGAGGTCGAGGCGATCCGCACCGAAATCCTGGCAGAGGTCGAAGCCGGGGGCTTCCATGTCGTCCCCTCGGCGCGCGCCGCGCAATTGACGATGAACCGCGACGCGATCCGCGATCTGGCAGCGAGCGAACTCGGCCTCAAAACCTCGACCTTCGAATATGCCACGAGCCGTGACGAGCTGGCCGCGGCGGCGGAGCGCGTCGGCTTCCCGCTGGTCGTGAAGCCCGTCATGTCCTCGTCGGGCAAGGGCCAGAGCACGGTCAGGGACGCCGCGGGTGTCGATGCCGCGTGGGATTATGCCGCCGCCGGAATGCGCGGCGACCGGCTGCGCGTGATCGCCGAGGCCTTCGTCGATTTCGATTACGAGATCACGCTGCTCACCGTCGGCCACAAGGATGGCGTCGCCTTCTGCCCGCCGATCGGCCATCGACAGGAACGCGGCGATTATCGCGAAAGCTGGCAACCCGCCGCGATGTCGGACGCCGCACTCGCGAGCGCGCAGGACATGGCGACGAAGGTCGTCGACGCGCTCGGCGGCCACGGCATCTTCGGCGTCGAATTTTTCGTGAAGGGTGACGAGGTGATCTTCTCCGAACTCTCGCCGCGCCCGCACGACACCGGCATGGTCACGCTGATCTCGCAGTCGCTCTCCGAGTTCGATCTCCATGCGCGCGCGATCCTCGGCCTGCCGATCCCCGCGATCGCGGTGCCCGACGCCAGCGCGAGCGCGGTCCTGCTCGCCGACCGCGACGCGGCGGATTTTGCAATCACCGGCCTCGCCGACGCGCTCACCGCGCCGAACCCCGAAACGTCAATCGACGCACGCGTCTTCGGCAAGCCCGTGACGCGCCCCTGGCGCCGCATGGGCGTGGCACTGGCCCGCGTCGCGGGCGGCACCACCGACGAGGCGCGCGCGGCAGCCGTTGCCGCCGCGGCGAAACTCGCAATCGAATATGGCGACTAGGTCGCCGCCGGCGCGGAAGCGGGCCGCGGCAACAGAACCCGGACGATAAAGCCCGCCGGCGGCCGCCGGAAACTTATCTCGCCTGCGTGGCTGCTTATAATGTCCCTGCTGATCGCGAGCCCCAGCCCGGACCCGCCCGTCTCGCGGCTTCGCGAGGTTTCGAGCCGCTCGAAAGGCTGGAAAGCCTTTTCCTCGAATTCGGGCGGGATCCCCTCGCCCTCGTCGTGAATGTCGACGATGAAAGAATCGGCCGCGACGACGAGGCGAATCTCGACCGCCCCGCCATATTTGCAGCCGTTGGCGATCAGGTTCGAAAAGGCACGCTTCAACGCCACCGGACGACAGGGAAGATCGGCATGTTCGGGGCCGTTGTACAACACACGCTCGCCGAAATCGGAATATTCGTCGGTCAGGCTGATCAGCAGAACCGCCAGATCGGCAACCTCGACCTTCTCGCTCCGCGCCTCGGCGCTCATGAATGCCAGCGCGTCGCCGACCATCGTTTCCATCTCGTTGACGTTGAGAAGGACCTGCTCGCGCTGCTCGGGATTGTCGACATATTCGGCCATCAGGCGAAGGCGGGTGAGCGGGGTCCGCAGGTCGTGCGAAATCGCCGCGAGCATTCCCATGCGTTCGTCGATGAAGCGTTTCAGCCGTAACTGCATCGTATTGAAGCTTTCGGCGATGGCGGCATATTCGGGCAATCGCATTTCAGCGAGCAGCGTCGGTTCGCGGTTGCGCCCGAGCGATTCGATCGCGGCCGAAAGACGGGTGAGCGGAACGACGATGCTGCGCGCGATCCACACCGAGAACAGAATCACGATCAGCAGATTGCCCACGATGCCGAAAGCGATGCGCGCATAATGGCGCCAGGATGTGGTAAGGTTGCGCTGCGTCACGGTCAGCCAGCTGCCGTCCTCCAGCTTCACCGAAATGACGAGCTCGCCGAGCACGCTGCTTTCGCTGCTCGCCAGCGTTTCCGACCGGAGCACCGCCGGAAGCTCGGGAATGACCACGATCGCGTTGCGCGCGGATCGTTCCATATTCTGCTCGTCATAGACCGCTGTCATGACGCCAACCCGCTCGACGCGAACCCCGAGGTCCCTCGCGATCGATTGCCGCAGGCCCTGGGCAAACAGCGGGCCGCCTTCTTGCACGATCGGCGGCGCGGCACGGGTCAGGGCAAAGTCGAGATATTGCGACGAGGGCATCGCCCCCAGCGCCTTGTCACGGCGCGCGCCCGCGCTGGTCTCGGCAAGGCGGACGCCGCTCACCACCGAATCGATCAGCCATGCACGTTCGACCATGACGAACGGGGGCGGCGGGATCAGATACTGCAGGCTCTGGTTGAGAAGATAAGCCGCACCGACCGTCAGCACGATCGCAAGACCGATCCGCGGCGCGAGCCTCAACCGGAGCACATGCGGCCGGAACCTATCCATGCGACGACGCCCCGCTCTCGACATCCGCCGTAAAGAAATAGCCGCCGTTGCGGACGGTGCGGATGAGCAGCGGCTCCTGCGGATTATCCTCGATCTTGCGGCGAAGCCGGCTGATCTGGACATCGATGCTGCGATCGATGTTGAGGTTGCTGCGCCCGTGGACAAGGTCGAGCAGCTGGTCGCGGCTGAGCACATGCTGTGGATGCTGCGCGAGGGCGGTCAGCAGGTCGAACTCGCCCGTCGTCAGGTCGACGCGGATCCCGCGCGGCGACGTGAGCGCGCGTTTTGTCAGATCGAGCGTCCAGCCGGCAAAACGCAATCGTGCCCGATTGGCCCCTGCTGCCGGAGCGGAGGCCATCGTCGACCGGCGCAGCATCGCCCGTATCCGCGCGAGGAGTTCGCGCGGATTGAAGGGTTTGGCAACATAATCGTCGGCGCCGAGCTCGAGGCCCACCACCCGGTCGGTTTCCGTATCGCGGGCGGTCAGCAGGATTATCGGAACATGGCTTTGCGCGCGCAGACGCTGGCACAAGGTAAAACCGTCGTCGCCGGGCATCATCACGTCGAGCACAACGACATCGAACTGATGGCCGGAAAACATCTCCATCATCTGCCGGCCGCCATCGGCCATCGTGACCCGCAGGCCGTGGTCGCTGAGATATCGCGCCAGCATCGTGCGAATGTGACGGTCGTCGTCGACCACAAGGATATGGGATTGCCGTGCAGTCGACATGACCCCGACGATAGCGGCCGCCCGGGACCAAGTCTCTAGCCGACACATATTGAAACAAATCGATACGGGCGGGTTATCGCGTGCGGCGAACGGGCGTCTAGGTCCGGCAGGCATCATCCATCCCCCGGAGATCCTATGAATCCTATGAACACGCCCCGATCAAACGACACCCCAACCTTGAAACAATCCATGGCGATTGCCGCTGCCGGCGCGGCGATTGCCGCCGCCTTTCTCTTCGCCCCGGCCGACCTTCACGCGCAGGAACCTCCGGCAGAGGGCGATGACTGGACCGTCGTTGTCGGCGCGGGCGCGATCTATGCGCCCGATTATGAAGGGTCGAAGGATTATGAAGTCCTGCCCTTCCCCTATGTTTCGGTCGGATACAAGGACATCGCCTATCTCCGCGGCCCCGAGGTCGGCGTGAACATAATACGTATCAAACCGGCCGAGGATATGAAGATCAGCGTCGGACCGGTCGCACGCTATCGCCGCGACCGGTCCGAAAAGCGGAATGATGCCCTCATCGGGCTGGGCAAGGTCGATATGGCGATCGAGGTAGGCGGAACCGCCCGGCTCGATGTCGGGCCCGCCTGGCTGGAGCTTTCGCTGGTCAAGGATGTGGCGGGCGGTCACGACGGCCTGGTGGGAACAGCGACGGGCGGCGTCGACTTCGACCTGTCGGATAAGCTGTCGTTGTCGCTGAGCGGTGCGACGAGCTGGGCCGACGACAAATATATGCGTACCTATTTCGGCGTCACCCCCGCGCAGGCGACGCGCAGCGGGCTTCCCGCTTTCCGGGCCGGGAAAGGCCTGAAGGACGCGGGCGCCAACATCGGTCTCCATTATCGCCTGACCGATCATTGGATGATAGCTGCGACCGGCGGATATACGCGATTGCTGGGCGACGCGAAGGACGCCCCGCTCGTGCGGCTGCGCGGATCGCCGGACCAGTGGCAGGGCGGCGTTTTCGTGGCGTATCGATTTTAAACAACGGGCGCGGCCGCGGTCTTTGCGAGCCGCGCCCGCATCGACTTTCACGGGGCGGCGCACTGGGATAGGGTCGCCCGCGATGACAAGCGAATTTGCGATACGCCGCCTCACCGCCGCAGACGTCAATACGATGCGCGCGCTCAATGCGCTCTACGCTGCGGCGTTCGAAGATCCGGCGAGTTACCCCGCCGATGCGCCCGATGACAATTGGCTCCGCCGCCAGCTCGGGCGCGACGGCGTCTTTGCACTCGTCGCAGAATCGGATGGCACGGTAATCGGCGGCCTCACCGCCTACGAGCTTCCCAAGCTCGAGCAGGCGCGCAGCGAAATCTATCTCTACGACCTCGCGGTCGACACGGCGCATCGCCGCCGCAGCATCGCGACCGCGCTGATCGCCGAGTTGCAGCATATCGCCGCCGAAACCGGCGCCTGGGCGGTGTTCGTCCAGGCCGACCACGGCGACGATCCAGCGATTGCGCTCTACACCAAGCTCGGCGCGCGCGAGGACGTGACGCATTTCGACCTGCAGCCGCGCTTGCGGCCCTAGGCCGCCCGCGCCTCCCCTGCTACATCCCCCGCCATGTCCGAGAAGAATCATCTCTATCTGGTCGATGGCTCCAGCTACATCTTCCGCGCCTATCACCGCCTGCCGCCGCTGACGAACCCCAAGGGGGTGCCCGTCGGTGCGGTCTATGGCTACACGACGATGCTGTGGAAGCTGGCGAAAGATCTGCACGATGCCGACGGGCCGACGCATCTTGCAGTCATCCTCGACCATAGCAGCCAGTCGTTCCGCAACGAGATTTACGACCAGTATAAGGCGAACCGGCCCGAGCCGCCCGAGGATTTGCGTCCGCAATTCCCGCTGATCCGCGACGCGACGCGCGCCTTCTCGCTGCCGTGCATCGAGATGGAGGGCTTCGAGGCCGACGACCTGATCGCCTCCTATGCCGAAGCCGCAGTCCGCGAGGGCTGGGACGTCACGATCGTATCGTCGGACAAGGATTTGATGCAGCTCATCCGCGAGCCCGTCGAAGGCCCGCAGGTCGACATGCTCGACACGATGAAGAATGTCCGGCTCGGGCTCGAAGCGGTGAACGAGAAATTCGGCGTCACGCCCGATCTGGTGGGCGACGTGCTCGCGCTGATGGGCGACAGCGTCGACAATGTCCCCGGCGTGCGCGGGGTCGGGCCGAAGACCGCGACCAAGCTGATCCAGGAATATGGCAACCTCACCGCCGCGCTCGACGGGGCCGAGGGCATGAAGGCGTCGAAGCTGCGCGACAATCTGATCGAGCATCGCGGCATGGCCGAATTGTCGCGCATCCTCGTCGACCTGAAGCGCGACGTCGCGCTGCCCGACGCGCTCGACACGCTGAAGCTCGGCGCAATCCCGCCGCTGCCGCTCAAGACCTTCCTCGACGAACATGGATTCCGTTCGCTCTCGGCCAAGCTCGACCTCGGCGCGACGCCGGGCGGCCCGCCGACCTTCCCGCGCGCAAACGCCGCGCCGGCGGCTGCGCCTGCCGGCCCGTCGACCCCGACGCTGCCCGCGATGCCGCCCATCGACCGGTCGGTCTATGAATGCGTCACCACCGTCGAGGCGCTCGACCGCTGGATCGCCGAAGCCCGCGCCGCGCATGTCGTCGGCGTCGACACCGAAACCGCGAGCCTCGACAGCGTCACCGGCCGCCTCGTCGGCGTCAGCATGGCGACGGCGCCAGGCCGTGCCTGCTATATTCCGCTCGGCCATGGCGGCACCGACATGTTCGCCGAAAAGCCCGAGCAGATCGCGATGGACGTCGCAATCGGGCGGCTGCACGCGCTGTTCGCCGACGATGCGGTGCTGAAGGTCGGGCATAATCTGAAATATGACATCGGCGTGCTCGCGCAGCACGGCGTCACCGTCGCGCCCTATGACGACACGCTGGTGATGAGCTTCGCGCTCGACGCGGGCAAGCATCAGCATGGGCTCGACGAGCTCGCGAAGCTCCACCTCGATCACACCTGCCTGACCTTCAAGGAAATGTGCGGGACGGGCAAATCGCAGATCAGCTTTGCCGAAGTGCAGCTCGACCGCGCGACCGAATATGCGGCCGAGGATGCCGATGTCGCGCTCCGGCTCTGGAAGATGTTGAAGCTGCGTCTTCCTGTCGAGGGCGGGACGCGCGTCTACGAGATGGTCGACCGTCCGCTCGCCTCGGTCGTCGAGGGGATGGAGCGCGCCGGCATCATGGTCGACCGCGAATATCTCGCGCGCCTGTCGGGCGAATTCGCGACCGAAATGCTGCGCATCGAAGGCGAGATCCACGGCCTCGCGGGTCAGCCCTTCGCGATCGGCAGCCCCAAGCAGCTCGGCGAGATATTGTTCGACAAGCTGGGCCTCAAAGGCGGCCGCAAGGGCAAGTCGGGCGACTGGTCGACCGACCAGAGCGAACTCGAAAGACTGGAACGCGATGGCGTGCCGATCGCGCGCAAGATTTTGGAATGGCGCCAGCTCGCGAAACTCAAATCGACCTATACCGATGCGCTGCAACAGCAGATCAACGCAACGACCGGGCGCGTCCACACGAGCTACAGCCTCGTCGGCGCGCAGACCGGGCGGCTGTCGTCGACCGACCCGAACCTCCAGAATATCCCGATCCGCACCGAAACGGGCCGCCAGATCCGCGATGCGTTCATCGCGTCGCCCGGCCATGTGCTGATCGCGGCCGACTATAGCCAGATCGAGCTGCGGCTCGCGGCACATATGGCGGACGTTCCGGAGCTCAAGGAAGCCTTTGCGCGCGGCGACGACATCCACAGCGCGACGGCGATCGAATTGTTCGGTGAGGTCAACCGCGACACGCGCAGCAAGGCGAAGACGGTCAATTTCTCGATCCTCTACGGCATTTCGCGCTGGGGGCTCGCAGGCCGCCTCGAGGTCACCCCCGACGAGGCGCAGGCGCTGATCGCGCGCTATTTCGAGCGGTTTCCCGGCATCTCCGATTATATCACCGACACGCTCGAAGGCGCGCGCGCCAAGGGCTATACCGAGACTTTGTTCGGCCGCAAAACCTGGTTCCCCCGGATCAAGGCGGCGAATCAGAACGAACGCGCCGGCAGCGAACGCGCCGCGATCAACGCACCGATCCAGGGCACCAGCGCCGACCTGATCAAGCGCGCGATGGCCCGCATGCCGAAGGCGCTGGCCGATGCGGGTCTTTCCGACGTTCATATGCTGCTGCAGGTCCACGACGAACTGGTGTTCGAGGCGCCCGAAGACAAAGCCGAAGCCGCGGGCGCGGTCATCCGCGCGGTGATGGCCGGCGCCGCTGAGCCAGCGCTCAACCTGTCGGTCCCGCTGGAAGTCGAGGTCGGCACGGGAAAGAGCTGGGGCGAAGCGCATTGATCGCTTCCCTGTTGCTTTTCGCGGCCCTTGCTGCCGATCCCGTTGCCGCGGCTCCCGACGTGGCCACCGCGACGCCCGTGCACCCATCGCCTGTCGCGGATACCGATCTGCGCGAATTCGCCGCGATCGCGGGACGCAAGGTAGTCGGACGTGCGGTTGGCGGACCTTATGCCACCGCCGACAAGGTCCTGCTGATCAATCGCGACGACAAGGGATTCCCGACGATCGCGGCGAGTATCGGTTTCCCCTCGCGTCAATCGCTTCCTGCGCCGCCCACGGGCACGCTTGCGATCGTCCGCCTGCACCAGCGGTCCGAAACGACCGTTCCCGGCCCGACCCCCGACGACCTCACCTTTGTCGCCGCCAACAAGCTGCCTTTGTTCGTCATCGGTGAATGGGCGCGCCCCGCACCGATGTGGGAAGTGGCATGGATCGACGACGCCGTCCGTTACCGGACGATCGGCGAAGTCGGCGAAATCGGGCCCTGGCAGGACTGACCGGCGCACAGACGCGTCGCACCGACCCCGCCACCCTTTCGCACCCGCGACTTTATCTCTATGACGCGCCGATGACATCTGGCCGGCACCTTTGTGACAGCCGGCAACAAAGGGTCCACATGAGCAAGTTCGAACCCGTCGCGAAGGCGCCGGTCCGCATCCAGCAGAACATCCTTGCGCGCAGCGAACGCCGCTTGCTCAACTGGCTCTGCGCGCGCCTTCCCGCGTGGGTCACGCCGGACCAGCTCACCACGCTCGGCTTTGCCGGCGCCGTGCTGGTCGCTGCGGGGTATCTGCTCAGCTGGTTCGACAGCGAATGGCTGGGCCTTTCGCTGGTCGGCTATATCGTCAACTGGTTCGGCGATTCGCTCGACGGCAGCCTCGCCCGCTGGCGCGGCATCGAGCGGCCCAACTATGGCTATTTCGTCGATCACAGCGTCGATGCGCTGGCCACGCTGCTGATGATCAGCGCGATCGGGATGAGCCCCTATATGCGGCTCGACGTCGCGCTGATGGCGGTGATCGGCTATTTCCTGCTGTCGATTCATACTTTCATCGCCGCCAAGATCCTCGGCGAGTTCCGCCTGTCCTATATGGCGGGCGGACCGACCGAATTGCGACTGATGCTGATGGCTATGACGATTGCCATGCCCATCGTCGGCGGCCGCGACATCCACGGCACCAATTTTTCACCCTTCGACCTCTTCGCGCTCGTCGTTTCCAGTATCCTCGTGACGCTGTTCATCGTCCAGACCTCGGCGACCGCGCGGATGCTGCGCCGCCGCGGCGGCTAACGGTTTCAGGGTCGCATGCGCGCCTGCGCGTAGGTGCCGAGCAGCCGCAGCGACTTGGTCTGGAAATCCAGTTCCTCGAGCGCGCGGTCGATCCGTTCGTCACCCGGCGCGCCAACGATGTCGCAGTAGAATTGCGTCGCGGCAAAGCTGTCGCCGGTCTGATAGCTTTCGAGCTTGGTCATGTTGACGCCGTTGGTCGCGAAGCCGCCGAGCGCCTTGTAGAGCGCAGCGGGGATATTCTTTACCTCGAACATGAAAGTGGTCATCACCGGCCCTTCGATCGCAGCGACGTCGGCGAGCGGTTCGCGTGCCAGCACAACAAAGCGCGTCATATTGTGATCGGCGTCCTCCATGCCCGTACCATGGAGTGTCAGGCCGTAGAGTTCGGCGGCATGCGGCGGCGCCAGCGCGGCAAGGCCGATTTCGTCGCTGTCGGCAACCCACGCCGCCGCGCCCGCAGTATCACTGTGCGCGACCGGCGCGATATTATTGGCACGCAGCCAATGGCGGCATTGGCCGAGCGCCTGTTCATGGCTCATCGCGCGCGTCACGGGCCCAAGATCGCGGCTCATCAAACCGTAGCGGATCGGCAGGAAATGTTCGCCGACGATAGACAGGCCGGATTCGGGAAGCAGGAAATGGATGTCGGCGACGCGGCCATGCAGGCTGTTTTCGATCGGGATGATGGCGCGGTCGACGCGGCCATCGCGCACTGCATCGATCGCATCCTGAAATGCATAGCATGGCATCGGCAGCGAATTCGCGTCATATTCGCGCGCGGCGAGGTCGCTGTTCGCCCCCGGCGCTCCCTGAAACGCGAGACCGCGCGCGGGCTCGGCGAGCGCCACCGCGCGCATGTCGTCGACCAGATGCTGCGCCGAAGCCGAATAACTGCCCATGATTGCCTTCCCAAGCTGACGCCGCGGCGCATAGCCGCCCCGCTCCGGCCGTGCAACCGGCGCGCTCGCACTCGCTCACGCGATTTCATCCTCTTGCGCCGCCGTCGCCGCCCCAGTAAGGGAGCGACCAAATCAAATATGCGCCCGGCAAGCGGGCGTCCGCTAACGGGGCTGCATGAGCATGGACAATCGCAACAACACTATTGCCGGATGGGTGCTGTTCGCCGGCATTTGCGCGCTGGGCCTGACGGTCGGGTCGAGCATGTTGTTCGCCAGCCACAATCCCGAAAAGCCCGGTTATCCGATCGAAGACGCCGAAGCCGGCGCCGGTGGTGGCGAATCGGCCGTGCCGCTCGCCAACCTGCTCGCCGCCGCCGATCCGGCAAAGGGCGAAGCGGTGTTCGCGAAATGCGCCGCGTGCCACACGATCAATTCGGGCGGCGCCAATGGCATCGGTCCGAATCTGTTCGGCACGATGGGCGAGGAAATCGGCCATGGTAAGCATGGCTTCGCCTTCTCGACCGCACTCGCCGGCATGGGCGGCAGCTGGGACTTCGAAAAGATGAACGCATGGCTGACCAGCCCGCGGAAATTTGCCCCGGGCACCAAAATGTCCTTCGCTGGCCTCGGCAACCCCGAGGATCGCGCCAATCTGATCGTGTATCTGAATGCGCAGGGCTCGAATCTGCCATTGCCCGCAGCCGAAGCGGCGCCCGCTGCAGCCGAGGGCGCCGCCCCGGCAGAAGGCGCAGCCACTGCACCGGCTGAAGGTGCTGCCGAAGCTCCGGCAGCGGGCGCTCCCGCCGCCGCAGCCCCCGCCCCGGCCGAAGCCAAGAAATAATGCGGCTCGCGCCCGTCCTGCTGGCGGGCGCGCTGACGCTCGCCGCGTGTGGCAAGAGCGACCAGCCAGCCGACGCCCCGGCAACGGACGAGCCCGCCGTCGAGACCGTCGCCGTCGAACCTACCGCAGCTATGGGTGAACAGGTCTTCCGACGCTGCGTCGCGTGCCATACCGTCGACAAGGGCGGATCGAACGGGATCGGTCCCAATCTGCATGGCGTCGTGGGCCGCGCGGTCGCGGCGCACCCTGATTTTTCCTATTCGGGCGCGATGAAGGCCAAGGGCGGCGTCTGGGACGATGCCGCGCTCGACGCCTATCTCAAGGCACCGATGAAGGATGTTCCGGGCACCCGTATGGCATTCGCCGGGGTAATCGACGACGCCGATCGCAAGGCGCTGATCCTGTATCTCGAGCAGCAGTCGAAATAACGCCCTTCTCCCTGTAACGAAGTCATGGGAAGGTGGCGGCGCGGAGCGCGGACGGAGGGTCAATGACGCGACGTCGCTGCCGCCCCTCACCATTCGCTTTGCGAACGGTTCCCTTCCCCATCGCTTCGCGACAGGGAGGAACTCTCGTCAGTTCGGATCTTGCACGTTGCCGTAAAAATCCTGGATGATCTTCCACGCTTCGTCGGCGGTTTCGACGAAGTGGAACAGCGACAGGTCGCGCTGGCTGATCACGCCTTCCTCCACCAGCGCGTCGAAGTTGACGACGCGGGTCCAGAATTCCTCGCTGAACAGCACGATCGGGATCGGCTTGATCTTGCCGGTCTGGATCAGCGTCAGCAGTTCGAACGTCTCGTCGAACGTCCCGAAGCCGCCCGGAAACACGCAAACCGCGCGCGCGCGAAGCAGGAAATGCATCTTGCGCAGCGCGAAATAGTGGAACTGGAAGCTCAAATCGGGGGTGACATAACGGTTCGGTGCCTGTTCGTGCGGCAGCACGATGTTGAGCCCGACCGATTCCTTGCCTTCATCGTCGGCGCCGCGATTCGCCGCCTCCATGATCGACGGACCGCCGCCCGAACAGACGACGAAGTTGCGGCAGCCATTTTCATCAGGCGGTACCTGGCTCGCGATCCGCGCCAGCTTGCGCGCCTCTTCATAATATTTGGCCTTGGCGGCGAGCCGCTCGGCGATCCGCTGTTCCTCGGGCGTGCGCGCGGCGTCGAGCACGGCCTGCACAGTGTCGGGCGAGGGAATTCGCGCCGAGCCATAGATGACGAGCATCGACTCGATCTTCGCCTCATCGAGCATCAGTTCGGGTTTGAGCAATTCGAGCTGGAAACGCACGGGGCGCAGATCTTCGCGCAGCAGGAATTCGGTGTCCTGGAACGCCAGCCGGTAGGCCGGGCTCTGCGTCTGCGGGGTCGATACCGCCTGTTTGGCGAAATGCGCGTCGTCCTTGGCCTTGTGGAAACGCGAGCGATGGGGTTGTTTGTCTTCTGCCATTAGCGAGCGGCTACTCTCTTAGCGTGACTTTGCCAAGATAGAGGGTGCTTAGCGGCAGTAGCCGTTGCCGCTCATGTCGAAATGGAAATGATTATAATGCGCCGCGTTGTAATCGGGGCCGAGGACGGTACCGAAACGGCGGCATCCCGATTTGTGCAGCGCGCGCAGGAAATCCTGCGACGATTTGTCGCCGGTCCAACCGCCGTCGAGCATGACGCGGCGCCCGTCGGCGAGCTGGAAGCCCGATACGTCGATCGCATTCGAAAAGGCGTGCTGCGACATCCGCCCCGACCGGCCGCCATAGATATTCCGGCAGCTGTAGGTACCGAAGGTCTCGATCTTCACGACCTCCTGCCCCAGATATTTCCGCGCCGCAGGCTTCACCGCATATTGCACCCAGGCCGCGAAATTTTTCGCGAGCGGGCAGGTCATCGCGCCGAGCCCCGACACCGGGGTTCCGATGTCGAGCAGCTTTACCGAATCGATCGAAGTGCAGCCACCGCCGTGATCCTCGTTCGGGAGCGGCGTGAAGCGCACGCCCGCCTGCTTGAGGTCGAATGCGCATTGCTGCGCTTCGGCGCTGGTGAAGGACGGAGTTCCGACCGCCTGCGGTCGGCTCGGCTTGCTCGCCGTCGGCTTTTTCCCGCCGCCATTCTTCATCGCCTCGGGCGCCCCGAAACAGGCGGACAGCGCCAGCGCCGCACTGGCGGCGATCAGGATCCGGGGCTTCAAGAAGGTCGGGATCGGCATGGCCGTCAAATTACCGACGAAATGGTTAACAAGCTGTATACCTTTTTCTCCACTCGTCGAAAATTTCGCGCGGTCCGTGCAATTTATTTGACAGCCCGCGCGCACTCCCTAAACGCGGCGCCGGGCCACGCGGTCCCAACGCCGCGCGAGCTCTCTGCAAGGAGAGACTAAATGAGTGAAGTGACGACGCCAGAATTGCGCCCTGCGCGCCCCTATTTTTCTTCCGGACCTTGCGCCAAGCCGCCGGTCTGGTCCCCCGAAAAACTGAACACCGAATCGCTCGGCCGTTCGCATCGTGCGAAGATCGGCAAGACGCGTCTCCAATATTGCATCGATCTGATGCGCGAGATGCTGCAGCTCCCCGACACGCACCGCATCGGCATCGTTCCGGGATCGGACACCGGCGCCTTCGAAATGGCGATGTGGACGATGCTCGGTGCCAAACCCGTCACGACGCTCGCTTGGGAGAGCTTCGGTGAAGGCTGGGTCACCGATGCCGCGAAGCAGCTCAAGCTCGACCCGACCGTCGTCCGCGCCGACTACGGCCAGCTTCCTGACCTCAGCCAGGTCGACTGGTCGAACGACGTGCTCTTCACCTGGAACGGCACGACCAGCGGCGTCCGCGTTCCGAACGGCGACTGGATCCCGGCAACCCGCGAAGGCCTGAGCTTCGCCGACGCGACCAGCGCGGTGTTCGCCTATGACCTGCCATGGGACAAGATCGACGTCGCGACCTTCAGCTGGCAGAAAGTGCTCGGCGGCGAAGGCGGTCATGGCGTGCTGATCCTCGGCCCCCGCGCGGTCGAACGCCTTGAAAATCACACCCCCGCCTGGCCGCTGCCGAAGGTGTTCCGCCTCGTCAGCAAGGGCGCGCTCGCCGAGGGCGTCTTCAAGGGCGAGACGATCAACACGCCGTCGATGCTCGCGGTCGAGGATGCGATCTTCGCGCTCGAATGGGCGAAGTCGCTTGGCGGCCTCGACGGCCTCAAGGCGCGCAGCGACGCCAACGCCGCCGCGCTCGACAGGATTGTTGCGGACCGCGACTGGCTCAGCCACCTCGCCGCCGATCCCGCCAGCCGCTCGAAGACCTCGGTCTGCCTGTCGGTCGCGGGCGCCGACGAGGGCTTCATCAAGAAGTTCGCGGGTCTGCTCGAAACCGAGGGCGCGGCCTATGACATCGCGGGCTATCGCGACGCGCCTCCGGGCCTTCGGATCTGGTGCGGCGCGACCGTCGACACCGCCGATATCGAAGCACTCGGCCCGTGGCTCGACTGGGCCTACGCCAAACTCCGCAAATAATTTCCATCGTCATTCCCGCGAAAGCGGGAACCCAGTGCTGCCATCGCTAACGCTGGAACTGGGTCCCCGCTTTCGCGGGGATGACGAGAGTAGAGGAAAAACCAATGACCACTCCCAAAGTTCTGATTTCCGACAAGATGGACCCCAAAGCCGCTGCAATCTTCAAGGAACGCGGCATCGACGTCGACGTCATCACCGGCAAGACGAAGGACGAGCTGATCGCGATGATCGGCGACTATGACGGCCTCGCGATCCGCTCGGCCACCAAGGTCACCGCCGACGTCCTCGCCGCCGCGACGAATCTGAAGGTCGTCGGCCGCGCCGGGATCGGCGTCGACAATGTCGACATTCCCGAGGCGTCGAAGAAGGGTGTCATCGTGATGAACACGCCCTTCGGCAACAGCATCACCACCGCCGAACATGCGATCGCGATGATGTTCGCGCTCGC
>JALDYH010000150.1:0-10149 GCA_032154175.1 Sphingopyxis sp. | reverse complement strand
TGCAGCGGATCGGGCGCCGACAGATCCTTGATCCACAGGATGAACGGCTGGTGCCGCATTTCGATCGTCAGCATCAGCACCTTGTAGAGGGCGTAGAAGATCGGGATCTGGATCAGGATCGGCAGACAGCCGGCGAGCGGATTGATCTTCTCGTCCTTGTAGAGCTTCATCAGCTCCTGCTGCTGCTTCGGCTTGTCGTCCTTGTAGCGTTCCTGCAGCGCCTTCATCTTCGGCTGGACGAGGCGCATCTGCGCCATCGATCCGAACTGGCGCTGCGCGATCGGGAACATCAGCGCGCGGATGATCAGGGTCAGCGCCATGATCGCGACGCCGAAATTGCCGACCTGCTTGAACAGCCAGTCGAGCAGCTTGAAGATCGGCACCTCGAAAAATTCGAACCAGCCCCAGTCGATCGCGTTCGACAGGCGCGTGATGCCCTGATCGTCCTGATAGTGCGAGAGCGTGCTCACTTCCTTGGCGCCGGCAAAGACGCGGCTGGTGGTCGTGATCTGCTTGCCGGGCGCGACCTCGACAAGGTCGCGGGCAAAGGCGGCGCGATAGGCGCCGCCCGGCAGCGCGTTGAACGCGGCCGAGACTTTTTCGCCCTTCGCGGGGACGACCGCGGCGAGCCAGTATTTGTCGGTGAAACCGAGCCAGCCGGCCGAGGTGTAGGAGACCGTATTGTTCGCGGCTTCTTCCAGCTCGTCATAATTGGTGAAGTTCGACTTGCCGTCGAGATAGCCGGTCGGGCCGACGTGGATCGTCCAGCTATCCTGTTCGTGCGGGTCGGTGGGCTTGCCGGTACGGTCGATATAGGTGCCGCTGCGGACCGCGACCGGCGCGGTGCCGGTGTTGGCGATCGTCTGCTTCGCGGTGATCAGATAATCGTCGTCGATGCTGTATTCGATGCGGAAGGTCTGTCCGGCGCCGTTGGCCCAGCTCAGCGTGACCGGGGTCGACGGGGTCAGCTTCGTTCCGCTCGCGGTCCAGACCGTGGTCGGGCCCGGGACGACGATGCCCTGCGCCGACCAGCCGATGCTCGCGAAATAGGCGGCCTTGGTGCCAGCGGGTGCGAACAGGCGCACGGGCGGCGAATCCTTCTTGATCGTCTGGCGATATTTGCTGAGTGTGATGTCGTCGACCCGCGCGCCGACGAGGTTGATCGAGCCCTTGATCGCGGGGGTATCGATCGGAATGCGATTGCCTTCGCCGAGCACTGCCTCGATCGGGCGGATCGCCTGCGCCGCGGTTGAGGCGGGGACGCCGGGGGCGGGCAGCGCAGCAGGCTGTCCCGGCGTCGCGGCGGCATCCGGCCCCGCGACCGTCTTCGTCACGTCGGGCTTGTCGGGCGTGGGAAAGAATTTCTCGGAGACGAAATTCCAGCCGATCAGAATTGCCACCGACAGCAGGATGGCCGTGATCATGTTACGCTTGTCGTCCACGCTCGTTGGTCTCTCTTCGTATCAAAAATTCGGGATGTGCCGCGCCTATGGCACGGGGTCGTAGCCGTGACCGCCCCAAGGATGGCAGCGCAATAGCCGCTTTGTCGCCAGCCAGCCACCCTTGATCGCACCATGGCGCTGGAGTGCGGTGATCGCATAGGCGCTGCACGACGGCGCGTAGCGACAGGTGGGGGGGAGGATGCGCGAAGGGCCGATTTGCCATCCGCGCGCGATCAGGATGAGCAGTTTCGCGATCATGCCGGTTTCACGAGCTTCTTCGCCGCGCGCTTCAGCGCCGAATCGAGATGCTCGCCGAGTTCGGCAAAGACGATGTCGTTGCCTCCCGGCCGGCCGATCAGCACATGGTCGGCGCCGGTGATTCCCGATTCGGGCAAGGCGGCACGGCACAGCGCGCGCAGCCGGCGCTTCATCCGGTTGCGCGTGACGGCGTTGCCGACCTTCTTGCTGACGGTATAGCCGATGCCCAGCGCATCGTCGCCGTCGCCGCGCTGGCGGACGAGCAGGACAAAGCCGGGCATGGGAAAGCGAAGGCCGCGATTGGCGGCCAGGAATTCGCTGCGTTTTGAAAGCGTTCGCACCAGCATGACTGGCGCAGAAGCGTCAGCGATCAGGCCGACAGCTTCTTGCGGCCCTGGGCGCGGCGGTTGGCGAGAACCTTGCGGCCACCGACAGTCGCCTTGCGGGCGCGGAAACCGTGGCGACGCTTGCGAACGAGGCGGCTCGGTTGATAGGTACGCTTCATCGCGGTATCCCCAAATTCTCTCTAAAGGCTCTAACAGAAAAGGGCCGCCAAACGTGGGCGGCCACTGATGGGGGCGCGGATAAGCGAGAGTCGGCGCAAAGTCAATCGCCATTGGCGCGGTTTTCGGGCGTTTCGCCATCGATCGCTTCCAGCGCGTCGCGCTCGCGACGCCGCGCAGCGCTGTTACGCCGCATCAACCGGTCGGTCCAGCCGGCGTAGCGCGGGTGGCGCCGCTTGAAGCGGACATAGACGCGTTTTGCCCATTCGCTGTTCTGCAAAGCCAGCATCAGTCCCGCGGGAAACAGGATGATAAAGCCGGGGCCGGGAAGGGGGCCAAGCAGCGGCGCTGCGATCATCAGCAGCACGCCGAGGCAGAACAGCCCCGTTCGCACCTGCGGGTTCGTGCGCAATCGCTGATAAAGGCTCCGTTTCGCCATGGGGGCGATGTGGGGGAGGCGGCGGCGTGTTACAAGGCTAAAGCAGCGCCGCAGCGATGCCGCGTCAGTTGAGCGTGACGAAGCCTGCCATATCGTCGCGCGTCAGATAGCGGACGTCGTCGAACGGGGTGCTGTTGGTGAGCGCGTAAAAGGCGCGCGCCTTGGCGTCGTTCAGCCCCATTTCGCGATAATAGCCGAGATATTCGGCATGAACCGGATCGTTCGCCGGATAATCATTCGCCTCGCGGCCATATTCGTCGGCCCAGCTATGCACGCCGAACTCGGCATCGGGCGCGGCGCGGCGGGTGACACCGGCGAGCCACAGCTCGACCGCGCCCGAACGGATCGACCCGCCCGCAGGGACGACCGTTTCCATGCCCGCGCGGCGGATCGCGCGTGCGAGGACGAGATTCGCTTCCTCGTCGAGGCTGCCGGGACAATCGACCATCTCGAGCCGCTTGATGCCGGGATAGGCCGCAAGCATCGCGGCGAACTGGCGCGGCGTCGCCGAGGTGACGTCGCCGGCCATGCGAACGGTCGCGCCGTCGATCACCGAGAAGGGGCCATAGGTCGCCTTGGCATGGCCGAGCGTCGCGAGGCTTGCCGACGGAGCATAGCGCCGCGTCGAGGCGAAACCGGCGTCTTCGGCGAGCGCCTCGTCATCGAGCAGCGCGGCATCTTCGTCGATATAGTCCGCGCCGTCGTCATCGCCGGCATCGTCATAAGTCCAGGTCACCGTCGTCGTGGTGATCGTCATGACCTGCTGCGCATGCGCCGGCGCGAACGCCAGCACCGCCGCGAGAGCGGCGATGATGAGCGTGCGCAGGAAGGCGGACGGCGAAGCCATGCGTCCGCCTTCGCGCGTGCGCGCCTATCAACTGGCAAACAGGCAGCGTCAGCGGCCTGTTAACCCCGTTTCGGGACGCCCCGGAATGTCTACCCCGGCTTTCGCCGGGTAGACAGGGCTCAATCGCGGTCGGGGGCGCCGAGCGGGAAATAGGCGCGGTACGGCCGCGCATCCTCGACACAGCGCGATATCGTCGGATGCGCGAGCAGCCGTGCCCGATAGGCGCGCAGATTCTCGTATGCCTCCGGGATCTGATGGACCCAGTCAGCATAGAAAAGCGACGGCGCGGCCGCGCAATCGGCCATGGTAAAGCCATAGGGCGTCGCCCAGCCGCCACCCGCCAGTTCCTTGTCGAGCCAGCCATAGATCGTGTCGAGCTTCGCCTTCGCCTGTTCGACGATCAGCGGCACGTGATTTTCGGGGCCGCGGATCGCATCCGCCACGACCTCCTGCATCCTGCCCATCACATGATTGTCGAAGACACGGTCGAACAGCCGCACCTTCAGCGCTGCCTCGAAATCCTGCGGGATCAGGCGCGGTTCGGGCACCAGATGATCGAGATATTCGATGATGATCGACGATTCGAAATATGGCACGCCATCATGGACGAGCAGCGGGAATTGCCCGACCGGCCAATACGCCTTCAGCTCGGGGCCGTGCTGCGGAAAAGCGGGATCGACCGAGCGATAGTCGAACTCGATCCCCTTCTCGTACAGCGCGATCAGCACCTTCCACGTGTAGGACGAGAAGGGATGGCCATAATAAACGAACATCAATTGCTACCCTTGCGCGTCAGCCATGCGAGCGGGAGGCCGACGAAGAAAATATGCGGAAAGAGCGCGATGGCGCCCTTGGCGAGGTCGGTCGGCGGGAAGGGCGATCCGAAGCGCAGCGGCAGCACGATCCCGTTCATGATGACGTAGAGCAGCAGCCCGTAGAGCGTGCCGGTCAGCCACCACGGCCACGCCGTCAATGCGGTCCAGCGCCGCGCGACGAAGAACCACACCGCGACCATCGCGCCCATGATCGCATAATGCGTCGCAAGCCCCGCGATGTCGCCACCGATGCCCCAGCCGCGCGCCGCGTCGCCGAACGGCCCGCTCGCCACCGCGTGGAGCATCGAGGAGACGGTGCCGCCCTGCAGCAGACTCGACACCGCCGCATAGACGATGTCGAGCGTGCCGCAGAGCAACCAGGCGAAGAGCGCCGGGCTACGCCGCGCCAACGGCTTCGCCCCGCACCGCGGCCTCGATCCTGGCGATGTCGATTTTCTTCATCGTCATCATCGCGTCGAACGCGCGCTTGGCGGCCTCGGGGTCGCTGCCCATCGCCGCGTCGGTCAGCGCACGCGGGGTGATCTGCCAGTTCAGGCCCCATTTGTCCTTGCACCAGCCGCACATGCTTTCCGCGCCGCCATTGCCGACGATCGCGTTCCAGTAGCGGTCGGTTTCCTCCTGCGTGTCGGTGTGGACCTGAAAGGAAAAGGCCTCGCTATGTTTGAAGGCGGGGCCGCCGTTGAGGCCGACGCACGGGATGCCCAGCACGGTGAAATCGACCGTGAGCACATCGCCTTCCTTGCCGCTCGGATTGTCGCCGGGGGCCTTGTGCACCGCGCCCACACTGCTGTGCGGAAAGGTGGCGGCATAGAATTTCGCGGCTTCCTCGGCATCCTTGTCGTACCAGAGGCAGAGGCTCACGGGCTGGCTTGTCGGTTGGTTTGTCATTTTACTCTCCTTTCACGGGGCAGCCGATCGACCATTGGTGGCCGAACGGGTCCTTGATCTGGCCGTAACGATCCCCCCAGAACATATTGTCGAGCGGCATCACGACGCTGGCGCCGGCGGCAACCGCGCGCTCGAACCATGCGTCGGCGTCGTCGACCTGCAGGTGCAGCGTCACCCCGTCGGGGGGACCGCTCTCATTCTCCACATATTCGGGAAATTCGTCGTGCAGCATCAGCGACGCGCCGTTCACCGTCAGATGCGCGTGCATCAGCCGTACGCCGTCGTCGGCGGGCATGCGCATATTCTCGGTCGCGCCGAACGCCTTGATGTAGAAGTCGATCGCCTCGCTCGCGCGCTTGTCGGCGATCGCAAGGTGCGGGGTGAGCCCGGCCGTCGGTCCTTGATTGTCCATCGTTTCTCTCCCTTGTCTGTTTGCGCTTGTCTATTTGCGCGGGCCGACGAAGCCGACAGGCGCGCCCTGCGGGTCGATCGCGTTCATCGCAAATTCGCCGCCGGGGATTTCCATCGGTTCGCTGGTGATCGTACCGCCGTTCGCGGTGATCGCCGCATGCGCGCGGTCGATGTCGTCGACGCCGATATAGAAATTCCACGCCGGCACGGGATAGCCTTCCATCAACGGCATCACTGCGCCCAGCCCGACCTCGCCGCGCTGGATGAAGCGATAGGCGCCCAGCTCGCCCATCTCCATCTGGCCCTCCTGGCCCCAGCCGAAATGCTTCCTGTAAAAGGCGATGGCGGCATCGGGGTCGCTCGTCGCGAGTTCGTTCCAGCGCACATGCTGTGCTTCGGTGACCGAAAAGACGTCGCTTTCCATTCCCTCCGAACCCGGCGGCGGGACCGGGTCCATGACGTAGAAGGGCGCGCCCTGCGGATCGGTCACCATCGCGATGCGCCCGACGGGCAGGTCGGTCGCGGGCATGTGCACCGCGCCGCCGTCGGCCGTGATCGCGTCGATCGCACCGTCAACATCGGCGACTTCGAGATAGCCGAGCCAGCCCGGCCGCGCGCCGCCCGCGAGCATGTCGGCGCTGAGCGCGAGCACCCCGCCCGCGTTGCCGCCGTCGGCGCGGCCGATCATGCGATAATCGACGTCGCCCGCCGCGGGATCGGGGGCCGCGGCGATCGTCCAGCCGACGACCGCGCCATAGAAACACGCCGCGCCCGCGGGGTCGTTCGTCATCAGCTCGTACCAGATGAAGTTCGATGCTTTGCCCATCGTCTCTCTCCTCTCTCGTGTCAGTAGGTCAGGCTGGGGAACCAGTCGCCGCGCCCCTCGGGCGTCATGTCGAGAAATGCCCACAAGGGATCGACCAGATCGCCGGCGCGGTGGTGCTGGCCGGGGTCCTCGGGCGCATAGGCCATCTCGCTTGCCCAGACGTGGCGGATCGTTCCGCCATCGTCATGGAAGACGTTGAAGATCGTCTCGTCCCAGTTTTCGCCGGGTTTCAGGCCATGCTCGGCGCGCTTGGCGTCGGTCAGTTTGCTGGTGTCGCCGAAATAATCGGCCGAATAGCGACCATCGACGTCGGACAGGAAGGTCAGGTGCGGCCAGCGCCGCGCCTTTGCCCACGCTTCCAGCCGCGCGATCGGCGACTTGGCGACAACATAGAGCGGCGCGCGCTGCCCGACGTGGCGCGCCGCGCCGTCGATTGCGTCGAGCATGTGGGTGCAGCCGTTGCAGGGCTTGTCGCGTTCGGGCCCGAACATGAAGCTTTGCAGGATGATGCTCGGCTTGCCCGCGAACAGCGCCGACAGCGTCACGCGCTCGGGGCGCTGGTACGCGCCGATCCATTCGAAGCTGTAATCCTCGGGCACCGCGCCGCCTGGCGGCAGCGCGCGGCGCTTCGCCGCGACCGCCTCGATCTGGCGGCGCAGCGCGATCTCGTCGGCGAGCAGCCCGGCGCGCGCGGCGCGATATTCGGGGCTTTCGCCGGGGAAGGACAGATGTTCCATATCCCGATTCCTTCTGCTCTCGTTATAGCCGGTGCAGCCGCAGCGGCTTCACATTTTCGCGCGCGATCAGCCCACGCGCCTCAAGATCGAGCTGAACGCCCTTCAGCCACCAGCCGGCCTTGGCGCCGCCGGGAAACATCGTCTCGGGAAGCAGGGGCAGCACGCGCGCCTTGATCTCGGCGACGGTCAGCCCGGGCTCTCCTGCCGGCACGGCGGCGAGCAGCGCATCCTTCATCGCGTCATATTTCGGCTTCTCGACGCGCACGACATGGCCGGGGCTCGCGACATTGAGCATGTCGATGCGTTCGACGCCTTTGCTCATCGCGCAAATCCCTTCGTCGCTTCGATCGGCGGCGCGCGAAAACCCATCGCGATCCATGCGGTCAGCAACCGCCACATGAACTTGCCCGATGGCGTGCGGTAATTGGGGATGTCATCGGGCAGTTCGACGCCGTCCGGCCGGTCGCCCACGATCGTCCGCATCTCGGCCGGCGGGCGTTCGTTTTCGGCTATGCGCCCCGAATAGACGCTTAGCCAATGCCCCTTGGTGAATTCGAGCGCGACCGGCGAATTGCAGCATCGCGCGACGAAGCGCCGCGTCGGCGAATCGGGTTTCAGCCGATGCTCGTCGAGCTGGTCCGATCCCGACAGCCACACGAGGCGGTCCTTGCGGACAAGGACATAAGGCGTGCCACCATCGGTGCCGACCACCGCCAGCGCGCCCGGAAGCGCGTCGAAGCTCCGGCCCGCCGTCTGGCAGCTATGGCAATAGCAGGTCGCCGCGACGATCGGCTTGCCGGTCAGCTCCAGCGTCACCGCGCCGCACTGGCATGCCGCGGTGCGCTTCCTGTCGCCGTCGCCGCGGGTCATGCTTCGAGCTCGGCCATGGCCGCGGCGATCGTCACGGGCGCCCTGGCGCGCGCGTACATGGCTTCCAGATAAGCCCGGAGTACGGGAGCCTCGTCCAGCAGCTCTTCTTCATTCGCCCAGTCGAGCGTGAAGGCGGCGTTGAAATCGGCGACGGTCGCCTGTTCGCCGACGATGAAGTCGCGCCCCTGCATATGCTGTTCCAGCACCGCGATCATCCGCCGGCCATCGCGCTTCGCCAAGGCGATTTCAGCATCCGACTTCTCCTCGGGGGCATAGAGGAAGCTGTGGAGCGCGATCCGCCACAGCGGCGCCTCGATCTCGGTCATCAGGAAGAACAGCCAATGGTGCATCCGGGCACGATCTTCGGCCGTGTCGGGGATCAGTCCGCCGCCGGGAAAACGGTCGCCATATTTATCGGCGAGATAGAGCTGGATAGCGGCGGATTCGCTGATCACCAGATCGCCGTCGACCAGCACCGGCAGCTTCGCTGCCGGATTGAGCGCGAGGAATTCGGGGGTCCGGTTTTCGCCCGCGCCGATATCGACGGGGATGATCTCGTGCGCGAGGTCGAGTTCGTTCAGCAACCATAACGCACGTAGCGCGCGGGTGGGCGGGGTTCCGTAGAGGGTGATCATCTCGTCTGTCCTTCTCACGATCCTCCCTGCGGCGAAGCCGTGGGGAGGGGGGCGCCGCGAAGCGGTGGTGGAGGGGCGGCAAGGTCGCGCCATGCCCCTCCGTCAGCGCTTTGCGCTGCCACCTCCCCATGCCTTCGGCACAGGGAGGAATTGAGCCTACGCCTCGATGATCGGAGCGAAGCCGCCATAGATCATGCGCGCGCCGTCGAACGGGTTGGTCGCTGGATCGTGCTTCATCCGCTCGTCGGTCATCATCTTTTCCCAGCCCGCCGTGCGGGCTTCCTTGCTCGGCCATTCGACCCAGCTATAGACAACGGTCTCGCCGTCCTTCTTGTGCGCGGCGCGGGCATAGTCGGTGACCGTGCCATCGGGGACGTCGTCGCCCCACGCCTCGACGACGCGCGTCGCACCATAGTCGCGGAACACTTCGGACGCCTTTTGCGCCATCGCGCGATAGGCTTCCTTGTTGCCGTCGGGCACGGGTACGACATAGCCGTCGACATAACCGGTCGTACCATCGGCACGGTCGTCGACGATCGAATCGAAACCGCCGATGATCATCCGCTTGCCGTCGAACGGCATTTCGCCGCCCATCTGCGCCATGCGCGGATCGCTCATCATCTTGGCATTCGCGGCGTCGCGCGTCGCCCTGTCTGGATATTCGAACCAGCTAAACACGACGGTCTCGTCGTCCTTCGCCTGCACCGCGCCCTTCAGGTCGTTGACCTTGCCGTCGGGGACGTCGTCGCCCCAGCATTCGACCATCCGCGCCACGCCGAATTCCTTGAACAGATGGGCTGCCTCGGCGGCATGTTTGCGATACGCTTCCTTGTTGGCTGTCGGCACCGCGACCACAAATCCTTCTACATAGGTCATCTTGTCTCTCCTCAGGGGGGTGGAGTCAGGGATATTCAGGCGGCGGGTGGGCCCGCTTCTTCGCTGAAGGCGGCAAGCTGCGCGTCCATCGCGCGCTGGAAGGCGGGGCGCGCGAGGCATCGGTCGAGATAGGCCTGCAACCGCGGCTGCTCGGCGATCAGCCCCGCTTCGACGGCCTCACGCAGGACGGTCGCCATCGCGATGTCGGCAACGCTGAATTCGCCCGTCAGATAAGATTTGTCGCCGATCGCGTCGTTCAGGCGGCCGAGCCGGCCCTGGATGAACTCGATCAGGCTCGGGCGGCGGAGCTTCGCCCATTCCTCTTCGGTGGAGAAAATATCGACATTGCCGAGTTCGAACAGCATCGGTTCGACGCTGTTATACGCCGCGAACAGCCAGGCGAGCGTGTTGGCGCGTTGCTGCGGATCGCGCGGCATCAGTCGTTCGTCCTTCTCGGCAAGGTGGAGCAGGATCGCGCCGCTTTCGAACAGGCGGATGCCGCCGTCGTTGAGCACCGGCACCTGGCCCCATGGCTGGAACAGGAAATGGTCGGCGGGGCGGTTGATCGCGCTGATCAGATG
>JALDYH010000149.1:0-10245 GCA_032154175.1 Sphingopyxis sp. | reverse complement strand
GCACCGAATGCCGCATCGCGATGGAAAAGCCGATCGGCCACGACCTCGCCTCGTCACGCGATGTGAATGCGCAGGTCGGCGATGCCTTTGCCGAGGACCGCGTGTTCCGTATCGACCATTATCTCGGCAAGGAGACGGTGCAGAACCTGCTCGCGCTGCGCTTTGCCAACATGCTGTTCGAACCGCTGTGGAACGCGCAGGCGATCGATCATGTCCAGATCACCGTCGCCGAGACCGTCGGGCTCGAAGGCCGTGTTTCCTATTATGACGGCGTTGGCGCGCTCAAGGACATGGTGCAAAACCATATGCTCCAGTTGCTCGCGATCATCGCGATGGAACCGCCGGCGAGCGTCTCGTCGACCGCGGTACGCGACGAGAAGGTCAAGCTGCTGCGATCCTTGCGCAAGCTGACCGCCACCGACGTGAAGGCGCACAGCGTCAAGGGCCAGTATAGCAGCGGCGCGGTCAACGGCGGTGCGGTCGCGGGTTATGCCGACGAGCTTGGCAACCCGTCGAACACCGAAACCTTCGTCGCGATCAAGGCCTATATCGACAATTGGCGCTGGAAGGGCGTGCCCTTTTATCTGCGAACCGGCAAGAGGATGCCCGAGCGCAAATCCGAGGTGCTGATCCAGTTCAAGCCGGTACCGCACAATATCTTCGCGCGCGTCGGCGCGGGCAAGCTCGACGCGAACAGCATGATCATCAATCTGCAGCCCGAGGAAAATATCCGGGTCAAGGTGATGGCGAAACAGCCGGGGCTCGACCGCGACGGCGTAAAGCTGAAAGAAGTGACGATGGACGTCTCGCTCTCGCACAGCTTTGCGGGCGAGCGGCGGCGGATCGCTTACGAACGCCTGCTGCTCGATTTCATCGAAGGCGACCAGACGCTCTTCGTCCGCCGCGACGAGGTCGAGGCACAGTGGCAGTGGATCGACTCGATCCGCGACGCCTGGGCCGAGGTCGACATGGCGCCGCAGAATTACACCGCGGGAAGCTGGGGCCCGTCGAGCGCAATCGCGCTGATCGAGCGCGATGGAGCGAGCTGGCATGACTGATCTGAACCCCGTAATCGCCAAGGTTACCGATCGTATCATTGAACGCAGCGCGCCGCGCCGCGCCGCCTATCTCGACCTGATGGATCGCCAGCGCGACGCCGGAACCAACCGCGGCAATCTGTCGTGCGGCAACCTTGCGCACGGCTTTGCCGCCTCGGGCGAGGACAAGCCTGCGATCCGTACCGGCGCGGCGATGAACATCGGCATCGTCACCAGCTACAACGACATGCTCTCGGCGCATCAGCCCTATGGCCGCTATCCCGAGCAGATCAAATTGTTCGCGCGCGAAGTCGGCGCGACCGCGCAGGTCGCGGGCGGGGTGCCCGCGATGTGCGACGGGGTGACGCAGGGGCAGGCGGGCATGGACCTGTCGTTGTTCAGCCGCGACAATATCGCGCAGGGCACCGTGATCGCACTCAGCCACGCGATGTTCGAAAGCGCATTGTTGCTCGGCATATGCGACAAGATCGTCCCAGGCCTGTTGATCGGCGCGCTGCGCTTCGGGCATCTGCCGCAGATATTGATCCCGGCGGGCCCGATGCCCTCGGGCCTCGCGAACAAGGAAAAGCAGCGCGTCCGCCAACTTTATGCTGAAGGCAAGGCGAGCCGCGACGAACTGCTCGAAGCCGAGGCGGCGAGCTATCATGGCGCGGGCACCTGCACCTTCTACGGCACCGCGAACAGCAACCAGATGATGATGGAGCTGATGGGGCTCCACGTCCCCGGCAGCGCCTTCACCAATCCCGGCACCAGGCTGCGCCAGGAACTGACCCGCGCCGCGACGCACCGCGTTGCGCAGATCGGCTGGGATGGCGGCGATTATCGCCCGCTCGCGCGCTGCGTCGACGAAAAGGCAATCGTCAATGCGGCGATCGGGCTGCTCGCGACGGGCGGGTCGACCAACCATGCGATCCATCTGCCCGCCATCGCGCGCGCGGCGGGGATCATCATCGACTGGCAGGACTTCGACGAACTGAGCCACGCGGTGCCGCTGCTCGCGCGCGTCTATCCGAACGGCGCGGGCGACGTGAATAATTTTCATGCCGCAGGCGGAATCGGCTATGTCGTCCGCGAGCTGCTTGGCGCAGGCTTGCTGCATGGCGATGTGCTGACCGTCGGCGGCACCATGGCCGATTATGCGTCGGAGCCAGTGCTCGTGAACGACGAACTCCACTGGCAGGCCGCGCCCGCGACAAGCCGCGACGACACGATGCTGCGCCCGGTCGCGACGCCCTTTTCGCCTGATGGCGGCATGCGCCTGCTCGCGGGCAACCTCGGCCGCGCGATCATCAAGACCAGCGCGGTCGCGGAGGATCGCTGGACGATCGAGGCGCCGTGCCGGATCTTCGACGACCAGAATCAGGTACTGACCGCGTTCAAGGCCGGCGAACTTGAACGCGACGTCGTCGTCGTCGTCCGCTTCCAGGGCCCGCGCGCCAACGGCATGCCCGAACTGCACAAGCTCACCCCGGCGCTCGGCGTATTGCAGGACAAGGGTTTCCGCGTCGCGCTCCTCACCGACGGCCGCATGTCGGGCGCGAGCGGCAAGGTGCCCGCGGTGATCCATCTGTCGCCCGAAGCCCTGCCGGGCCTCGACGGGGTAAGCGGTCCGCTCGCCTATTTGCAGGACGGCGACATTGTTCGCGTCTGCGCGGTGAACGGCGAAGTCGTCGCGCTCGTCGACGAAGCCATATGGGCGGCTCGTACCCCCGCCGTCGCCCCGCCGCCGGCGCTAGGCGTCGGCCGCGAATTGTTCGCCCTGTTCCGCCACCACGCCGACGAAGCCGAAAAGGGCGGGTCGGCCGTTCTTGCTGCCATGGAGTCCGTCATTTGAGCCAGTCCATCGACCAGATCATGCGCCTCGCGCCCGTCATCCCGGTGATCGTCATCGACCGGGTCGAGGATGCGGTGCCGATGGCCGAGGCGCTCGTCGCGGGCGGTCTGACGGTGCTCGAAGTGACGCTGCGCACTCCCGCCGCGCTGGACGCGATCACGGCGATGAAGAGCGTCAAGGGCGCGGTTGTCGGCGCGGGCACCGTGCTCGACCCTGCAATGCTCAAGGGTGCCATCGACGCGGGTTCCGAATTCATCGTCTCGCCGGGCCTGACCGACAATCTCGGCAAGGCCGCGGTGGCGAGCGGGATTCCCTTCCTTCCCGGCACCGCCAACGCCGGCGATATCATGCGCGGCATGGACCTTGGCCTCTCGCGCTTCAAATTCTTCCCCGCGGCGACCAGCGGGGGTATCCCGGCGCTGAAGGCACTGGCCGGCCCGTTCGGCCAGGCGCGCTTTTGCCCGACCGGCGGCATCAGCCTCGCGACCGCGCCCGAATGGCTCGCGCTCGAAGCGGTGCTCTGCGTCGGCGGCAGCTGGGTCGTCCCGTCGGGCCCGCTCGACCCCGCGAAAATCGAGACGCTCGCCCGCGAGGCTGCCGCCCTTTCGCGCCATTGATAAACGCCATCTTTACTGCCACTGTGCCTAGGTAAAACGGCAATATAGCCGTTGGTGGGGAGACAGGCGTGCCGAGGCCGCAACCGCATTTGGATGAAGTTCTGGCATCGGAGCCGGGATCGCATATCGCCGCGCTCTTCGATTTCGACGGCACGATCATCTCGGGCTATTCGGCGACCGCGATGCTGCGCGAGAAATTCCAGCGCCGCGAAATGTCGATGGAGGAAATCGCCGAGACCGCGCAGGTCATCGCGCAGCACAGCCTTGGCACCATCGGTTTCTCGGGGCTGATGTCGGGCGCCGCCAAATTCATGAAGGGCGTCGACGAGGAAAGCTTCATCGAGTTCGGCGAGGAACTCTACAAAAAGCATATCGCGCGGAAGATCTATCCCGAGACGCGCGCGATCATCGAGGCGCATCAGGCGAAGGGCCACCGCGTCGCGATCATCTCGTCGGCGACGATCTACCAGATCGAACCGACCGCGCGCGACCTCGGCATCACCGACATCAAATGTTCGGCGTACGAGATCGAGGACGGCGTCTTTACCGGCGAGATCATCCGTCCGCTCTGCTTCGGTGAGGGCAAGGTGCTGGCGGCCGAGGAACTCGCCGCCGAATATGGCCTCGATCTCGACCAGAGCTTTTTCTACTCGGACAGCGACGACGACATCGAACTGCTCGAACGCGTCGGCAAGCCCCGCCCGCTCAACCCGAATTTGAAACTCAAGGCGATCGCCGAGGAGAATGGCTGGCCGGTGCAGCGCTTCGGCAGCCGCGGCACGCCGAGCTGGGTCGATTACACGCGCACCATTTACGCCACCGGCTCGCTCGTCGGCGCGTTCGCCGCGGGCCTGCCGATCTGGGCGCTGACGCGCTCGCAGCGCGAGGCGGCGAATTTCTCGATCGGGCTGTTCGGCGATTTCGCGACTGCGATCACCGGCGTCGAACTGGAGGTCGAGGACGAGAAGAATCTGTGGTCGTCGCGCCCGTGCGTGTTCATCTTCAACCACCAGAGCAAGGCGGATGTGATGATCCTCGCCAAGCTCATCCGCCGCGACATGGGCGGGGTGGGGAAGAAAGAGATCAAGGACATCCCCATCCTCGGCAAGCTGATGGAATGGGGCGGCACCGTCTTCGTCGACCGCGCCGACGGCAAGAGCGCGATCAAGGCGATGGAGCCGCTGGTCGACGCGATCAAGGTCGAAGGCAAGTCGATCTGCATCTCGCCCGAGGGTACGCGCAGTCTGACCCCCAAGCTCGAACCGTTCAAAAAAGGAGCGTTCCATCTGGCGATGCAGGCGGGCGTACCCATCGTCCCGATCGTCATCCATAATGCGACCGACGTCGCGCCGAAGAACGAGTTCGTGATGCGCCCCGCGACGGTGCGCGTCACCGTGCTGCCGCCGGTCGACACGTCGAAGTGGAGTGTCCGGACGATCAACACGCACGTCCGCGATGTGCGGAATATGTTCCTGCGCACATTGGGGCAGGCAGAGGAGGATGGGGAGGTTGTTGCGGCACCGCCCGCGCCAAAACCGGCGAAGAAGGCCGCGATAAAGGAAGCGCCGGCCAAGAAGTCTCCTGCGAAGAAAGCGGCGCCGAAGAAGAAGGCTGCCGAGAAGGAACCGCCTCCCCGGAAGGGAAGGAAAACCTAACGCATGTTTCACCTCGTCATTGCGAGCGTAGCGAAGCAATCTCCAGCCATCGGCCTTGGGCAAGACTTGCGAACTGGAGATTGCTTCGTCGCTTCGCTCCTCGCAATGACAGAGGGCAGGTAACGCGATGGCCGACGGAACGCCCCGCACCGGAATCGTGGCGGAGCAGGCGGCCGACCGGCTCTATATTATCGACGCGCGAAACGGGGTCGAGCGGCGCCTGTTGCTCGACTGGATCCATTCGACGAGCGGCGATGGGGATCCGGCCTGGGCGAGCCTCGATATCGAGGACGGCGATCATGCGCTCCCCGTCGACGTGCTGCAGGCGCGGCTCGGCGGCACGCCGTCGCGGCAGGTGGTACCGCTGCGCGTCGCATGGCGTATCCCGGGTTTCGACAAGGACCGCGCGCTCAAATTCCGGCACCTGATCTTCGGCGATCCGCGCCATCCGGGACCGTTGCGTTCGCGGCTGATTCTGCTCCGCGACCGGCGCCGTGCGCAGATATTGGTTGGCGAGGCGGCGACGCTGGACGTGCTCCGCGACCGTTTCTGCCGGCAGACCGGCGGCGGCGACGGCGAGGGGGCCGACAGCCCCGAATTCGCAGGCTTCGTCGCGCGGCAGGCGGCGCTTGCGCTCGACGTCGCCGAGCGCGGCATTCGCGGGACGCGCTATAAAGTGCCGCGCTTCGTCGCCGATGGGCTGCGCACCAGCCCCAAATTCCGCGCCGCGCTCGCCGATCTGGCGGAGAAGACGGGGCGCCCGGTCGGCGATCTCTATCGCGAGGCGCGCCCGCTGATGAAGGAAGTCATCGCGCGGCCGTCGGCGCTGTTCCTCGATCTGCGCGCGCGGCTCGATCGCATGATGTTCGGCGGTTACGCGCCCGGGATGGAAATCGACGCGGCGGAACTCGCCAGGCTGCGGGCCATCCTGCGCGAGCATCCGACCGCGATCCTGTTCACGCACAAAACCTATATCGACGGCGCGACGCCCAGCCGGCTTGCCTATGAGAACGATCTGCCGATGCTGCACAGCTTCGGCGGGGCGAATCTCGACTTCGCGGTGATGGGCGAATTCTTCCGCCGTTCGGGGATGATCTTCATCCGCCGCAGCTTTCAGGACCAGCCGGTCTACAAGCTCGTACTGCGCCACTATATCGCGTGGTTGCTCGCCAAGCGCTTCCCGCTGAGCTGGGCGTTCGAGGGGACGCGCTCGCGGCTCGGCAAGCTGATGCCGCCCAAATATGGCCTGATGAAATATGTCCTCGACGCCGCGCATGCGACGGGCACGCGCGACGTGCATTTCGTGCCCTTCGTCACCAGCTTCGACCTGATCCGCGATGTCGAGGAATATGCGGCCGAGCAGACCGGGCGGAACAAGAAGCCCGAGAGCCTGTCGTGGTTTCTCGGCTATATGAAGAGCCTCAAGGAACCCTCGGGCCGCATCCGGCTCGACATCGGAAACCCGGTGGTGATCGAGGACGCGCCCGGCCCCGACGACAAGCGCGCGCTGGAGAAGATCGCCTTCGCCGTCGCGGTCGAGGCGAACCGCGTCACCCCGCTGACCGTCACCTCGGTGATGTGCCTGATCCTGCTCGGCATGGCGCCGCGCGGGGCGACGTCAGCCGAACTGCTCGGCGCGATCGGCGCGGTGACCGACTGGGCGCGGGCGCGCGACATTCGCCTCAGCAGCGAACTCGAAAGCGGCGACGACACCGCGCTGTCGGCGACCGTCGACACGCTGGTCACGAGCGGCTTGCTGGCCCGCTACGAAGCGGGCAGCGAGAATGTCTATTCGATCGAGCCCGCGAAGCATCCGATGGCGAGCTATTACCGTAACATCATCGCGCATCATTTCCTCGACCGCGCGATGATCGAACTTGCGCTGTTCGAGCTGCGCGATGGCGACAGCGGCGATGCGACAGCCGCCTTCTGGGCGAAGATCGACCGCCTTCGCGACCTGTTCAAATTCGAATTCTTCTATCCGCCCCGCGATGAACATCGCGCTGCATTGGAGGCCGAACTCGCGCGTATCGATCCCGTATGGGACCGCCGTCTCGCGAGCGGCGACCGCGGCATTGCGCAGCTTATCCGGCGCTGCCAGCCCGTCGTCGGCCACGCGATCCTGCTGCCCTTTGCCGAAGCCTATTCGGTCGTCGCCGAACAGCTTGCGCGTGCCAGACCCGGCGATGCCGTTGATGAAAAAGCGCTGCTCGACGCGGCGCTCGTCGAAGGACGCCAGGCCTGGCTGCTCCGCCGGATCAGCAGCGAGGCGGCGATCGGGAAATTGCTCTTTGCCAACGGTCTGTCGCTGATGCGGCATATGGGGCTCGCCGAGGAGGCTACGCCGGTGAATCTCGCGGCGCGCCGTGCGCTGCTGATGGAACTGCGCGGCCTTGCCAACGTCATGGAAACGATGCGGCTTTCAACCGTCGCGCTTGCCGACCGCTTGCCGGGTTCAGGAGGATAAATGCTCAAACAGCTCAGCGCGCAGGACGCCCAGTTCCTCTATACCCAGACCGCCAACAATCTGACGCACATCATGGGCGTCTATATCTATGACCCGTCGACCGCGCCGGGCGGCTTCGTGCGGTTCAAGGATATCATCCGCCACGTCGAAAGCCGCGTCGACACCTCGCCGCTGTTCAAGCGCCGGCTCTACCGCCTGCCGTTCGACATGGACCATCCCTATTGGGTCGAGGACGAGCATTTCGATATCGAGGCGCATATGAGCCACGCGCGCCTGCCCGAGCCCGGCGACTGGCGGCAGTTCTGCATCGCGGTCGCGCGCTGGTTTTCGAAGCCGATGGATATGAACCGCCCGCTGTGGGACATCTACATCATCGAAGGGCTCGACCGCATCCCGGGTATCCCGAAGGGCAGCTTCGCGATGCTCCACCGCGTCCACCATGCGGCGGTCGATGGTGCGTCGGGGGCGCATGCCTTTATCGCGATGAGCGATATCGACGCGAAGGGCACGCCAGCAATCCCCGAACCGCCGCCGGTCGAGGAACTCGGCAAGGCGCCGTCGAGCACCGAGACGCTCTCGCGCGCCTGGTCGGCGTCGATGCAGTCGCCGGTCAAGTTCATGAACGCGCTGATGAAGATGTCGCCCGCGATCATCTCGTCGGCGCGCAAGTCGATCGCCGAGGGCGGCATGACCGCGGGCGTTCCCGAAACGCGCTTCAACGTGCCGGTGGGGCCGCACAAGATGTTCGACGCGACGACGGTCGCGCTCGCCGACGTCGCCGAAATCCGCAAGAAAGTGCCCGGTGTAACGGTCAACGACGTCGTTCTGACGACAGTCGGCGGCGCGCTGCGCAAATATCTCGCGAAACACAAGGAATTGCCGAAGGACAGCCTCGTCGCGGTCGCGCCGATCAATCTGCGCGGGAAGGGCGGCAAGGCATCGAAGCCCGGCAATCAGGTGTCGGCGATGAGCGTGCCGATCCGCACCGACATCGCCGATCCGCTCGAACGGCTCGCCGCGGTGCGCGACTATACGGTCGAGGCGAAGGAGGCGAAAGCGGGGGTCAGCGCGCGGATCATGACCGACCTGTCGCAGCATATTCCGGGCGCGACGATGGCGGCGGTCGCGCGGCTGGTGACCAGCGAGCGCTTCGCGGTGCGCGGGACCAACCTGTTCATCTCGAACGTGCCGGGCGCGCAGGTGCCGCTCTACCTCGCGGGCGCGCAACTGGTGCAGCAGCACGGCATGGCGCCGCTCGCGAACAATATGGGGCTGTTCGTCGCGACCCCCAGCTATAACGGCCGGATCGCTTTCTCGCTCATCTCCGAACGCGCGGTGATGCCCGACATCGCCTTTTTCCGCGAGTGCATCGAGGAAAGTTTCGCCGACCTGATGGCGGCAGTGCCGAAGCCGGAGAAGGTGAAAGCCGCTACGGCAACGCCGAAACCCGCGCCCAAGCCCAAGCCGAAAGCGAAAGCCGTCCCAAAACCTGCCGCCAAGCCCCCTGTGAAACCGGTTGCTAAAGCGAACGCAACCGGCAAGACTCGTAAAAAATAAACCATGCTCTCGCAGGATTACCGAATGCTCTTTACCCCGACGCTCAGCGCCGACCGCGATCTTGTGACCGCAACTGATTATGCCGCATGGGCCAAGGCGGCCCGCGAGCATGATAAGAAATCGGGGCTGCAGGCGTGGCGCGACGCCGACGAAAGCAAGCATTTCGATTACAAGGCGATCCGCGCGCGGCTCGAAAAATTGCGCAAGCTGTCGGCGGCCGGTGACGTCAAGGGGCTGCTCTTCGTCCTTAACGAAGGCATCCACGGCAATATCGACGGCATGGGGCACGAGCGGCTTTATCAGAAGGCGCGTTTCGGCACGAAGAAGCTGGTCGAAGATTATGTCGCCGAAGTCGTCGCGTCGCTCGACAAGATTGCCGCGTCGCGCGCGATACCGCGTGAAGAGAAGCGCGACTTCTTCCGCCGGGCGCAGCATTGCTATGGCCGCTCGGCGCTGCTGCTGTCGGGATCGGGCAGCTTCCTCTTCTTCCACATCGGCGTCGTGAAGGCTTTGTGGGAAGAGGGTGTGCTGCCCGCGATCATGTCGGGCGCGAGCGGCGGGTCGATCGTCGCCGCGGTCGTCTGCACGCGCAAGAATACCGACATCGGCGCCTTCCTCGAAAGCGAGCGCCTCGCCAACCCGAGCCGCGACCCCGAACAGCGGCGCCTCGCGCCCGACGAGGTCCGCGAGCGGCTCGCCGACCTGATCCCCGACCTGACGTTTCAGGAGGCATATGAGGTCAGCGGCCGCCACCTCAACGTCTCGGTCGCGCCCGCCGAAAAGCATCAGAACGGCCGCCTGCTCAATGCGATCACCGCGCCCAACGTCCTGATCCGCGAAGCCGTGCTCGCTTCGTGCGCGGTGCCCGGCGTCTTCCCGCCGGTGATGCTGATGGCGCGCGACGACAAGGGCGAGCGTATTCCGTACCAGCCCGACCGGCGCTGGGTCGACGGGTCGGTCACGCACGACATCCCGACCAAGCGGCTCGAAAGGCTGTACGGGGTCAACCATCATATCGTCAGCCAGGCGAACCCGATCGCGCTGCCCTTCGCGACCG
>JALDYH010000148.1:0-10249 GCA_032154175.1 Sphingopyxis sp. | reverse complement strand
TAATCGCTCGGGCATGACGGGACGGCGCGGCAAGGCCCGCGCCGTCCCTGTCATCCCTTTGACTTATCGCCCCGCCATGCGCGCGGGCGTCCCGCGGGCCAGATGGGCTCGCCCCTTTTGAAAGGATCACTCCATGGCTGAAATTACGGCCGCTCTCGTCAAGGAACTGCGCGACCGCACGGGCGCAGGCATGATGGACTGCAAAAAGGCGCTCGCCGAAAACAACGGTGACATCGAAGCGTCGATCGACTGGCTGCGCACCAAGGGTCTCGCCGCCGCCGCCAAGAAGGCCGGCCGCGTTGCCGCCGAAGGCCTCGTCGGCGTCGCCACCGACGGCACGCGCGGCGCGATGGTCGAAGTGAACAGCGAAACCGACTTCGTCGGCAAGAACGAGCAGTTCCAGGAATTCGTCCGCGACGTGACGCAGGTCGCGCTCGCCGGCAATATCTCGGATATCGAAGCGCTCGGCGCTGCAGCCTATCCGGGCGGCGAAACCGTCGCGGAAAAGCTGACCAGCAACATCGCGACGATCGGTGAGAACCAGTCGCTGCGCCGTTCGACCATCGTCTCGGTGAACTCGGGCGTCGTCACGGGCTATGTCCACAACGCCGCCGCACCCGGCATGGGCAAGATCGGCGTGCTCGTCGCGCTCGAATCGACCGCCGGTGCCGACGTTCTCGAACCGCTCGGCAAGCAGCTCGCGATGCACGTCGCCGCCGCGAACCCGCTGGCGCTGAACGGCGACGACCTCGACGCCGACCTGGTCGCCCGCGAACGCGCGATCGCCGAAGAAAAGGCTGCCCAGTCGGGCAAGCCCGCCGACATCGTCGCCAAGATGGTCGACGGCGGCATCGCGAAGTTCCGCAAGGAAAACGCGCTGCTGTCGCAGCTGTTCGTGATGGACGGCAAGACCCCGGTCGCCGAAGTCGTCGCCGCCGCCGGCAAGGATGTCGGCGCGACGATCACGCTCAAGGGTTTCACCCGCTTCCAGCTCGGTGAGGGCATCGAGAAGGAAGAAAGCGATTTCGCGGCGGAAGTCGCGGCCGTCGCCGGCGTCTGAAAAAGAAGATCCGGATTGCCGCGTTCATCGCGGTAGTCCGCTTGGCAATGGCGCGTGCCCGCTCTAGGGTGCGCGCCATTCGCTTATTCATCGATTACACAAGGTTCCCCCGATCATGGCTCTGCCCGGCATGAAACGCATCTTGCTGAAACTGTCGGGCGAGGCGCTGATGGGCTCCAGCCCGTTCGGCATCGATCCCGAAACCGTTGCGAGTATGGCCGCCGAGGTCAAGGAAGCCAAAGGTCGCGGCCTCGAAATCTGCCTCGTGATCGGCGGCGGCAACATCTTCCGCGGCATGGCGGGTGCAGCCAAGGGCATGGACCGCGCGCAGGCCGACTATATGGGCATGCTCGCCACCGTGATGAACGCGCTCGCGATGCAGAATGCGCTCGAGCAGCTTGGCGTGGAAACGCGCGTCCAGTCGGCGATCGAAATGGACAAGGTGTGCGAGCCGGTGATCCGCCGCCGCGCCGAGCGCCATATGGAAAAGGGCCGCGTCGTGATCTTCGCCGCCGGCGTCGGCGCGCCCTATTTCACGACCGACAGCGGCGCCGCGCTCCGCGCCGCCGAAATGAAGTGCGACGCGCTGCTGAAGGGCACGAGCGTCGACGGTGTCTACAACGCCGATCCCAAGAAGGATCCGACTGCGGTCCGTTATGATACGCTGAGTTACGATCGCGTCCTCGCCGACAATCTGAAGGTGATGGATGCCAGCGCGGTGGCGCTGTGCCGCGACAATCATATCCCGATCGTGGTGTTCAATATTCGCGAACCCGGAAATCTGGCGCGGGTGCTGGCGGGCGAGGGTGTCTCGACCGTCGTCAGCGACGCCGCCGGGCACGCTTAAGAGAGGAAAGACAGATGGCGAAATATGACAAGGCCGACCTCGAACGCCGCATGCATGGCGCGGTCGAATCGCTGAAGAGCGACCTCGCGGGCCTGCGCACCGGCCGCGCGCACACCGCGCTGCTCGATCCCGTGACGGTCGAGGTTTATGGCAGCCACATGCCGCTGAACCAGGTCGCCTCGGTCAGCGCCCCCGAACCGCGCATGCTGTCGGTGCAGGTGTGGGACAAGTCGAACGTCGGCCCCGTCGACAAGGCGATCCGCTCGGCGGGCCTTGGTCTCAATCCGATCGTCGACGGTCAGATGCTGCGCCTGCCTATCCCGGAGATGACGCAGGAGCGCCGCAAGGAGCTGTCGAAGCTTGCCGGCCAATATGCCGAAAAGGCGCGCGTCGCGGTGCGCAACGTCCGCCGCGATGGCATGGACAATCTCAAGGCCGACGAGAACAAGAAGGAAATCAGCGAGGACGAGCGCAAGCGCCACGAAACCGAGGTGCAGAAGCTGACCGACGCGACGATAGCCGAACTCGACGCCGCCGCGACCGCCAAGGAAAAGGAAATCCTGGGCTAGTGCTTGTCCGCGCTTACCTCTCTTCCGTTCGGGCTGAGCCTGTCGAAGCCCCGTCCTTTTCTTCCGAAAGAAAGAACGGCCCTTCGACAAGCTCGGGGCGAACGGGTTTTTAGGTTCTTCCTGTGACTGTTCCCGATCACGGCGCACGCCATGTCGCCATCATCATGGACGGCAATGGCCGCTGGGCCAAAAAGCGCCTGCTGCCCCGCGTCGCCGGTCACAAGGCCGGGGTCGAGGCGGTGCGTACGATCGTGCGCGCCGCGGGCGACCTCGGCATCGAGGCGATGACGCTCTATGCCTTCAGTTCCGAAAACTGGAAGCGGCCCGAGGAGGAGGTCAGCGACCTGATGGGGCTGATGAAGCGTTTCATCCTGTCGGACCTCGACGAATTCGCCGCGAACGATGTGAAGTTGAAAGTGATCGGCAACTGGCGCGCGCTCGCGCCCGACGTCGTCGCGCTGATCGACAATGCGCTCGAACGTACGTCGGGGAACAAGCGCACCACGCTGGCGGTGGCGCTCAACTATGGCGCGCAGGACGAGCTGGTGCGCGCCGCGACCGCTGCCGCAGCAGGGGGCGCGATCACCGAGGAAACGATCGCGGCGCATCTCGACACCGCCGACATGCCCCCGCTCGACCTGCTCATCCGCACCTCGGGCGAAGTACGGCTGTCGAATTTCCTGCTGTGGCAGTCGGCCTATGCCGAACTCTATTTTACCGACACCTTGTGGCCCGATTTCAAGCCGGCCGATCTCAAGGCGGCGCTTGACCAATTTGCGCGGCGCGACCGCCGCTACGGGGGGCTTTAGTTCATGGCGGCAGCGGGTAAATCGGACCTTTGGGCACGGATCGGGTCGGCGATCATACTCTTTGCCATCGCGGGCACTGCGCTGTGGTTCGGTGGCCTTGCATTCGGGCTGCTGCTGCTCGTCGGTGGCGCGCTCGTCCTCGTCGAATGGTTCGCGCTGGTTCGCGCGATGACCTTCGGCAGCGGTGCCAGGACGGCGCTTGCCATTCTTGGCCCGATCCTCGTTCTCGGCGCGATGGCGGGGCTCTGGTTCATCCGCGACGCGCTTGGCATGACCGCCGCGCTCTGGGTCTTCGGCATGGTCTGGGCGACCGATATCGGCGCCTATTTCGCCGGCCGTGCCTTTGGCGGTGCGCGTCTCGCACCGAAAATCAGCCCGTCAAAGACCTGGTCGGGGCTGATCGGCGGCATGGTCGCGGCATTGATCGCCAGCGCGACGATCGGCGACCGCGCCGGCATCGTCGGCGTGCCGCTGTGGATCGGCCTGTTCATGGGCCTGCTCGCGCAGCTGGGCGATCTCGCGCAAAGCTGGATGAAGCGCCGCGCGGGAGTCAAGGATTCGGGCAAGCTCATTCCCGGCCACGGCGGCCTGTTCGACCGTGTCGACGGCGTCTTGCCGGTGGCGCTGCTGCTCGGCGCGCTGGCGTTCGCCGGCCAGATCGCTGTGCGGGCGGCCGGCTGACATGACGCGCCGCCTCTCGCTGTTCGGCGCGACGGGATCGGTCGGGCAATCGACCCTCGATCTTGTTCGGCGTGATGGCGAGGCCTGGACCGTCGGGGTGCTGACCGCGAACAGCGATGTGGCGGAACTTGCGAAGCTTGCGAAGGAATTCCGGCCCGACATCACGGTGATCGCCGATGAAGCGCTTCACGGCGCGCTGAAAGAGGCGCTGGCGGGTACCGGCATCGAAACCGCCGCGGGCGCCGAGGCGCTCGTCGCCGTCGCGCGGCAGCCGGCTGATCTGGTGATGGCCGCGATCGTCGGCACCGCGGGCCTCGCGCCCACGATGGCCGCACTCGAGGCGGGCCACGACATCGCGCTCGCCAACAAGGAAGCTTTGGTCTCGGCAGGCGAGTTGATGACCGCCGCGGCACGCACCTCCGGCGCGACGATCCTGCCGGTCGACAGCGAGCATAATGCGATCTTCCAGTGCCTCGCGGGCGGACGCATCGATCAGGTGCGCCGCATCATCCTGACCGCCAGCGGTGGCCCGTTCCGCACAATGAGCGCCGAGGACATGGCGCGCGTGAGCCCTGCGCAGGCGGTCGCGCATCCCAATTGGTCGATGGGCGCCAAGATCAGCGTCGATTCGGCGACGATGATGAACAAGGGCCTGGAGCTGATCGAGGCGCATCACCTGTTTCCTGTCGGACTCGAACGGATCGAGATCCTCGTCCATCCGCAATCGGTGATCCACAGCCTCGTCGAATATATCGATTGCTCGACGCTCGCGCAGCTCGGCTCCCCCGACATGCGGATCCCGATCAGCAGCGCGCTCGCCTGGCCGCAGCGGATGGCCACCCCGTGCGCGCCGCTCGACCTCGCCGGCATCGCCCGGCTCGATTTCGAGGCGCCCGACGAGGTCCGCTTTCCCGCGACCGCGCTTTGCCGCGCCGCGATTGCCGAGGGTGGGGCACGCCCGGCGCAGCTCAACGCCGCGAACGAGGTGGCGGTCGCCGCCTTCCTCGCGGGACGCATTTCCTTCCCCGCGATCGTCGATACGGTGCGCCGCGTGATCGATGCCGAGGCACCGGCGGTGCCGGCATCGCTTCAGGACATATTCAGCGTCGATGCCGCATCCCGCGCGGCTGCCCGGCATTTTGTGGACCAATATGAACATGCTTGACGTACCGTTTTGGCTCTATCCGATCGCGTTTCTCGCGGTGCTGGGGCCGCTCGTCTTCGTACATGAATATGGCCATTATATCGTCGGCCGCTGGTGCGGGGTGAAGGCCGATACCTTTTCGATCGGTTTCGGCCGCAAGATCCTCGGCTGGACCGACAAGCGCGGCACCGAATGGAAGATCGGCTGGCTGCCGCTCGGCGGCTATGTCCAGTTCGCAGGCGACCGCGATGCGGTCAGTCAGCCCGATGCGACATGGCAGCAATTGCCTGCCGAGCAGAAATTACACACATTTCCCGCGCAGCCGGTGTGGAAGCGCGCGCTGATCGTACTCGCGGGCCCGATGACCAACTTCCTGTTCGCGATCCTGATTTTTGCCGGTTTTAATCTGGTCTATGGGATTCCGACCACGCCGCCCGTGATCTCTGCGGTACAGGCCGGAAGCGCCGCCGAAGAGGCAGGGCTGCGCGCGGGCGACCGCGTCGCTGCCATCAACGGGCGACGGATGGACGATTTTTCGGATGTCCGCGTCGCGGTGGCGTTCGATCTGGGCAAGCCTGCAAACCTGTTGATCCAGCGCGGCAGCGAACAGCTCGATGTGACGTTGCGCCCCCGGGTCATTTCGGAAACCGACCGGTTCGGGAACAAGGGCGAGCGCGCGATTATCGGTATTCTGCCGGGACCGCCCGTGCTGACGGCGGCAGGCCCCGTGACCGCGCTGCAAGCCGGTGCCAGGCAGACTTGGGACATGGTGCGGCTGACCGGAAATATCCTCAGCCAGTTTCTGACGGGTCAGCGGTCGGTCAAGGACATGGGCGGACCGGTGCGGATCGCCAAGCAGTCGGGCGAAGTTGCGGCGCTGGGCATCGTGACCCTGATCTCCTTCACTGCATTCATTTCCATCAATCTGGGGTTCATCAATCTCTTGCCATTGCCGATGCTCGATGGCGGCCATTTGCTCTTCTACGCCTATGAAGCGATCCGGCGCCGCCCCGCGCCGCCGCAGGCGCAGGAATGGGCGTTTCGATTCGGCTTTGCGGCAATCGTGAGCCTTATGCTGGTCGTGACTTTCAATGATTTGGGCTCAATTGGCGTGTGGGACGGGATCGCCCGCTTGATTGGCTAGCGAGTCTGGGGCAGGGAGTTGCGCGCGAACCCGCGGTCAGGCGGGTTTGTCGCTTTTGAGTTATTTTTTCGGGATGAACAGCGTGGCCTCACACAAATTCTCTGCGCGGACGCAGCTGTCGGTGCTTCTTATGGCTGGCACAATGCTCGCGACGCCGCTGATGGCGCAGGAAGTCGCGCCGCCGCCCGTCCCCGCTCCCACCGTCCCGGCGCCGGCCCCCGAAGCGGCCCCGGCCGCGACGACGGTCCAGTCGATCACCGTCGTCGGCAACCAGCGGCTCGAGGCGCAGACGATCCTGTCGTACCTGCGCCTGCGCGTCGGTCAGCAATATGACCGCTCGGTGCTCGATCAGGCGCTGAAGGATCTCGCCGCGACCGAACTCTTCAAGGATTTCCAGATCACCGACAACGCCGGTGCGCTGCAGATTCAGGTCACCGAGAACCCGGTGATCAACCGCGTCATCCTCGAAGGCAACAAGCGCCTCAAGGAAGACAAGATCCGGCCCGAGATCAAGCTTGCGCCGCGCCAGATCTTCACCCGCTCCAAGGTTCGCGCCGATGTCGCGCGTATCATCGAACTCTACAAGCGCCAGGGGCGCTTCGCCGCGACGGTCGAGCCCAAGATGGTGTCGCTCGACCAGAACCGCGTCGATGTCGTGTTCGAAATCAACGAGGGGCCGAAGTCGAAGGTCCGCCAGATCAACATCATCGGCAACGAGAAGTTCAGCGACGGCGATCTCAAGGACGAGATGGCGACGAAGCAGTCGAGCCTGATGACGATCCTGTCGTCGAACACCAGCTACGACCCCGATCGTCTCGCCTATGACCAGCAGAAGCTGCGCCTTTTCTACCTGACCAACGGCTATGCCGATTTCCGCGTGATTTCGGCGGTCGCCGAGCTGACGAGCAACAAGCAGGACTTCATCATCACCTATGTGGTCGAGGAAGGCGAACGCTACAAGTTCGGCGACGTCGACGTGAAGAGCGAAATCCGCGATTTCCAGCCCGAGATGCTGAAAAAGCTGCTGCCGATGAAGACCGGCGACTGGTACGACGCGAAGCAGGTCGAGGACACGGTCGAAAGCCTGAGCGAGACCGCGGGCCTGTTCGGCTATGCCTTTGCCGACATCAATCCCGAATTCCGCCGCGATCCCGAAACGCGGACGATGGCGATCACCTTCAACGTCGGCGAAAGCCCGCGTACCTATGTCGAGCGCATCGACGTCAATGGCAACACGCTGACCCACGACAAGGTCGTGCGCCGCGAATTCCGCCTGAACGAAGGCGATGCGTTCAACAGCTTCGGTATCAAGCGCACCGAGAACCGCATCAACAGCCTGGGCTATTTCCAGGAAAATCTGGAAATCGAGCGCAAGGAAGGCAGCGCCCCCGACCGCATCATCCTCGAAACCAATGTCGAGGAAAAGCCGACCGGCGAACTGTCGCTGTCGGCCGGTTTCTCGTCGATCGAGAATTTCCTGCTCCAGGCGTCGATCCGCCAGCGCAATTTCCGCGGCCTCGGTCAGCAGCTTCAGGCATCGGTCAACTATTCGAGCTACTCGAAGTCGATCGAACTCGGCTTCACCGAACCCTATCTGTTCGATCGGAATATCTCGGTCGGCGGCAGCGTCTATCGCCGCGATCTGAACTCGTTCAACTTCATCAACAACGACCGCCGGACGACGTTCCAGCAGGTCACGACCGGCGTTCAGGTCAACGCCGGCGTGCCGCTGACCGAATTTATGTCCTTCTTCGCGCGCTACAGCATCAACTTCGACGATGTGACGCTCGACAAGTCGATCTATTATTTCGGCGACGAATGCGACCCGCTCGTGGCCGGCCGCTACCTCTGCGACGCGATCGGCAACCGCACGACCTCGCTGCTCGGCTATACGCTCGCCTATGACGACCGCGATAACCGCATCCGCCCGACGCGCGGCCAGTCGCTCTCGCTCAGCCAGGACTTCGCCGGTCTCGGCGGCAGCGTCAAATATGTCCGCACGCGCCTGTCGGGAAGCAAGCATTTCAACCTTGGCAGCCGCTTCATCCTCAATATTTCGGCCGAGGGCGGCTATATCTATCCGTTCGGCGGGCGCCCGACCCCGACCAGCGACAAGGTCCGCCTGACCGACCGCTTCTTCCTCGGCGAACCGCAGATGCGCGGCTTCGACATTCGCGGCGTCGGTCCGCGCGTCATCCGCTACGGCTCGGTCGATCTGACCGATCCCGCCAACCCGGTCCTCGATACCACGACCAACGATCGCGGGCAGATCGACGACGCGCTCGGCGGCCGCGCTTATTATCAGGGCCGGCTCGAAATCGATATTCCGCTGGGCACCGGCGCGAAAGAAATGGGGCTGCGACCGTCGATCTTCCTCGACGTCGGTTCGGTGTTCAGTGTGCGCCGGCCGCAGCTGACGACGCTGGCGAACTTCCGCGATCCTGCCGACAATCTGACCAAATATCTGTGCCGGAACGCCACCACCGGTGAGCAGACTTTTGCGACGAACACTCCCAACTCCGACGGCACGCCGTCGGGCCGGTATGAGACCTGCGCCACCGGCTTCTCGCCACTCGCGCCGTTCGAGGAACGCTTCTTCGGCGACACGTGGATGCCGCGCGTGTCCATCGGCGCCGGGGTCAACTGGAACTCTCCTTTCGGTCCCTTCCGGATCGACTTCGCTTACGCCCTTCGTAAAGAAGAGGGCGATGATACCAAACGCTTCTCATTCAATGTAGGAACCCAATTCTGATGAAGAAAATCCTTGTCGCCTCGGCGCTGGCGGTTGCCACGCTGTCGGTTTCGCCTATCATGTCGGCTCCGGCCATCGCGCAGGCAAAGGGTGTTGGCGTCGCCGACGTCCGTGTCGCGGCCGCGCGCTCGAACGCTTTCCAGACTGCGTCGACGCAGATCGAAACGACCTACAAGGCGCAGATCGATCAGCAACAATCGCGCGGCCAGACGTTGCAGGCCGAAGTCAACGTCCTGATCGCGAAATATAACGAAGAAATCAAAAAGACCCCGCGCAACGAGGCAGCGGTTGCCGCCGCCGGCAAGGCCGTGCAGGACAAGCAGCGCGCGGCGCAGACCGAACTCGGTCAGATCGGTGCGCCGGTCGACCTCGCCATCGCCTATGTCGAGGATCAGATCAGCATCCGCATGAACGAGGCGATCAAGGCCGCGATGACCGCGAAGAAGATCGACCTGCTGGTCAACCCCGAAGCGGTGATTGCCCGCGAAAACAATGTCGACATCACCGACGCAGTGGTCGCCGAACTCAACCGTCTGCTGCCCACCGTGTCGACCGCTGTTCCGGCGGGCTATCAGGCCGGCCAGCTCGTCCAGCAGCGCAACCAGCAGCTGATGGATCAGGCCCGCGCCGCGCAGGGTGCACGCCCCGCAACGCCGGCTCCGGCGCCGACGGGCACCGCACCGACGACCCGCTAAGCCGCATGTCGGACGGGGAAAATCCGGATGGTGCAATGGGCCCGGTGGACATCCGCCGGATCCTGACGCTGCTGCCGCATCGTTATCCGATGCTGCTCGTCGACCGGGTGGAATCGATGGTGAAGGACACCTCGATCCACGCGGTCAAGGCGGTGACGATGAACGAGCCCTTTTTCCAGGGGCATTTCCCCGGCCGGCCGATCATGCCCGGCGTCCTCATCGTCGAGGCGCTGGCGCAGGCCGGCGGCATATTGGCGGTCGAATCGCTTGGTCTCGGCGGTTCGGGCAAGCTCGTCTATTTCATGGGTATCGACGGCGTGAAGTTCCGCAAGCCCGTCGAACCCGGCGTCCTGCTCGACCTCCACGTCACCATCCTTCAGGCGAAGCGGAATATCTGCAAGTTCGAAGGCAAGGCGATGCTGGGCGGCCAGCTGGCGACCGAATGCCAGTTCACCGCAATGATCGCCGATCCGCCGGGCGACTGAGCGTTAGATAGACGGCACCGGCCCGCTCCCCCGCCCAGCCTCCCATAGAATATTATGTCGGGA
>JALDYH010000147.1:0-10259 GCA_032154175.1 Sphingopyxis sp. | reverse complement strand
CGTCCCAATCGAGATCGAGCCACTGCATCCCGTCGAGAATCGCGTCGATCGCGGCATCGGTCGAGCGAGCGCGATCGGTATCCTCGACGCGCAGCAGGAATTTCCCGCCGTGATGGCGGGCGAAGAGCCAGTTGAACAGCGCGGTGCGTGCGCCGCCGATGTGCAGATAGCCGGTCGGCGAGGGGGCGAAGCGCGTCACCACGTCGGCGCCCGTCGCTTCCGGTGTCGCTTCTGCCACTTTGGTTTGGTTTTCGATTGCCACTCTGGCCTCTTTCACTCACTTTGCCACCCTTCCGGGCGGGGATCGGGGGTGCCCCTAGCATGGCGACAAGGCAGCTTCAAACGCCCATTGCCGCGCGCTGGGCAAGTATCTTGCGAAGGCTGGCCGAGGCGATCGAGGCACGGCTGGAGGCCGAGCGCGAACGGATCGGACTTTGGCTTCCCGTCGCGCTCGGCCTCGGGATCGCCGCATGGTTCGCGTTGCCGACCCGGACGCACTGGATCGGGTTGCTTATGCTGCTCGCGGCGGGGCTGCTCGCGGGCTTGCTGGTCGGTTGGCAAAGCCGCCTTGGTCGCGCGATTTTCGTTGGATGCGGAGTGGTGGCGACGGGGGTTCTGCTCATCTGGGGCCGCGCATTATGGGTCGCGGCGCCGGTGCTGGCCGCGCCGGTAACGACCGGATTTTCCGCTGTCGTCGAGCGCGCCGAACCGCTTCCCGCGAAAGGGCAGGTGCGCGTCATCGTGCGGCCGCAGCGGCGAAGCGATCTGCCGCCACGCGTGCGGCTGACCTTGCGCAGCGAACAGGCAGAGAGCCTCGCGGGTGGCGAGACGATCGGCGTTCGCGCGCGCCTGATGCCGCCCCCGACCGCAAGCCTGCCGGGCGGTTATGACTTCGCGCAGCGCGCCTGGTTCGACCGCATCGGCGCGGTCGGAACGGTGCTGGGCGATGTTTCGCGCGTGCCGGCGAGCGGTGCGGGTGCCCCGCCTCTGCGTACCCGGCTAAGCGCGCATATCCATGATCAGGTCGCGGGATCGCCGGGGGGCATCGCCGCGGCGCTCGTGACGGGCGATCGCGGCGCGATCAGCGAGGCCGACGAAGAAGCGATGCGCCGCAGCGGACTTGCGCATCTTCTGTCGATCAGCGGGCTCCATGTGACGGCGGTTGTAGGCTTTGCGATGCTGCTGACGATGCGGCTCCTCGCGCTGAACCGGCGGCTCGCACTCGCGGGTTACGTGTTGCCGCTGGCTGCAGCGGCCGGGGCGTTCGCAGGGGGCGGATATACATTGCTTGCCGGGGCGGAGGTGCCGACGCTGCGCTCGTTCATCGCGGCGCTGCTCGTCCTCGTCGCTTTCCTCCTCGGCCGCGAGGCGTTGACCCTGCGGCTCGTTGCGGCGGGCGCGCTGATCGTGCTGATCTGGCGCCCCGAATCGCTGGCCGGACCAAGCTTCCAGTTGAGTTTCGCCGCCGTTACCTCGATCATCGCACTTCATGAAAGCCGGCCCATGCGCGGCTTCCTCGCCCGGCGGGACGAACCGTCGGTGTTCCGCCTGGGCCGCGGCATTGCCGGATTACTCGTCACCGGGCTTGCCGTCGAAGTGGCCCTCGCGCCGATCGCGCTGTTTCATTTCCACAAGGCGGGGCTTTATGGCGCGCTCGCAAACGTGGTCGCGATTCCGCTGACCACCTTCGTCATCATGCCCGCCGAGGCGCTCGCTTTGCTGTTCGACAGTGTCGGGCTGGGCGCCCCCTTCTGGTGGATCGCCGAACAGGCGCTGCTCGCCTTGATCGGCCTGGCGCATGGCGTCGCGGGCGCACCGGGAGCTGTTGCGACGATGCCAAGCTTTCCGCGCTGGGGCTTCGCTCTGGCTGTTTTCGGCGGGCTCTGGTTGCTGCTATGGAAGACAGGCTGGCGCCGCGCCGGGGCGGTGCCGCTGATCATCGGGATGGCCGCGCTGCTTTTCCAGCCCCGCCCCGACCTGCTCGTCACGGGCGATGGCCGGCATATCGCCGCCGCGCTGCCCGATGGCAACTATGCCCTGCTCCGCGATCGGGCGGGCGACTATATCCGCGACACCCTGGCGGAAGCGGCCGGGACCGACGCTCCGCTTGCCGCCTTGGCCGAACTCGATCACGTCGAATGCAATCGCGACTTCTGCCGCTGGAGTCAGGGCGGTGGTACCACGCGACGCGTCATCCTCGCAGCGCGCGGACGCGACCGGATCGACGGCGCCGAGATGGCGTCCGCCTGCGCCGCTGCCGATGTGGTGATCAGTGACCGCTGGCTACCACGCGAATGCGCGGGCCGCTGGATGACGATCGATCGCGACAGCCTGTCCCAAAGCGGTGGGCTGGCGCTTTATTTCGGCGAAAAGCCCGAGGCCGTCGCCGCGCTGAAAGCGGGCGACGGGCATCCGTGGCGTTTACCGCAACAACTCAGTGGTAACGACGAAGAAGTCCCGACAGCCGACCTTGCACGATAACGCGGTCGGCCGGGTAGCGCTGCGGTTCATAGGCGCTGTTTGCCGGGTCGAGCCGGATCATCGGCCCTTCGCGGCGGAAATATTTGAGCGTCGCATCCTGCCCGTCCACCAGCGCGACGACGATGTCGCCTTCGCGCGCGGTGCTCGCTTTCTGGATCAGGGCGTAATCGCCATCGAAAATCCCTGCCTCGACCATCGAGTCGCCCGACACTTCGAGTGCATAATGTTCGCCCGAGCCGAGCAGCGCGGCGGGAACCGCAAGATTATTGTGCTCCTCGAAGGCCTCGATCGGCACGCCGGCGGCGATCTTGCCGTGGAGCGGCACCTCGATGACGTCGTTGGCTGCGATCGGCTTGAGCGCCGGTGCGGGCTTGCGGAGCGGGACGACATTGTCGCCATCGTTACGCATCGCCGGCCTGGCGGCGTCGGGCACCTTGAGCACTTCCAATGCCCGGGCGCGGTTGGGCAGGCGGCGGAGAAAACCTCTTTCTTCCAAAGCGCTTATCAGCCGATGGATGCCCGATTTCGACTTCAGGCCCAGCGCTTCCTTCATTTCCTCGAACGACGGTGAAATACCGCTCGCGTCGAGCTTTTGCTGAATGAAGTGGAGCAGTTCATGCTGCTTTGCGGTCAACATCGGTCGTTCTCCATGATGGCCTGGCTGGACCCCGGGCCGGACATATTGAGAACGATAGTGGAACAAAGCAGAACTTGTCAAGCGATGACAATATAGTCCGCTGTCGCCCCCGCATCGCGCGCCGGTGCGCCGATGTCGCGGATCAGCAGCGCGTTGGCCGAGGCAAGCGGAAGGGTGCGTCCGCTTTCCTGGCCGATGAGCGGCGTCAGCCGGCCGCTTTCGATCTGCGCGCGGAGATAGTCGCGGCGCGTGCCGCCTTCGGGGAGCGGCGCGGCGAGCGGCGCCTGATGGACGGGGGGCAGGGGATCGCGCGCACCCGCGAGATGGCGAACGAGCGGCAGAAGGAACAGCGTCGCCGTGACGAAGGCCGACGACGGGTTGCCGGGCAGGCCGAGCAATATCGCGTCGCCGATCGTTCCGGCGATCAGCGGCTTGCCGGGGCGCATCGCGATCTTCCAGAAATCGAGCTGGCCGCCGGCATCATCGAGCGCGCCGCGCACATGATCATGATCGCCGACCGACGCACCGCCGACGGTGACGATGACGTCGTGACGTCGCGCCAACTCCTTGAGAGTCCTGGCAAGGCTTTCCCGGTCGTCGCGGATATGATGCGGCAGCACGGGGGGCGCGGCCTCGCCGGCGAGCATCGCGGCGAGCATCACGCCATTGCTGTCCGGGATCTGGCCGGGACCGAGCGGACGCCCGGGCTGGACCAGTTCGTCGCCCGTCGTCAGAATCGCGACGCGCGGACGGCGGCCGACGGCGAGCTGGCCCGCGCCGCTCATCGCCGCCGCCGCGATTGCGCCGGGGGTGAGCCGCGTACCAGCCGGAAGCAGGCAATCGCCGGCGGCAAAATCGGCGGCGCGCGCGCGGATATGGCGGCCGCGCGCGCCGGGACCGTCGCCCGTCAGTGTCAGCCGGTCGCCGCGGCGCGTGACATCTTCCTGCACGATCACGGTATCGGCGCCCTCGGGAAGCATGGCGCCGGTAAAGATCCGAAGCGCCTCGCCGGGGCCGACCGATCGATCGGGGGCGGCGCCCGCGGCGGTTTCGCCGATAACGGCCCAGGGTCCGGGCAGGTCGCCGAAGCGGATTGCATACCCGTCCATCGCCGACAGCGGTGCGGCGGGCTGGTCGCGCGAAGCGGAGATATCGTTCGAAAGATAGCGGCCAAGCGATTCGGAAAAGGCGATATTGTCGCTCGCAAGCGGATCCCGGAGCGCGAGCAGCCTGGCCTGCGCCTCCTCGACCGGCAGCAGGCCGCTCATCCGGCGCGCCAGTCGCCCGAGCGGCCGCCGCTCTTTTCGAGCAGGCGAATGTCGCCGAGGATCATCGCGCGGTCGAGCGCCTTCGCCATGTCGTAGAGCGTGAGCAGCGCGACCGAAGCGGCGGTGAGCGCCTCCATTTCGACCCCGGTCGGCCCGGTGGTCGCAGCGGTTGCAGTGACGGCGATGCCATTCGCTTCCCACGCGAATTCGACGCCGACCCTCGTCAGTGCGAGCGGATGGCAGAGCGGGATGAGGTCGGCGGTGCGCTTGGCGGCCATGATCCCGGCGATGCGCGCGGTCGACAGGACATCGCCCTTGGGCGCGTTGCCGCTGCGGATCGCTTCGAGCGCGGACGGCGACATAGTGATGCGCCCGCCGGCGACCGCGCGGCGCGGCGTTGCAGGCTTGGCACCGACATCGACCATCGACGCAGCCCCGCTTTCGTCGAGGTGCGTCGGCCGCGTCACGCCGCGGCGCCCGTCAGCAGCGCACGCGTCGCCGCTGCCACGTCATCCTGTCGCATCAGGCTTTCGCCGACGAGGAAGGCTTTCACGCCGCATCCGGCCAGCCGTTCGCAGTCCGCATGGCTTGCAATGCCGCTTTCACCGACGAGCAGGGTGCCCGGCGGGACCAGTTTTGCCAGGCGTCCGGTCACGCCGAGGTCGGTTTCGAAGGTGCGCAGGTCGCGGTTGTTGACCCCGATCAGGCGCGATTCCAGCCGGGTCAGCGCGCGGTCGAGTTCGGCCTCGTCATGGACCTCGACGAGAACGTCCATGCCGCGTTCGAAAGCCGCGACCTCGATCTCGCGCATCGCGCCGTCGTCGAGCGCGGCAACGATGATCAGGATCGCGTCGGCGCCGATCGCGCGGGCTTCGGCGACCTGCCACGGGTCGACCATGAAGTCCTTGCGCAGCGCGGGCAGGGGGCAGGCTGCGCGCGCCGCGACCAGATAATCCTCATGCCCCTGAAAATAGGGGGCGTCGGTGAGCACCGACAGGCAGGCCGCGCCGCCCGCAGCATAGGCGCGCGCATGGTCCGTGGGATTGAAATCCTGTCTTATCAATCCCTTGGATGGTGAGGCTTTCTTGATTTCGGCGATCAAGCCGAAGCCACCCGCATCGATCTTCGCCCGTAATGCCGCCGCAAAGCCGCGGACGGGGCCGGCATCGATCGCGTCGAGGTCCGAAAAGGAGCGCACCGCACGGCGCTCGGCGACCTCGTCGGCCTTTGTCGCGAGGATTTGCGTGAGCTTGTTCATTTGTAGGCGATCCAGCAGTTGAGCAGCGCGTTGGCAAGGCCCTTGTCGATCGCTTCGGCGGCTTCCTCGACGCCTTCGATCAGCGTATCGGCCGCGCCGGCGACGATGAGCGCCTCGGCGGCGTTATAGAGCACGGCGTCGCGATAGGCGCCGGGCTCACCTTCGAGCAGGCGGCGTAGCGCCTTCGCGTTATATTCGGCGTCGCCGCCGCGGATTTCGGCGAGCGAGCGCGTCGGGAGCCCCGCATCGGCCGCGACGCTGCGCTGCATGCGGACACCTTCGGGCGTGACCACCGCGACCTCGTTGCCGCCCGCGAGCGAGAGCTCGTCGAGACCCTCGTCGCCCGAAATGACGCGCGAATGCCCGGTTCCGAGCCGGTGCAGCGCCTCGGCATAGACGGGGACATAGGCGGGACGCGCGATGCCGACGAGCTGGCGCGTGACACGCGCCGGGTTGGCGAGCGGGCCCATCAGGTTGAAGATCGTCCGCCGTCCGATCGCCTTCCGGATCGGCATGATGCGCTTCATCGCGGGATGGCGCGTCCCGGCGAAGAGAAAGCAGATACCGAGGTCGGCGAGCTGGGCCTCGGCCTGTCTGTCGGCGCGGTCCATGTCGAGGCCGAGCGCCTCCAGCGTATCGGCAGCACCCGATTTAGAAGAAGCGGCACGATTTCCGTGCTTTGCGACCGGAACCTCGCATGCAGCGACGACAATCGACACCGCGGTCGAGACGTTGAGCGTATGATGCCCGTCGCCGCCGGTTCCGCACACGTCGATGGCGCCCGCCGGCGCGTCGATCGGGATCAGCCGATCGCGCATCGCCTGCGCCGCGGCGGCGATTTCGACCATCGTTTCGCCGCGGTCCGACAGCGCGGTCAGGAATTCGACGATATTCTCGTCGCTGGCACCGCCGTCGAGCATCGTCGCAAAGGCGTCGGCCGCCTGATCATGCTCCAATAGCCCGGCGGGGTCGGGAAGCGGACCGAAACGGCTCATGCGGCCTTCCGTTCGCCGACCGGCAACCCCGCGATCTTCAGGAAATTGGCGAGCATCGCATGGCCATGCTCGGTCGCGATGCTTTCGGGGTGGAACTGGACGCCGTGAATCGGCAGTTCGACATGGCGAAAGCCCATGACCGCGCCGTCGTCGCTCGTCGCGTTGATGACGAGATCGGCGGGAATCTCGACGACTTCGAGGCTGTGGTAGCGTGTCGCCTGAAAGGGCGAGGGCAGGCCCGCGTACAGCCCGCTGTTGTCGTGGCAGACGGGCGAGGTCTTGCCGTGCATCAGATGGCCGCGCTGGACGGTGCCGCCGAAATGCTGGCCGATCGCCTGATGGCCAAGGCACACGCCGAGCAGCGGACGCTGCGCTTCGGCGCAGGCCGCGACGAGGTCGAGGCTGATCCCCGCCTCGTTCGGCGTGCATGGGCCGGGCGAGATCAGGATCGCATCGGCGCCGGTCGCGAGCGCGTCAGCCGCGGTGAGTGCGTCGTTGCGCTCGACGCGCACGTCGACGCCAAGCTCGATCAGATAATGAACGAGGTTGAAGGTGAAGCTGTCATAATTGTCGATGACGAGGATCATGGGGGCGCACTACCGATTTTGCAGGAGCGGGGGAAGTCTTACGAACTATTTACCCGGCAATCTCTCCTTTGCGGGCCATCACTCCGCCATCAGCTTTGCCAGATCATCCTTCCAGAATTTCGCCCAGGTGTGGGTGCTATGTCCCTTGGTTTCGGGGGTTGCCGGGATCAGGATGAATTTCGTCGTCTTCATGCGCGCGACCGCCTTTTCGGTGATGCCATAGGCGGGCGGGTTGATGAAATCGTCGGCCGAGTTGATCCAGAGCACCGGCACCTTGATCTTTTCGAGGTTCGGCCAGGGATTATAGGTGCGCGAACTGTCGAGTTGATAGATGGTGTCGTTCGCGTCGTTGCGCCCGTAGATGCGGGCAAAGGCCTCGTCCTTGTATTTCTCCGCGGCTTCGCGCGTCGGATATTGGGCCTGCAGTGCGTAGGGATTCGCGCCCGCGATCATGCTGAGCGAGGCGGCGGTGCGCAGGCCCGCAGCGGGCGGCTCCTGATAATTGCCGCCCTTCCACAGCGGATCGGCCTTGATCGCGTCGATCGACAACGTGCGCCACATGCGATTCTGCCCCGCGATCTCGACGGGCAGACAGGCGAAGGGGGCCAGCCTTTCGGCGAATCCGGGATGTCTCTCGCCCCAGATGAACGCGTGCATGCACCCCATCGAGGTGCCGAGAATCAGCTTCAGCTTCTTCACGCCGAGTTTTTCGGTGAGGAGCCGGTATTGGGCATCGACCATGTCTTCATAGTCGTAGCGCGGGAATTTCATGCGCAGCCCGTCGCTGGGCTTCGACGAGCCGCCATGGCCGATATTGTCGGGCAGGATGATGTAATATCTGGCGGTGTCGAGCGGCTGACCGGGACCGAACAGTTCGTCGGCGAACTGCGGCTGGAAGAACTGCTTTCCGGTGCCGCCGGTGCCGTGAAGAATCATCACGGCGTTCGTGACGTCACCCTTGGCATCATATTGCGGACTGCCGAGCGTGATGTAGCGGACGGTGAGTTCGGGCAGTTTCTCGCCGCTTGCGAAAGTAAAGTCGGCGAGCGCGGCATCGACCCCGGCGGCGCCGTCGACACTGAAGCGCCAGGGCTCGGCGTGGGCGGGGCTGACGCTGGCGAACAGCAGGGCGAACGGGGCGAGGAATTTGCGCATGGCGGGACGCTAGCGCGCGGCCCGTTCAGGTCAAGCTATTGCCCGTAACCCGGCGTTCCCGCCAGTCGCACGGCCTCGCGCGCCGCGGCAAAAAGCGCGCCGGCCTTGGCCTCGCACTCGCGCTGTTCGTATGCGGGGTCGCTGTCGGCGACGATGCCCGCGCCCGCCTGCACATGCATTTCGCCATCTTTCACAATCGCCGTGCGCAGCACGATGCAGCTGTCCATATTGCCGTCGGGGGCGAAATAGCCGACGCCGCCTGCGTAAGGCCCGCGGGCATCGGCTTCGAGTTCGGCGATGATCTGGCACGCGCGGACCTTGGGCGCGCCGCTGACCGTGCCCGCGGGGAAGCCCGCGAACAGCGCATCGATCGCATCCTTGTCGGGCGCGATGCGGCCGATGACGTTCGATACGATGTGCATGACGTGGCTGTAGAATTCGACAGTGTAGCTGTCGGTTACCGTCACGCTGCCGCCGATCGCGGCGCGGCCGACATCGTTGCGGCCGAGGTCGAGCAGCATCAGATGCTCGGCGCGCTCCTTGGGATCGGCGAGCAGGCTTTCGCGGTTTTCCGCATCCTCGGCGCTCGTCTTGCCGCGCGGGCGGGTGCCGGCAATCGGGCGGATCGTGATTTCGCCGTCACGGACCCGAACGAGGATTTCGGGCGACGAGCCGATCAGCGCGAAGCCGGGGAGGTCGAGGAAATAGAGAAAGGGCGACGGGTTGATCCGTCGCAGCGCGCGATAAAGATCGAACGGCGGCAGGTCGAACGGGGTCGAGAAACGCTGCGACAGCACGACCTGAAAAATATCGCCGGCGGCGATATAGTCCTTTGCCGCGGCGACCATCTTCGCGAAATGCGCGGGCGTCGTCGCGGGGTTCGCCGCGATATCGGCGGGCAACGTTCCGGTCGAGGCGCGGTCGGCGTGGGCGCTGACGCTCGACAGGCGCGCCGCGATATCGTCGAGCCGGTCCCGTGCGGCGTCGATCATGCGATCGATGGCACCATCGGCATCGGGCCAGATCGGCGCGATCAGGAAGAGTTCGTCGGCGAGGCGGTCGAAGACGAGGATCGTGGTCGGGCGCACGAATATCATGTCGGGCAAGCCCAGACCGGCGCCCGGCGCGCGCGGGATGCGTTCGACGAGGCCGATGGTTTCGTACGCGAAAAAGCCGACGAGCGTCGCGAGTGCCTTGGGCAGGCCCTCGGGCACGTCGAACCGGCATTCGGCGACGAGGTCGCGCAGCGCCTGGAGTGCGGGGGCGGCGAGGGGGCGGAAAGCCGCGCGATCGTGGCGCCAGTCGCGGTTGATGCGCGCGGCGTCGCCGGTGACCTCGAACATCAGGTCGGGGTCGAGCCCGATCAGGCTGTAGCGCCCGCGCGTCTCGCCGCTTTCCACCGACTCGAGCACCCAGTCGCCGCGCCCCGGCTCGATCAGCTTGAGCGCCGCCGAGACCGGGGTTTCGATATCGGCGATCAGCCGCTGCCACACGACCGCGCCGCGGCCCTGCGCCAGCGCCTCGAGCGCGGCGGCTCTGCCCTCCAGCGCCATTTCCGGCTTATTCGCCGACCGGCACGGTGCCGGTCAGCTCGCGGCGCAGCTGGTCGACGAGATCCTTGTTGATCGTCACGCCGACGCGGCGCTTCGCTTCCACGGCGAGCTGTTCAATCAGCTCGTTGCCGAAGGCCGGCGCGAGCGGCTGGGCGATCGCGGCGACGCGCTGCGGTTCGATCGTCTTCGGGTCGGGGCGCTGGACATCGGTCAGCGCGATCACCATCCAGCCGCGGTTGCCGGGGATTTCGAGCGTCTTCACGCTGCCCTTGGCCATCGAGAAGAGCAGGGCGAGCTCGGGCGGAACGGGCTTGCCGCCGGCGCC
>JALDYH010000015.1:0-47316 GCA_032154175.1 Sphingopyxis sp. | reverse complement strand
GCTGGCCCTGGAAGATCGCATAGACGGTCGGGATCGACTGGACCTGGAACTGGCCGGCGATGAAGCGATTCGCATCGACGTCGACCTTGACCAGCACGACGCCCTTGTCGGCATAATCCGCGGCGACCTTTTCGAGCACCGGACCGAGCTGTTTGCACGGGCCGCACCATTCGGCCCAGAAATCGAGGATGACGAGGCTGGTCATCGACGGTTCGACGACGTCGCGGCGGAAGGCTTCGACGGCTTCTTTTTCGGCGGGATTCAGACCGAGCGTGGCCACGGTAGTGATGCTCCTGTTTTTGATTCCGGGCGCTATGGCGCCAGCGGGAAAGACTCTTTCCCCGCTTATGTGGGATTTGCCGCCGATATGCCAACCCTTCGCAGAAAATGCGCAATCAGGGCTTGCCGAGTCAAAAAGCCGGTGCTAATCGCCCGCCTCACCCGCTGGAACCGACCGGTTTCCAGCCGCCAGAGCGGGCGTAGCTCAGGGGTAGAGCACAACCTTGCCAAGGTTGGGGTCGAGGGTTCGAATCCCTTCGCCCGCTCCAGATTTCTCTTATATTTCAAATATTTACGCTGCCGCAATGTGGCGGACGCGATGGCCGGGGCCAACGCCCGATGTCGGCTATCCCGGATGAGACCCGGACCCGTGCGATCCTGGACCCCGGCATGTCGCACCGTCCGACCGCGGCCATGCACGCGCACCATTTCGACGCCGATCACTCGTTTCCTGTGCAATCGAGCGGAGCCGGGCGCTCCCCTGCGGCTTGGGCATTACGCCCCGGCCGCGGGGAGCGTGAAGCGGAACATGGCGCCGCCCTCGGGGTGGTTCGACGCGACTATCCGACCTCCGTGGGCGGCGATGATCGACTGGCAAACGGCCAGCCCGATGCCCATACCGTCCGCCTTGGTGGTGAAAAAGCTGTCAAAGATCCGGTCGAAGGCTTCCTCGGCAATTCCGGCACCATTGTCGCAGACCGATAAAAACACACGGTCACCGGCGACTCCGCTGGCAAGCTCGATGCGCCCCCCTGTCGTGTCTGCCTGCGCCAAGGCCTGGAGGCTGTTCACGAGGAGATTCACGATCACCTGCTGGAGCTGGACGCAATCGCCGAGCACGCGCGGCAAGCCGGCATCGAGCGCGGTCGACAGGGCGATCCCGCGCATCCCGATATCGTGGCGGACGAACAATAGCGCCTCTTCGACGACGGCGTTGAGATCGAGGGCGACCGGGTCGGGGAGCTGTGGGGCGGCCATGCCGCGGATACGTTGAACGACATTGCTCGCGAGCCGCGCGCTATCCGCGATGCGGCCGACCAGCTGGCGTACCTTGGCAAGATTCGGTTCGGGGCGCGAAAGCCAGCGCAAGCTGGTTTCCGCATTCATCGCGATCGCGGACAGCGGCTGGTTCACCTCGTGCGCGATCGAGCTGGTGAGCTCGCCGAGCGTGGCGATCCGTGCGGCACGGCTGTAGTCCTCCTGGATTTTCCTGAGCTGGGCTTCGGTCTGCAGCCGCTCGGTGACATCCTCGAACGTGAGGAGCGTGACGTCGAGCCGCTCTGGCGGCGTCGGATAGGTGACCGAGAGCCGGACGTCGCGCAGCCGACCGTCGAAGGTCCGCAGCTTCATGATCTCGGTGTGATTGCGGCGGCGATCGAAATGCCCGGCGATCACCCGCTTGGCACTGTCGGGAGAGGCAGCGAACAGATAATCCACCGGCGCAATCAGGCGGTCCGCGCCGTCGGCGCCGAACAGCTCGACCGCCTTGCGGTTGGCATCGGTCACCCGGACCATGTTGCGCGAATGGAGCGCCAAGTCCGGATGGGCATCGAGGTAGGAAGCGATGTCGCCGACCCCCGCGCGGCGCAGGGCCTCGAATACCGGCATCATCGCGGTCGAATCCACCTGCACCAGTGCCCAGGGAAGATCATGGATGAGCATGCGATAGCGCTTTTCGCTCTCGCGTAGCGACCAGAGCGGACGTTCATCAACCTCGTCATCCGCAACCGGGCTCGCGGTTTCGGCGCGCGCACGTCCTTCTCGATGCGGGCAACGGGGCCTGCCGAGGGTGTCGCGAAATCCGGTACAGGCTGTGACCATGGAAAATCTAGCTCCCCGCGTCGCGCAGATCGGCCGGGAGCATGTTCCACGCCCTGATGAGTTCTCCGGCCGTGTCGACCGCCATCTTGCGCCTCACGCTGCCGCGGTGGAGCTTCACCGTAACCTCGCTGATCCCGAGATCGCAGGCGATTTGCCTGGTAGGCCGTCCCTGCGCGACATACCGGAGGACCTCGCGCTCGCGCGTGGTGAGCGTTACGTAACGGTCCATCTGTCGCCCGACGCTATGCGCCTCGGCCCGCAGGGTCTTATCGCGCTCGATTCCTGCAGTCACGGCATCGAGCAGCGCCTGGTCGCGGACGGGCTTGGTCAGGAAATCCATCGCACCGGCCTTCATTGCCTGCACCGTCATCGGGATGTCCCCGTGGCCCGTAAGGAAGACGATCGGCTTGGCGTTGGCGGTGGCGGCGAAATGCTGCTGGAGATCGAGCCCGCTCGATCCGGGCAGTCGCACATCGAGCACCAGACAACCCGGTCGATCGGGAAGTCCGGCCCCGAGCAACGCGCGTGCCGAGCCAAAGCCTTCGGTGTCGATGCCGACCGAAAACAACAGCTCCCCGATCGCGGTTCGCACTGCCGCGTCATCGTCGACGATCAGCACCAGCGGGCGATCCGCCGGGCCTGCCGGCGCCTGCGGTGCGTCGTCGGGGGCACGGTTCAACAGCAATCCCTGATTCATGCGCACTCCGGGCGGTTGCAGTTGGAGACGAAACCGAACCTCTCACGGCATGACGCCGTGCGAAATCCCGAACACGGTTACCTGCTGCCCCCCTTTTTGGGGGAGCAGGCCGGATGAAGGAACAGTGCGGCATTCGCGCCTCGCCCGCCTGACAATCGCTCCGAGGTCGGTCGATTCAGTCCGGGCGCGGCCGCGCGGCGTAAATGCCGGTCATAGCGTCATGATGCCGCGCTTGAGCGCCGCGGTCACCGCGTGCGTACGGTCGCCCACGTCGAGCTTTGCGAAAATGCTCTTCATGTGGGCTTTGACGGTTTCCTCGGAAATCGAGAGTTTCCAGGCCACGTCCTTGTTTGCCGCACCCGCGGCGACGAGCGCAAGGATGTCGATTTCACGATCGCTGAGCGGATCGTCCGCGGCATGGAAGGCGATCTCCTGCGCGATCTCGGGCGGGATGTGGCGACGGCCGGCGTGCACGGCACGGATCGTATCGAGCAGCTCCTTGCGCACCGCGGTCTTGAGCAGATAGGCCGACGCGCCCGCTTTCAGCGCTTGTGCGGCCTGCACGTCGCCGTCGTAAGTCGTCAGGACGATGACGCGCGCGTTACGCCACTCGCGCCGGATGGCGGCGATCGCTTCAATGCCGCCCATCCCGGGCATCTGAAGGTCCATGATCGTGACATCCGGACGCAGGTTCGCAAAGGCCGCAACGGCTTCCTCGCCGTTCGAGGCCTCTCCCGCCACGATCATGTCGGGCTGGAGTTCGACGATCGCCGCGATGCCGTCGCGCAGGGCCGGATGGTCGTCGACCGTCAGGATGCGGATCTTTGGAGCTTCTCCGCTCATCCCGCCGTCCCCAACCACCGGGTCAAGGGCGCGAACCACCGCTTGCGATCACGAGACGGCACATAGGCGGCACCGGCGGGGATCGACAGCGTGACTTCGGTGCCCGCATTCTTGCGGCTGCTGATCACAAGAGCGCCCCCCGCCCGAAGGGCCCGCTCGCGCATTCCGGTGAGGCCGAAATGCCCCGCGGGGGCGTCCCCGGCCGCCAGTCCGGCCGGTAAGCCGACGCCGTCGTCGCGAAGGTCGAAGCGAAGTTCACCGGGCCGGTAGCTGAGGATCGCCTCGATTTCGGATGCCCGCGCGTGCTGAAAGGCGTTGCGAATCGCTTCGGCTGCCACATTTGCCACCTCGTCATGAACCATCGGATGCAGTTCGCGCGGATGGCCTTCGACAGTCAAGGCAAAGCGGGTCGTCGAATGGACGGCCAGTTCCCCGGCGACAGCGGTGATGGCTCCCGCGAGATTCCCGCTTACGGTGCGCAGTTCGTGGACACGGTCTCGGCCTTCGATCAGCGCCGCGTCAGCGCGGTCCAGCGCCTGTTCGACGACGGACCTGAGCGGCTGGTCCGGGGGAATGCGGTCGGCGACGGCCTGGAAGCGCAAGACCAGCCCCTGGAACGATTGCAACAGCGTGTCGTGCAGTTCGCGCGCGATCCGCTCGCGCTCGGCCAGGCGCACCTCCAATGTGGCCCGAACGCGCGCCGTGACCTGACGCAGCCGGAGCGAATAGGCGATCCACAACAGCGCGAACAGCGCAAGGATCGTCAACAGCACGAACCAGTTCGACTGCAGGAACGTCGGCGGGATGGTAAACTCGAGCGTCGCGCCGTCGCGGTTCCAGACGCCATCGTTGTTCCTCGCGATAACCCGAAAGCGGTAGGTGCCTGGCCCGAGATTGGTGTAGAAAGCCTCGCGCCGCAGGCCGGGATCTTGCCAGTTCTTCTCCGCGCCTTCCAGCTGATAGCGGACCAGGACCCGCTCGGGCATCGACAGGCTGAGGGCGGAAAACGCGATTTCGATCGAGGTGGTACCGGAAGGCAAGGTCACCCGGACCGGATCGCGGTAACTTGTCCCGCACGCACGCAACGCTGAAACAGCGACCGGTGGAGGGGCCGGATTGCGCGTCAGTCGCGCGGGATCGATCCAGACCGTACCGGCCGCGGTGGCGAACCAAAGCCGCCCGTCGCCCCCGCGCACGACATCGCGTTTGCCCTCGCGAACATTATACGCGGGCAATCCGTCGCGGGAATCGAAAATCCGTGGATTCAGCGGACGACGCGGATCGTCGAAAGCGCGATCGAGCTCCGCCGTCAGCACGCGCGTGATGCCCCGTCTGCCCATGAGCCAGGTTTCGCCATCGGGCGTCTGCGAAATCCCCGTGAGTCCGGCAACGGCCGAAACCCGTTCTGCATCGAGGAAGCGAACGCTTTTTCCGCGCACCCGGGCAAGGCCGAATGCCCCGCCAAGAAGGACGCCGTCCGATCCTTCGTATATCGTCCGCAGGTCGCGCAACGGCCGTGCGCCGCCTATGTCGATCGTGGTCTGGCGTGGATAGTCGATCGAGCGGAGCGACTTCGAGGTGGCCGAGACGAGCAGGCTGCCGTCCGCTTTCGCGATCAGGGTCTTCCGGGCCCGCGCGCCATCATCCCCCGGCAGCGGTTGAAACGCCCAGCCGCTCCCGGTCTGGCGGTACAGGCCGCCCGAATCCGTGAGCCACAAGGTTCCGTGGCGGTCGACGGCGCAATCGTTGAAGCCCAGTTCGGAAGGGGGGCGGGGGAGGTTGGTCGATCGGTTTTTATGGAAGCGAACCAACCGGCGCGCCGTGACCATCCAGACGACGCCCGCCGATCCTTCGCACAAAGCTTCGGTATCGCCCCCGTTGTCGAGCACGATATCGGGCACGCCCCGCGGCGGAATTCGGTGGATCCGGTTGGCGCCGCCGACGAAGACATCCCCGTCGGACGCGCCGAGCAGGACATCGCCCCAGGCGGGAATATGGCGCAGCGCAGGTTCGATGGCGACGGGCGCGTCGCGAAACCGGTCCAGCCCCAGCGCCGTGCCGACCCAGATATTGCCCTCGCGATCCTCCAGAACCGCCGGGGAAAGATTGGACGTGAGACCGTCCGCTTCCCGAATGGTGCCGACGCGCGCGGCGGCCGCCGCGGCTGTCGATTCTCCGGCGGCGTCGGGAGTCCGGACGCGGAATATTCCTTCGGGCCCGGTGATGCCCCAGAGGTTGCCGTCGCGATCGAAAAACGTACCGACCGCACGCGGGGCGGGCGGCGTCGGATACGGGAAGCGGCCGTGCTGCGGCCATATCATGGGCCGGCTCCCGCCGGCGTCGGTGAGCCAGATCCGGCCCGCCCGGTCTTCGCCAAGCGCCGCATGGCCGATCGGGGTGGCCGTCATTTTTTTGAATCTCGAAGTTCCTCGCGGCAGCGAATAGACCGATTGAAGCGTGGTCAGCCACAGCGAGCCGTCGCGCGCGGCGAGCAGGTCGATGGGGTGCTCCTGCGGCAGGCCCCAGCTATCGCCCACCGGTTGCCAATCCCCGTTCCGGTAGCGCATGAGGTGGGGGAAGACGCCGCCCAGTTCGGCCCAGACGGCGCCGTCGGCGGTCTGCGCGAAGGACATCACATAGGCCCGTGCGTTCGGCACGCCGGCATCGCGGAGTTTCCCGCCGCGATAGGTTTCGATCCCGCCGGACGAATAGCCGACCCAGACGGTGCCGTCGCGGGCGACCATGAGGGCGCTGACGGCAGCGCGGTCGTCTTGCGGCCGGTCGGTCGATATCCGCTCAAAGCCGATCCCGTCGAAGCGGAACAGCCCGTCGCGGGCACCGATCCAGAGATATCCGTCGCGCCCCTGCGCGAGCGAAAGGATGAAATCGGGAGCGCCATCCTCGGCCGAGGTCCAGCGGGTGTGGGTATATTGCGCGATGCTCCGATCGGGATCGAGCGCCCATAGCGGCGCGGGCCCGGCCAACGCGGCGAGCATCGCACTTGCTTTGAGCCACCGAGCCAACCGCATGGCATTTATTTGCCCAAGCCACCCGGTCGTGCAACCCTCGAAAGAGGGTTTTCCATATCGCGCATTCGGGGATTGGCTACGGGCCTTGACCCGCTACCCAAATATTCATGAAGCAACTGTTTTCTGTCTATCCAGCCGGCCTTGCGGGTGCCGCGCTGCTGCTCCTGCGATGTTCCCTTGCGCTCGTTCTCACATCTTCGGCGTCGGAATATCTCGATTTGCGTTCCTGGCCGGCGCTCGTTGTCAATGGTCTGGCGATCGCCTTGGTTGCGGGTTTCGCCACCCGGATCATCGCCGCGTCGGCGAGCGTGGCCGGCCTTCTCGCGCTGGCGGCCGGCGACCATGCGATGTGGGTTTTGCTCCTCGGCCGCTCGATCGACGCCCTTGCGCTCGCATTGATCGGCCCCGGCGCATATTCGATCGATGCCCTGTTGTTCGGACGTGCCACGATTACCTTGCCCAAGTGAGGTTCCTCTCGCGGAGCCGGCCAGACCTTGCAGCAGTGAATCTGCCGATCGGGCCCGGCGCGCACGCCCGCCGCCGGGCAACGGGCGCCGCATCAAGCCGGTAACCGCACGATATCGGCGATCTCGCGCCGGCGTGACGGGCGCGTGTCGGCTGTTCGCCATGACAGGAAGCGACGGTCCCAAACCGGCCATAAACAGCGGATTGAAACGAAAACTTTCCTCAGGCGGAAACTGTTCTTGACTCTCCATGCACGGATGATAGTTTCCTTTAGAAGAAACTATTGGACGCGAGACGATGCACATTCAAACCCAGACCCTCGATCGCATGTTCCTGGCGCTCGCGGACCCTCATCGACGCGGCATGGTCGACCACCTCAGCGGCGGTCCGGCGACTGTGAAGGAACTGGCGGCTCCCGCAGGCATGCGACTGCCCTCGGCGGTCAAGCACCTCAAAGTGCTTGAAGCCGGCGGGATCGTGACATCCCGAAAGGCAGGCCGGACCCGCACCTACAGTATCGAAACGGGCGCGTTGAGAACGATCGGAGATTGGGCGCGGAACAGGGAAACGGCGTGGAACAAGGCTTTCGACAGGCTTGGCGAAGCGATGCTGCAAATATCCGAAGAAGGAACGACCCATGACGAAACATGAAATCGAGCACAATATGTTCGTAATCGAGCGTGAGCTGCCAGGAAGCCCCCGGCACGCGTTCCGCTTCTGGTCCGAGCCCGAACTCAAGGATCGCTGGAGCGGTTGCCACGCGGACTGGACGACGCTCGAAGACAGGTTCGACTTCCGGCCCGGCGGACTGGAGGTCAAGCGCTGGCGCACTCCCGAGGGAGACGAGCTGACCTTCCACGCCTTCTATCTCGATATCGTGTCCGGACAGCGGATCATCTACGCTTACGAGATGAGCTTCCAGGGCGAGCGGCTGTCGGCATCCCTCGTGACGATCGAGTTCGCACCGGTCGGCAGGCTGACACGGATGAAGTTCACCGAACAGGCCGTATTCCTTGCGGGCGGAGGTACCGGCGAGCAGCGTGTCCTCGGGACCGGGCAAGGCTTCGACAGGCTTGCCGACGTCATGGCGCACGAGGTTTCCGATGCGGCGTGATCTTGTGGCTGTTCGGCGCGCGCCGGGGGCTTGGGGTGTCGCCCGGTCGATCTATCGTGCGGTCGTGCTGTGTCTCCTGCTCGTCCTTGGCAGCGCCATCGCCTTTGCGTCCGCGGGCGCAAAGGGCGGATATGCCCAGATTGGCGGGCTCAAAATGTACTATGAAGTGCATGGTGAGGGGGAGCCTTTGCTGATTCTGCATGGGGGCGGCTCCACCATCGGGACAAGCTTCGGCGCCATCCTGCCGGATCTTGCGAAAGCGCATATGGTCGTGGCGCCCGAGCAGCAGGGGCATGGCCATACCGCCGATCTCGACCGGCCGTTGTCCTACCGGCAAATGGCCGACGATACCGCTGCCCTCGTCAAGCGGCTCGGTCTTCGTCGAGTCGATGTTCTGGGCTTCAGCAACGGCGGAGGCGTTGCGATCGAGCTGGCGACCCGGCATCCCGAACTCGTTCGCCGGCTTGTTCTGGCTTCGGTCTATTATCGCCGCGACGCTATTCGTCCGGAGTTGCTGCGCTCGTTCGAAACCGCCAATGCGCAAAGCATGCCCGAGATCTACCGGAAGGCCTATCTTGCGGTCGCCCCCGATCCCGGCGATCTCCCCGGACTGACGCCGAAGCTGATGCACAATCTGCTGTCGTTCGAAGGATGGAGCGAGGCGCAACTGCGCTCGGTCAAGGCCCCGACCATGATCCTGCAGGGCAATTATGACATCGCTCCGCTCGAGCATGTTGCGGCGATGGCTCGCGTCATTCCCGACGCGCAGGTCGTCGTCCTGCCCGGTGGCCACGGCGCCTATCTGGGGGAAGCGATGGCGGCCATCCCCGGAAGCCGCCTCCCGTCGTATACGACGGGCATCATACTGGAGTTCCTGAACGGCGAGGCCCCGCGATGACAGGGTGGAGCCGGAAAACCCCCATGTTCATTTGGAAGGGCCCGTGCGCATCCGCGCAAGGAAAGCGTCGACCACGAATGTGAACTTGCCCGGATCGCCGTAAGCGCGCGCCATGACCATGGCGCCGTAAATCGCCGTCTGAAAAAACTGGGCCGAGGTCCGGGGCTCGAGCTCGAGCTGGATCGCGCCCTGCTCGATCCCGAGCGCCATCACGCGTTCGAGCCAGAGCCCGAGATCATTGAAGTGACGTTGCACGGCGGCGCCCACCTCGAGCGGCAATCCCGGCAGTTCGACCGCCAGTACGCCTGCAAGGCAGAAGGTCGCCGACTGATCCTCGATGCATTTTTTCCAGTAATCGACATAGGCAAGCAGCTGCGCCATCGCGTCGGGCTCGCCATCTTCGAGCGCCGCGATCTGCGACTGGATCGCAGCGCGCTGCTGCTCGACCACCGCAACGACGAGATCGACCTTCGTCGGGAAGTGATGATGGATGCTCGGCTTCCGGATCCCCAGCCGCTCGGCGAGGTCGGCGTAGCTGAAACCGTTATAGCCGGCGTGGGTGATGAGCTGGCCGGCTTCCTCGATCAATTTGCTTGCGGTGTCGTTCACGTATGTCTCTGCCTACCTTCCGGTAGGTCGTATGCGAAAGCCCGCGCGATTCCAAGCCGGGCAGTCGCGGCAATTCCGGAAAAACGGGAGCGCCGCCCGCGGAGGGGAGATGGCGGCGCACCCGCTTTCCGGCCCGGTCATGCCGGCGCGAGACGAGCCGACATCCGGACCGCGGCGTTCGCCGAACCGGTCAGGCCGGCTTTGCGCGGGCATCGCTCACCGCGAGCCAGACTGCCGATACGAGGAAGTAGAAAGCGCCGAAAGCGGCATAGGGGGCTATGTCGGTGATGCCGACGGGCGCCGGGCCGCCGGCCATCTTGACGAAGAAGACGCCCGCGAGCGCGGACTGGGCTCCGCTCAGCACCATCGCCCACTGCGCGCCGGCCGTTTTCCAGCGGCGCAAGGCGGTGGCAAGCTGCAGGAATCCCGCGAAGACCGCCCACACGCCGAAGACCGCCAGCACCGCGTTCATGCTCTTGCCGAGCGCGATCGCAACGGCGGCGGCCGTGAGGAGGCTCACGACGAAGTTCAGCAATTGCGTCCTGTTCGGGCCAAGACCACCGGTCCGCCGCGCGTCGGCGTAATTCGCGAGCGCATCCCAGAGCGGATAGGCAACCAGCATCGCGGCGGCGAGCGCCGGGTTCGACTTCCCTGCCGTGAAGGCGAGGGCGACCCACGCGGCGGACACCGCGAAACGCGTAAAATAATATCCCTTGAGCCAGGCCGGGGCGGCTGGCGAGGCAATGGTTCGAGCTTGCATGACGATTCTCCTCAATTCAGACTACCAACTAGTAGGTAGGTTGAATTGGGTCAATGCGCTTATAAAAATATCGTTCCTGCCGGACGGCCAGCGTGCGCGGGTCTACAAGGAGAGGAGCGGATGTCCTTTCGTCGGTTTCGCAACCGGCGTCCGGCCCGCGATCGGCAGGGCGATGGACCTAGCGGGCGATCGCATAGGGCTCGGCGGCGATCTCCGTTTTGCGTCCGGCCATCAGATCGGCGAGCAATCGCGCCGACCCCGCCGCCAGCGTCCAGCCGAGGTGGCCGTGGCCGCTGTTGATCCACAATCCGCGCGTCCGGGTCGCTCCGATATAGGGCCGGCCGTCGGCCGCGACCGGTCGGAGACCCGCCCATGGCCGGCCGGTTGCGAGCGTATCGGGCGTCGCGATCCCGGGATATATCGCCTTGAAGAAAGCGGCGAGATTGTCGAGCCGTTCGCGATCGAGATGCAGGTTCCGGCCTGCGAACTCCGCCGTGCCTACCGCGCGCAGCCTGCTGCCGAGCGGCGTGATCGCAGCATGACAGGCATCGTCGATCACGGGAATGGCAGGAAGGCGCCGTCCGGGTTCGGGCGCGTAGGTAATCGAATAGCCTTTGACCGGCTTGATCGCGAGCCGCGTCCCGAGCGTGCCGGCGAGCTCGGGGCTCGCTGTCCCCGAAGCGATGACGATATTGTCCGCCGCGAGCATCCGGTCGCCGAGATCGGCGCCGACGATCCTGCCGTCGCGCACCTCTATGGCCCGGACATCGCAGCCGAAATGGAATGTGCCGCCCAGCTCCCGGATCCGCTTCGCGAGGCCCCGGCAAAAAAGATGGGCATCTCCCGCCTTGTCCTTCGGATAATGGATCGCGCCGACCAGTTGACCGGCGATCGGCGCGAGGCAGGGTTCGATCAGAACCGTGTCGTCGCGGCTCAATTCATTGGCTTCGAGTCCATAGCTGCGCAACTGGCTTGTCACCCCCATTGCCGCGTCGAGAGCGTGCGAGGACCGGAAGAATTTGAGCGTTCCCTTGTCGGACGCATCGAACGACAGCGCGAGTTCGCGGCGCAGTTCGTCGAGGACGGCAAGCGAATAGATGCCGAGCTCGTAATTTGCCAGCGTCGCCGCCCGATATCGGCCCGGCCGCGAGTTCCAGAGGAAGCGCGGTCCCCAGCCGAGCAGCGACGGGATCGCACGCCATCGGACCTTGAGCGCAGAATTCGAGGCGAACAGATAGTCGGCGAGATGGCGATGAACCCCCGGCGTGTTCCACGGGTCGGACATCGATGGCGTCAGAAGCCCGCCATTGGCGAAACTCGTACCCTGGCCCTCGCTTTGACCCGAGTCGACCACCACGACCTGCTGTCCGCGCTTGAGGAGTTCCAGTGCGGTGGTCAGGCCGACCAGTCCCGCGCCGATGATAAGGTCTGTCACGCCGCTTCATCCCTGTCGATTGCGTCCCGCCGGTTCGGGGTCGGACGTCGCGACCCGATCCTGCGCGGCCGCCATGGCTGCGCAATCTGGGCAGCGCGGCGGCGGATGCCTAGAATGTTCCGGACAATCATTTGTAGTTATGGGCTTGGCGTCCGATTGCGGGATCCGCGAGCGGCCCGGGTGCCGGCGGCGTGGACGAAACCCTCCCGGCCGGAAAGGCGACCGGTCGAAAGCGGGCTTTTCTCATTGGGGTGGGCGAAACCGCCAGAGATTGTCCGGGATGTTCTAAGTCCGTTTCCGGTTTCGTCGCATGGTTGGCGGGACCATCCGGCCGGCGGGGCGCGCATTCCGCCGAATTGTGCCCCGGACCCGGTCGTTCATCACAAGGAGCGAGCATGACCATAACCCGCATCGAGACCGGCCCGCGCGCGAGCCAGGCCGTCATCCACAATGGCACCGTCTATCTGGCAGGGCAGGTCGGAACCCCGGGCGATACGGTCGCCGCGCAAACCGGGACGATCCTCGGCAATATCGAGCGCCTGCTCGAGGCGGCCGGGAGCGGCAAGGCGCATATCCTGTCGGCCATGATCTGGCTCGCCGATATCGCGGACTTCGAAGAAATGAACGCCGTCTGGGACGCGTGGGTGGCCGATGTCGACGCGCCGGCGCGTGCGACCGGCGAGAGCCGGCTCGCGGCACCCGGCTACCGGGTCGAGATTGTCATCGTCGCGGCGACCGCCTGACCATATCGCCGGCGCGGCGGTGATCGTCCGGACGTCAGGCCGGCGAATGTTGCGGCAGGAAGCTGTCGGCGGGCCGCAGCGGTTCGGCGGTCCTCGATCGCAGGTCCGCGCGGACGTCGGTTGGCGACGCGTCGAAAACTTCCCGGAAGGTCCGGGAGAAATGGGATGCATCGGCAAAGCCGCACTCATAAGCGATTTCGGACATGCTCTTGGCCGTATGTTCGATAAGCCACAGGGCGCGCTCCAGCCGGATCTGCCGGTAGGTCTGCGCGGGCGACATCGCGAGCTGTGCATGGAAGACGCGGGTGAGCTGGCGCACATTCGTGTCCAGTGTCGCGGCGATGCTGCCGATCGTCACGGGGCTGCCGATGTTCTGCTGCATGATCAGAAGCGCGCGCCGCACCAACGGGTCCCGAACCGGGGCGCTGAGGTCGAGCGCGACCCGCGCCTGCGGATGATTGCTCGCCCTCGCTTCGTCGAACAACAGCAGGGAGACCGTCTTCAGGGCCCGATCCCGGCCGCAGTGCCGCTGAATGAGGTGGATGGCGAGATCGAATGCGCTGGCGCCGCCGGGGCAGGTGAGCCGCGGGCCGTCGATCGTGAAGAGCCGGTCGGATTCGATGGCAATATCGGGGAATTCGGACTGGAACTCGGCGACGTGGAATTGATGGACGCAGGCACGCCGGCCGGCCATCGCGCCCGCGCGCGCAAGCAGGAAGCTTCCCGTACAGGCGCCGATCAGCGGCACGGGTCCTTCGGCAGCGGCGCGGATATAATCGACGATCGCTTCGTTCGTGCGTTCGTGGCTCTGGAGCCTGCCGCCGACCACGACGATATAATCGAAATTCCCGGGCGGCTGGAGCCGGCTCGTCGGCAGGATGTTGAGGCCGCAGCTCGACCGGATCTGGCGGCTGTCGGGTGCCATGATGTCCCACTGGCAATAGAGGTTCCGGCTCAGATCGAACTCGTCCCCTGCGATACGGAGCGCCTCGAGAAAGCCTGTCAGCGCAAGCAGGGTGAAATCGGGCAGGAGCAGGAAGCCCAGCCGGAGTTCGAGGACCGGGGCTTCGATTCTTTGCGCATAATCTGCGGTCATGGCCGGATATCCTGAGCGGGCGTCACGCGCCGATAATGCCGGGGATTATTCGGCATCTCCCAAAACTTGTCCATATTCTTCTATCCCGACGCCGGCTTCACCGCGCGAGTTCATCTCGATGCCGTGGCCCCGGGCGCGTGCAACACGCCGGTTTGGGAAAGCTGACGATGGCGCCGTGGCGGTCCGGGCTTCGCCCTGGCATCGGCCGCCGGTACGAATGTCACTGATCTGCCATAAGATGTCCGAATTATTCTATCTTTGCGGGCGCCCACCTCGCAATTTTACGACGAGCCGGAAAACCGCGCGAGCGCCCCGACGATGCGCTTCACGCGGGCCCGATCGAGGAGGGGCGTGCAGACCCCGGCGATAAAGAGAAACGAAGGGGATGATATGATGGTCTCGAAACAGTGGCTGTGCGCGGCAAGTGCGGTGGCGATAACGCTCGCCATGCCCGCGCACGCACAGACCGTGGCAACGCCGCCCGGCGAGGAAAGCGGCGACGCCGAAATCATCGTGACCGCGCAGAAGAAGGAAGAGCGCCTGATCGACGTTCCGCAGTCGATCACGGCCGTTACCGGCGCCGACCTCGCCCGGCTGAACGCGACCCAGCTGCGTGATTTCACCAGCACCGTTCCGGCGCTCACGGTAACGAGCACGGGTGTCGGGCGCAGCCAGATCACGCTGCGCGGCGTGACCAGTGGCGAGGATATCGGGCCGACGACGGGCATCTATGTGGACGAAGTTCCCTATGGATCGAGCACGGCTTATGCGAACGGCGCGGGTCTGGCGTTCGACGCCGGGCTGTTCGACCTCGACCGCGTCGAAGTGCTTCGCGGACCGCAGGGCACGCTTTATGGCGCCAGCTCGATGGGCGGGCTGCTGAAATATGTCACCCGCCAGCCCGACCTCCAGGAATATGGCGGCTTCGCGCAGGCCGGTATCTCTTCGACCCGCTTCGGCGGCGTGAACTATAATGTCGCGGCCGCAGTGAATGCGCCGCTTGTCGCCGACAAGGTCGGGGTGCGCGCCAGTGGCTATTATAATCACGACGCCGGCACGGTCGACAATCTGACGCTCGGCGAACGGGATGTCGATCGCTCGCGCGTCTATGGCGGGCGCCTCGACGTCCTGTTCAAGCCGACGGAGGATCTCGGCATCCGCCTCACGGGTTTCGCGCAGAATATCCATCGCGGCGGCCTGTCGCTGGTCGATTATAGCCGAACGGGCGCGCTGTCGGATGGCCCCTTCGAACAGCGCCGCGTTGCTCCCGAACCCTATGATCAGCGCTTCCGCATCGTCAGCGGCACGATCAATTATGACCTTGGTTTCGCCCATCTGACCTCGGTCACCAGCTATCAGACCGTTCGGACGGACTTTGTCACGGACGGATCGGCGCTTTACGTGCCCCTGTTCGCGACCCTCGGTCTGGACTTCGGCTCCGTTCCGATCCGGCTGGGCAACTCGACCGACAAATTCACGCAGGAGGTGCGGCTTGCCTCCTCCGGCAACCGGTTCCTCGAATGGGCGATCGGCGGATTCTACACGCACGAAAAGAGCGGCAACACGCAAGTCTTCCTGCCGACGACGGTGGCGGGCGCGCCGTCGCCGATCGACTTGCTGAATGTCAGCCTGCCGACCACCTATGACGAGATCGCCGGTTTCGGCAATGCGACGATGCACCTCACCGACAAGCTCGAGGTCAGCGGCGGCGTGCGCGTCGCGCGAAACAGGCAGAGCTATACGCAGAACGCGACCGGCATCCTGGTCGCTTCCCAGCCCACGAACAAAAGCAAGGAAACGGTCGCGACCTACCTTGCCAATGTCCGCTACGCGTTCAGCGACCACGCTTCGGCGTACGCCCGCTTTGCGACCGGCTATCGCCCCGGCGGACCGAATGCCGTGGTGACCGATCCGGTGACCGGCGAGCTCAAGGCGCCCGCGACGTTCAAGTCCGATTCGCTCTACAGCTATGAAGTGGGTTTCAAGGGCGAGACGTCCGACCGCAGTTTCGGCATCGACGTCGCCGGTTACCATATCGACTGGAAGGACATGCTGGTGCCGAGCTCGGCGAACGGGGTCGGGGTCATCATCAATGCCGACAAGGCCAGGATCGATGGCGCCGAACTGACGCTGACCGCGCGGCCGAGCCGGGAGCTGACCTTCAGCGGCGCCTTCGCCTATCAGGACGCGCGGCTTGCCGAGGCCTCGGCGGCCCTCGGCGGCCGGAAAGGCGAGGCTTTGCCGAACGTGCCCAGGATCACCGCGGCGATCAACGCCGATTACGCGGGTCGCGGGGACGGTCTGCGTCCATCCGCCGGCGCGACCCTGCGCTTCATTTCCAGTCGCAATTCGTCGTTCGATGCCAGCGCCGGCTATCCGCAGTTCGACCTCGGCGACTATGTCACGCTCGACCTTCGGGCGGGCGCGACGATCGCGACGGTCGACTTCCAGATTTATCTGCGCAACGCGTTCGACACGCGCGGGAAGGTCTCGGCAGCGACGCTCTTTTCGGCTTTTGGCGGTCCCGCGAATGTGGCGATCGTGCAGCCGCGCACGATCGGCATCAGCGCCACGAAGCATTTTTGACGAGGCCAGAACAGAAGGGCGCAGAGCCGTTCTAAGATGATCCATGCTATCAGGGGGCAGATCGCAAACCGGACCGACCCTCCAAAGGTAATAACATGACCCTTTTAATCACCGGCGCCACAATCATCGACGGCGTTGCTGACAAGCCGCTCGCCGGCAGCGCGCTCCTGACGGAGGGCGGCCGCATCCGCGCGATCGGCCGCCGCGAGGAACTGGACATCCCCGAGGGCGCTCGCACGCTCGACATGACGGGCAAGTTCGTCATCCCCGGGCTGATGAACGCCAACGTCCATCTTCTCGTCAACGCGACCCTCGAAACGCTGCTGCGCTATGACGGACGCTATGAGGAGCTGATCACCGAGGCGGCGCAGATCGCGCTGAAAGCGGGCATGACCACGGTGTTCGACACCTGGGGTCCGCGTCGCGCTCTCATGGGGGTCCGCGACCGGATCGAAAGCGGCGAAACCGTCGGCAGCCGCATTCGCTGCGCGGGCAACATCATCGGCTTCGACGGCCCCTTTTCGGGCGACTTCTTCGGAAAGGCGGCCGAGGTCGCGAGTTCGTGGTTCGTCGACCGCGTCAACGCGACCTGGGTCGAGAACAGCGGGCGCCATCTGATGTGGATGACCCCGGACCAGGTCGGCGAGGAAGTCTCGCGCTACGTCGACCGCGGTATCGACTTCGTCAAATATGGCGCATCCGAACATGGCGCGATGGCCGCAGGCGCGTTTCTGCAATTTTCCGAGCGCGCGCAGAAAGCGATCGTCGAGGCCGGGCATGCCGCGGGCCGGACCGTCCAGTCGCACAGCACGACGGTCGAAAGCCTCAGGATGTCGATCGAGGCGGGCTGCGACCTCGTCACCCATTGCAACATGACCGGCCCGGTGCCGATCCCCGGCGAGACGCTCGACCTGTTCGCGCGCAGCCAGTGCGGCGCGGTGGTCTTTCCGGTCACCGAGGCGGGGCTGGCGCACGTCAAGGGGGCGGTCTCCGATCTCGAATGGACGATGTGGTCGGCCGCCGACGTCAACGCCCGCAACCTGATCGGTTCGGGCGCGCCGATCCTGCTGGCCAATGACGGCGGCGTCTTCGCGCCCGAGCTGCTGCGCGAGCCCTGGCTGGCGGCGACGTGGAACGGCATGCCCGAACAGGAGGCGCTCGGCAGGCTGGCGACCGGACATTTTGCGTGGCTGCGCGCGATGGAGGAAAAGGGCATGGCGGCGATGGACATGCTCCATGCCGCGACGCGCAACATCGCGCGCGCCTACAAGATGGACGCCGATCTCGGGACCCTCGAGGCCGGCAAGATCGCCGACATGCTGGTTCTCGACAGGAACCCGCTCGAAGCTGCCGACAATTATCGCAGCATTCATGCTGTCATCAAGGACGGCGCCCTCGTCGACCTCGCCGCGCTCCCGGAACACCCCCTGCTGACCGCGGACCTCCCGGCACCCCTCGAGGAGGAAGGCCATTACAAGCGCTTCCTCCACCATGGCACAAGGCTGCCCGGATGCCCCTCGTGCGTCAGCGGCGGGCATTGAGCGGAATCGAACGGGAGGGAATGGAGATGGCCATCGATTTCGCCGGCGTCATCGCCGATATCACGGAGAGCGGCGAGGTCACCGGCGCCGCCTTTGCCTATTGGGACGGCGCGCATATGCACGAGGTGGTCGGCGGCCTGCGCAACAGCGTGACCGGCGACCCGGTGACGCTCGATACGCTGATGCACATCGGCTCGATCACCAAGGTACTGAACGCGACATTGTTCATGCAGCTCGTCGACGACGGGCTGGTCGATCTCGACGACCCGGTGGCGAAGCATCTGCCCGACCTGCGGCTCGGCGACCCGGATGCACTGGCACGGATCACTTGCCGGATGCTGATCAACCATACGAACGGCATCGATTATGATTGCCCCGAGTATCGGGATTTCGACGAACAGCGCATCGAAAATGCGATCGCGGATTGCGCCTCCATGCCGCAGATCCACTCGCCCGGCGATGCAACCGCCTATTCGAATATCGGCACCGTCATTGCCGGCTACATCGCCCAGAAACTTCGGGGCGAGGGTTGGTACAGCCTGATCAAGTCGCGCATCTTCGAGCCGCTCGACCTGAAGCATTCGCTGGCCGACATCACCGAAGTGCCCCGGTTCCGCGTCAGCGTCGGCGATCAGGTCGACGCCGGGGGCAAGCTCGTCCAGAGCAGCCGGCCATTCCTCCCGCTGAGCTTCGCTGCGGCGGGCGCTACCGTCATGATGACCGCGGCCGACCTCGTGACCTTCGCCCGCGCGCTGATCGTCGGCGGGGTCGGGGTCAACGGCGTGCGCATATTATCGGCGGCGAGCGCCAGTCTCATGGCGACCGAGACAACCCGCTTCCTCTCGCCGCGCACATGGCATGTCGGGCTCGGCTGGATGATCCTGCCCGGCGATGTGCTGTTTCACGGCGGCGGCGGTCCCGGCGTGTCTTCGGTGCTCTACGCGCATCCGGAGAGCGGCAGGGCATTCGCGCTCCTTACCAATTGCTCGAAGAACGGCGTGTTCGATCCGCGCCTCGTTGACCCCATTCTCGAAAGCTGGGGTGCGCCGGTCGATCTTCTGGCGCCGATCGAAGGGGCGTTCGACAGCGCGGCCTATGAGGGAAGCTTCGAGAACCAGATTTACCGCTTCGATATCTTCCGGGACGGCGACCGGCTTTCGGCCAGGATGGCGGCGCGAGTCGACTTCTACGAAACCGACAATGCCAGTGCTCCGGTTTTCGAACTGGAGAGGGTCGGCGATCATCTTTTCCGGATGAGCCTCAATGGCACGGCGATCCCTTATCCTCTGGCGTTCGTAAACCCGGACGCCCAGGGTAAGATGCAGCGGCTGGGAGCGATGGCCCGGATCTTCAACCGCATTTCCTGAGTTGGCCGCTTGGGCCGGATTTCGGGCCGCAGACATGAGCCGCGAGGGCGAGGAGAGCAGGATGCCGGTCGTTGACGAAACCCAAGCCGCCCGTTCGCTGATCGCGTCCAGTCTCGTGTGGGACAATCATGGCTGCATGCCGCTCCGGCCGCTCGACGAGGAATTCCTGCCGCAGCTGGAGCTTTATCGATCGAACGGGGTCGATGTCGCGATGCTCAATATCGGCTTCGGCGAGCAGGGGGTCGAGGAGCATCTCAGGATGCTGGCTCATTTCCGGCGCTGGATTGCGGCGCGGAATGACCGGTATCTGCTGATCGAGACGGTCGACGACATAAGGCGGGCCCGCGAAACCGGCCGCCTCGCGATCGGCTTCGATATCGAGGGTGCCAATGGCATTGGCGATCAGGTCAGCCTCATCTCGCTCTACTATGATCTCGGCGTCCGCTGGATGCTGATGGCCTATAACCGGAACAATCTGGTCGGGGGCGGGTGTCAGGACGACGACGAGGGACTGACCGGCTTCGGCCGCGACGTGATCGACGAGATGGAGCGGGTGGGCATGGTCGCCTGCTGTACCCATACGGGTTATCGCACCGCTCGCGAGGTGCTCGAATATAGCCGCAATCCGGTGATCTTCTCCCATTCCAACCCGCGGGCACTCCACGATCATCCTCGCAACATTCCCGACGATCTGATCCTCGCCTGCGCGCGGACGGGCGGCGTCGTCTGCCTCAACGGCATCGGCATTTTCCTGGGGAACAACGACACCAGCACCGAGACCTATTTCCGGCATATGGACCATGTCGTCCAGCTTGTCGGCGCCGGGCATGTCGGTATCGGTCTCGACTATGTCTTCGACACGAGCGAACTCGACGATTATCTCGTGAAGATGAAGGACAGCTTCCCGCCCGAGCTCGGTTACCGGCTGGACGCGGGCTTCAAATGCGTCTCGCCCGCGCAGATCGAGCCGCTGGTCGAACTCCAGCTCAGGGCCGGCTATTCCGGGGCGGACATCGGAAAGATCCTCGGGACGAACCTGATGCGCGTCGCCGAGGCCGTGTGGAAGTGACCGGCACGCTCACGGCCCGTTTCGACGAGAGGGAAATCGACGCGATCTTCGGCGAAATCGACCAGTCGCAGCTGCCCGGCGCAGCGGTCGGGATCGCGATCGGAGGCGTGCCGGTCTATCGCAAGGGCTTCGGTCTTGCGCATATGGAGCTGCCGACGCTGCTCACCCCGGCGATGCGGATGCGCATCGGATCGACCACCAAGCATTTCGCCTGCCTCGCCTACATGCTGCTGGTCGAGGATGGCCTTGCCGGCCTCGACGATCCGATCGGCAGATATGTCCCGGATCTGGCGCCGGTGAACGGTGCCGCGACGATGCGCCATCTGATGGGCCACACCAGCGGCATTCGCGACCTGCTGGCGGTCACCATGGCGGTGCACGGGGTCAACCGTCCCGTTACCGACAGGGAGATGCTCGCCTATTACGCGAGCATCGAAGACGTCGACTTCGCCCCCGGCGATCGCTGGAGCTATAACAATGGCGGTTACATCCTGCTGACCGCGGCGATCGAGACGATCACCGGCCAGTCGCTCGACGACGTGTTGCGCGAACGCATCTTTACGCCGATCGGCATGCACCAGACGATGCTTCGCCGCTGGGACAGCGATTTCGTTCCCAACAGTGCGACGCTTCATTTCCGCGGCGGCGACGGTGTTTTCTCCAAGACCCATATGGGCATGGAGGTCAGCGGCGCCGGCGGCATGGTTTCGACGATGGACGACATGCTGTTGTGGCTGAAGCATATGGACGCCCCGGTCGTCGGTTCCGGCAAGACCTGGAAACTGATGATCGGGCCGCAGAAGCTGAACAGCGGCCGATCGACCAACTATGGCCTTGGGCTGATGCGCGAAACATATCGTGGCGTGGAGGTGATCCACCATGCCGGCGGCGTGATGGGCGGCAACTCGCAGATGATCAAGGTCCCGGGCGCGAAACTCGACATCAGCATCGGCGTCAATCGTGCCGACGTCAGCGGCGTTGCGCTTGCGCTGAAGGTCATCGACGCCTGCGTCGGGGGGCTCGCACCCCGGTTCGAAAAGAAGGAATATGAGAAGCGCACCGGCACTTTCGTGTCCAGCGTCGACGGCCGCGTGGTGGTGCTTTCGGTTGCCGACGACAAGCAGTTGATGTCGGTCGACGGTGGTGCGCCCACGCCTCTCTCTCCCGATGCGGAAGGCATCATGCATTTGCCTGAGGCGGCGGCTTTCCTGCAGCAGCACATCCGCGTTGACGGGAATAGCCTGGTCCTCTCCGATTTCGGCAACGAGGATGTGCTGGGCGAGGTCGGGACCGACAATGATGCGAAGCTCGGCGATCGCGCCGGTACCTATCGATCGAACGCGCTGGACGCGACCTTTGCGCTGGTCGAGGATGATGGCGGCGCGCGTGGCCTGATGCATGGCCGTCACGGCTGGTCGGATTACAGCCTGACCCCGGTCACCGCCGATATCTGGCGTATCGAGCAGACGGTCTTCGCCGCGGTCAGCGGCATCCTGACCTTTTCAGCCGACGGGAAGAGTCTGCAGCTCGACTTTGGACGGATGCGGCATGTGCGATTCGCCAAGGCCTGATGACCGCCGGGTTTTCGAACGGCGAGCGTCGCGGGCGCCCGGATAACAGGTCAATCCTCTCCGGTCGCTCCCAGATGTCGCCGGTAGGGGACGTTGTGCCCGGCGGCGGTGACCTGCTACCCACGAGGCACCGGCAACAGTTTAAATCCCTTTGAGCCATGGCAGGATCGGCAACGGGATATGGTGCGCCGGAGTCGCGCCGGGGGCGGTCGAAGGCACGGAAATCGGCGCGCGGATGCCGTTTCGCCGGCGAACCGCCATAGGGTCTTTCGCCAGTCCCCGCACGGATCATCCTGTATCCGGCACATGCTCGCGCTGCCCGCTTGTATTCCCCCGCGCTCAGGACATGCTGCATCGCAACAAGATAACGCGAACCCAGGGAGCTCCCCATCCCATGACCAAAATCGACCTGGCGCTCCAGGGCGCACCCGTACGAACGCCGCTGGCAAAAGCGGCGCGGCGCGACGCCAAGATATGGCTCTGCCTGGGGTTGATCGCCCTCGACGCGGCGGCGCTTGCGGTCGGCTTTGCCGTGGCGTTGATGATCGAGCAGCCCCGCCACATCTCGGAAGGGTTGCTGACCGCGATGGCGGGCGCCCTGTTCGTCCATTTTGCGATCGCCTTCCAGAATCAGGCCTATAATCCCCGGTGCCTGACCCGTCCGGTCAAAAGCGTCCGCCAGACGTTGCTGTCGTTCGCGACGACCCTCTTCGTTTTCCTGCTTGTCGCTTTCTCGCTGCGGATAACCGGCAAGGTGCCGCGCCTGGCGATCGGCATGGGCATGGTGACCGCGGTGACCCTGCTGGTGGCGCAGCGGCTCCTCGTCTGCCGTATCGTGCGCCGCGCTTTCGGTGATTTGACCGCCGAGCTGGTCATCGTCGATGGCGCGAACCTGCCCGCGGCCTATTTCGATCGCGAGATTATCGACGCGCGCGCGTCGGGGTTGCGTACCGATCTCGACGACCCCTATATGCTCGATCGCCTCGGCACCGTGCTGCAGGATTACGACCGGGTGACGATCGTTTGCACGGCCGAACGGAAGGTCGAATGGGCGCGCGCGCTGAAGGGCGTGAACATCGTCGGCGAAATCGTGATGCCCGAGATCGCCGAACTGGGGCCGCTCACCACGCGGCAACGCGGCGGGGTGACGACGCTCGTCGTCTCGTGGGGGCCGCTCAACCGGGCGAACCGGGTGAAGAAGCGCGCGCTCGATCTCGCGGTGACGATCCCGGCGCTGATCCTGCTCTCGCCGCTGCTTGTGATCGTGGCGCTGGCGATCAAGCTCGATTCGCCGGGACCGGTCTTTTTCCGCCAGGAACGGATGGGGCGCGGCAACCGCATCTTCCGGATCCTGAAGTTTCGCAGCATGCGTGTCGAGGCGAGCGACGCGAACGGCGCGCGCTCGGCGAGCCGCGACGACGACCGGATCACGCGCGTCGGCAAATTCATCCGGGCGACGAGCATCGACGAACTGCCGCAGCTGATCAACGTATTGTCCGGTGAAATGAGCCTGGTGGGGCCGCGCCCGCACGCGCTGGGCTCGACCGCGGGGGACGAACTGTTCTGGCGCGTCGACCGGCAATATTGGCACCGCCATGCGCTCAAGCCCGGCATCACCGGCCTCGCCCAGATTCGCGGCTTTCGCGGGGCGACGAACACGAAGCGCGACATTCTCGACCGGCTCGAATCGGATCTGGAATATCAGCATGGCTGGTCGTTGCTGCGCGACGTTTCGATCCTCGCGCGCACCGCGCAGGTGCTCGTCCACCGCAACGCTTATTGAGCGCGGCGTCGGGACGGGGATCAGCCGTCCACGATCTGCGGGGCGCGGCAGGCCAGCGCCGTGTCGAAGGCTTCGGCGCGGTGCGTCGCGCGCATCAATCCGGCATAATCGCCCGTCCATTGATCGGCGAAACCCGCGACCTTGCCATAGCTGTTGTCGAGCAGGACGTGCGGGATGTCGAGCAGCAGCGACAGGATATGCGCGTGGAGGCGGTCGGTGACGACGAGCTCGCCGGCGGACAGCATCGCGAGGCCGCGCTGGAACCGCCATTCGGCCAGCCGCTGTTGCCGCGCGGCGCGCTGCACCATCGGATCGCGGGTGAGGAGGCGGCCGAGCTTCAGCGACAGGCGCAGGCGCCGTTTCTCGCCCCCATCCTCTTCGAGCCAGTCGTCGGCGACCACGCCGGCGGGAAGCGCGGCATCGCCCGCGGCGCGTTCATGGTCGGTGCGGAGCAGCGCGAAGACCGGGACGGTGGCGGGGCCGCGTTGCTGGCGGTCGAGCATCAGCGCGGCGTCGGGGCACAGACGGATATCGCAATCGAAATGCTGCTCGGCAAAGGCGAGCGAGCGGGCGTCGCGGACGAGCAGGGTGAATTGCCCGTGCGCGCGGATCGCCTCCGCCATTTCGGCCGCCGCGGCGGGGTCGGCATAGTGGATCGACTGCGGCATCTGGACGATCGGGTGGCCGCGGTGCGTGCGGAGGAGGTGCAGGCGGAAGGCTTCATGCTTCGGCCAGAGCGTCCCCATATTGCCGCCGCCGTGGATCAGGATCGGCCCGCCGCCGATCGCCGTCCGGCACGCATCGTCCTCGAAATCGGCGATTGCGGAATAATAGGCGGGAAGGCGGCCGCGCTTGCGCAGATAGGCCATCTCGCCAAGCCAGATCGCCGAGTCGCCGACATTGGAATGATCGGGAAAGTCGACCAGCGCGAGCTTGCCGGCCGGGAGCACCCGGTCGAGTATCTGCGAAAAGCGCCGGGCGAGTTCGCCGACGAGCTGATCGGCGGTCTTCTGGGTCATATCGGGCTCTTTCTGAAGCGTTTGAACAGGAACAGGAAACGATCGCGCCACGGCCGCGAGATCGCGAGCAACGCGATCGCGTAGAACAGCGCGCCGATCGCGGTCAGCAGCAGCAGTGCCTGCCAGCCCGCCAGATGCGCGTCGAGCAGCCGCATCGCGATCGCGAGCGCGACCCCCATCAGCGAGGAAGCGACCAGCGGCGCGCCGACCGCGCGCAGGCTGTCGATCGGGCGGATGCCCGAGGCGCGGCGGAGCAGCCATATCTGCATCGGCAAGGTCAGATACGCCCGCCCGACGTAGGAGACGGCGACCGCGAAAAGCCCGTAAGGCAGCGCGGCGAGCGTCAGGATCACGCCGAGCGCGAGCTGTGTCGTCGAGAGCGATATCAGGCTGCGCGACGCGCCGAGTACGCTGAGCGAGGGCGAAGCGAAGAAGTTGAGCGTGAAGGGCACCGCCATGAACGCGAAGATCTGGGCAAGCTGCCCGGCTTCGGCCCATTTCGCGCCGAACACGGTCGGGATGGCAATCGGCGCCAGCGCACCGAAGCCGACGAGCGCCGGGAAGGACAGCGCCGATGCCTGCGAAATCATCCAGCGATAGGCTTCGCGGAGTTCGGCGGGGTCGTCCTTGACCCGCGCGAGCGTCTGCACCGCGACCTGGGTGAAGGGCTGGATCGCGCCGCGGCCGATCAGTTCGACGGTGCGCCAGGCGGTGCGATAGACACCCACGGCGGCGAGCCCGATCCCCGCGCCGATCGCCATCTCCTGCACGCGCACCGTCGCGAGGAAGGCGAGCTGGACATAGATCAGGCTGGCGTTGAGCATCAGGTTGCCGCGCAGGATGACCCAGTCGAACTGCCAGCCCGGCTTCCAGTCATAAGAGGCGCGCGACAGTGCGACCCCGACGATCTCGGTGACGAGGCGCTGGATGACGAGGCTCCACAGCCCCAGCCCGGCAAAGGCGGCGGCGACCGCGCAGGTGCCGCCGATCAGCCCGCCGACGACCGAGCGGAGCGCGGTGGTGCGATGCCCGAACTCGCGCAAACGCAGCGCCATATGCGTGGCGCCGAAGGAGGAGATCGGCAGCGTCAGGCTCATCACCGCGAGCGGGAGGGCGATATCCGGCGCCCCCATCCAGCCCGCGATCGGCTGGGCCAGCGCCATGATCAGAAGGGCGGAGAGGAAGGAGAAGGCCTGTTGCGAGCGATAAATGGTGTCGAGAAAGGCGGGCGTGATATCGCGCTTGCGGGCGATCGTCTGCACGAGCCCGGCGGTGGCGATGATGCGGAACGCCTCGGCTGTCACCGCCATTACCGCAAAAGCGCCGATGTCCGCGCGCGTCAGCAGGCGCGCGAGGATCACGAAGACGACGAACGAGAAAATCTGGTCCGACAGGAAACGCGTGATCGTCCAGCCGATCGAACTGCGGCTGCGCGCGCGTAACCCGTCGTCGAAACGGGCGGGGAGGTCAGCGCTCAAGCAGGCGTCTCGCTTTCAGCATCCGCATGCGCGCGCGTTCGAGCGAGCGCCAGGCCTTTTGCCTCATCGAATGATAGAGCGGATCGGCCTTGGGCCCGAAGCGCGAATTGCCGATGTCCGAGACGATCGCCGCCTCGAGGATCGGCGCGGGATAGAGCGCGAGATTGGGCAGGCCGTGCGCCCACGACCGGTCCATCTCGTCGTCGATCGGGCGGCGGACGGTCCGGCAATGGTCGGCGAGCCGCCGCGCCCCTTCGAGCGTGATCGCATAGCCCTGTGTGCCATAGGCGAGCCCGACCAGCTCGACGACCGCGCGCGAATGCTGGAGGAAATCGCGCCGCACCACGCGCTGCCAGGTCGGCCGCTTGGCGTAGAGCCTGAGATAGTCGATGCCCTCGGCGTGAAGATCGGTGCGCGCGAGGGGTTCGAGATAGGCCCAGTCGACCACCGTATCGTCCTCGAGGACGATCGCCTGCCGCACCCCGCGCGCGACCATGTCCTGCCAGATCGAGAAATGGCTGGCATAGCAGCCGATCTCGCCCTTGCTCATCGGCCGGCCCTTGTTGCTGCGGATCGCGGGCTCGTCGATCGTCATCCCCGGCGCCGGGGCGGTGCAGGCATCGAAGAAACGCCACGCCAGCGACGTGTCCGCCGCGCGCGCGGCAAAGGCGGCCCGGCGGGCCGCGGCTGATTCGAGCGACACCACGAGGACTTCGGTGGCTTCGCCCGATTCGGGTATGGAATCACCCACAAATATCGCCTTTTCACTTGCGGCTGCGCATGGCTGCGCGGTTCAGAACCAACGACGGGCCCGACGCGATCCTTGGTAGCGGGCAATTATTTGAGAGCGAAGGCGCTCTCGCTCCGGTCGTCCGGCCAACGGGGCAACTCGTCTTCGCAGGTGCAGCATCCGGTTGACCGGGATGCCGTGGGAGGCCGATTGAGCCGGTGCGGGGGCACTGGACAGGCGTATCTATGTTTCAAGTCGCAGTCGTCATACCCGTGTGGAACGGAGAAAAGGTGCTCGGCCGCTGTCTGGACGCGCTCGTGCGTCAGACGCTTCCGCGCGCGGCATATCAGATCATCGTCGTCGACAACGGATCGAGCGATGCAACGCGCGAGATCGCGCGCGGCTATGCGGGCGTCGAGTTGCTCGAAGAGAAAAGACCCGGTTCCTATGTCGCGCGCAATCTGGGGATCGGGCGCGTCCGCGCGCCGGTCACCGCCTTTACCGATGCCGATTGCGAGCCCGCGAGCGACTGGCTCGAGCAGATATTGCGCGCGGCGGCGGCGAATCCGGGGTTCGGCGTGCTCGCCGGCAAGATCGAATTGTTCGACGAGATCGCGCAGGAGCGCGAGGTGTTCGGCGACTATGAGCGGCTGTTCAGTTTCCCGCAGGCGCACGCCGCGCGTGGCAATTGCGCGACCGCCAACTGGGCGAGCGAGACGGCGGTCCTCGGCGCGCTCGGCGGGTTCGATGCGGCGCTCAAGTCGGGCGGCGACCGGCAAATGGCGCTGCGCATCCGCGACGCCGGCTATCCGCTCGTCTATGTACCGGCGATGGTCGTGCGCCATCCCGTACGCGCCAGCCGTGCCGAGCTGGTGCGCAAGCGCCAGCGGCTCAGCGGCGGGCGCTGGGATCGTACCGCGCGGCGCCCGCGCCTCGTCCATGTGCTGGGTATTACCGCGGTCGATACGGTCCGGCGGCTGCGCCGCGCGGCGATTTCGCGCGAGTTGCCGTTCCGGCGACGGCTGGCGGTGATGTTGCTGACATTGGAACTCGCCGGGGTAGCGGTGGGCGAATATCTCAATCTCGCGGGGGGACGAAAGGCAGCACGCGACTGATGACGACCTTCCATTCCTCCCCGCGCTTTTCCGTGGTGATGCCGCTCTATAACAAGGCGGCGCATGTCCGCGCGGCAATCGGGAGCGTGCTTTCGCAGACGCGCGCCGCCCACGAGATACTGGTGATCGACAATGGATCGACCGATGGCGGACGCGATCTGGTCGCCGCGATCGGCGACGAGCGGATCAGGCTGCTCGACCTGCCGACGCCGGGGCCGGGCGGCTATGCCGGGCGCAATGTCGGCATCCGCGCGGCGAGCGGCGAGTGGATCGCCTTCCTCGATGCCGACGATCTGTGGCAGCCCGATCATCTCGCGGTGCTGGCCGAAGGCATCGAGACAGACCCCGCCGCGTGCGCGGCGGCGGCGCGGTTCGACCATGTGTTCGAGGATCGTTCGCAGCCCCAACGGATTGCGCCCGGACTGCAGCAGGCGCGAAGCCTCGATCTGGCCGGTTTCCTTGGCGCGTGGCTGGCAGTGCGCGAATGTCCGATGTGGACCGGCGCGATCGCGATCCGGCGCGACACGCTGTTCGAGGCGGGGCTATTCCCCGAAGGGCGCGCGGTGCGCGGCGGCGACAAGGATCTGTGGCTGCGCGTGCTGGCGAGGGGCACGCTGCGCTACGACCCGCGCGTCACCGCGGTCTTCCACCGCGACAGCGACAACAAGGTCAGCAAGTCGACCACAACGCTCGACGTGCCGTGCCTTGTCGAGACGGCCCGGGGAATGATTGCCGATAGGGCCGGCCACGAGGCCGCGTTGCTGCGCCGGCTCGTGAACCAGGAAATCGCGCATTATGCCCGCTATGCGATGAAATATCCGGGCCGGACGGCGATCCGCGTGGGTGACCTTTACCTGCCCGAGGGAGCGGGAACCGCGGCGCTGCTGCTCGCCGCGAAGCTGATCCCCGCATCGCTCCGGCAATCCAGCTATGCCCTGCGCAACCGGTTGCTCGCGCGCGCGTGAAGCCGATCCGCGCCCTCGGCACCCTGCTGACCGGCGGGGGCTGCCTTGCCGCCTGGCTGTCGCTCGCCGGCGGGTTCGTACCGGCGTTCGATACGCTGGCGTCGTTCATGCCGCTGTTCGGGGCGATAACCTTGCTGGGACTGCTGCTCGCCCGGCGGCAGCGGGCGTGGACGGTCGCCGCGGCCCTGCTCGGCCTCGTGCCGGTGGCGATCGGCGTCGCGCCCGAATGGACACGCGAAATTCCCGCTGCCCGGGCCGGGGCACCCCAGATCCGCTTGCTCACCCACAATGTCTGGCGGGGCAACCGCGACCCCGCCGGCACCGCGCAGGCGATGATCGATGCCAGGCCCGATATATTGGTGCTGCAAGAGGTTGCCGGCAGTTTCCGGCCGATGCTGGCGGCTCTGCGCCAGCATTTTCCCTATTCGGCCAAATGCCCGCCGGGCTGCGATCTTGCCGTCTTTTCGCGCTGGCCGATCGTCGACAGCGACTATTTCCTCAAGGATGCGAAGGGCCGCAAATTCGGCCCCGCCATGCTCTGGGCGCGTATCGCGGGGCCCGGCGGGCCTCCGTTCAGGGTGGTGACGCTCCATTACCCCCGGCCGACCTCGCGCGATCAGGCGGTGCGCAGGCGCGACGTGGCGCAGGCTCTGGCACGGATCGATCGTGGCCCGTTGATCGTTGCAGGCGACATGAACCTCACCCCCTGGGCCGCGGCGATGCGTGAGCAGGATCGCGCCTTCGCACCGCTCATCCGCATGACGCGCGCGCTGCCAAGCTGGCCGCGCGCCGTTCCCGTGCTGCCGATCGACCAGCTTTATGCCGGGCCCGACTGGGGGCTGGTATCGGCACGGCGGATGCCGGCGACCGGATCGGACCATATTCCGATCCTCGTCACACTGGCACGTCAATGAGGCGCGCCATCCCTCTCATATTGCTTGGCAGCTGCGGCTTCGCGCTGCCGGCGGCTGCCCAGCAATCGGATGCGACCGACGGGCTCGGTTCGGTTTCGACCGAGAACGGTTTCGGGCGCGACCGCAACGTCGGCGTGCTCGAACGCCGCCGGCCCGATTACACGCCCGAACCGATCCATGTCGGGACGCTCGAGCTGATGCCGCGCATCGCGATCGGCGCCGGCTATGACGACAATCTCTATGCGCAGGAGGACGACCGGATCGGTGACGCCTATCTGCGCATTCGCCCGCGGGTTTCGCTGGTGCGGCCTTCGCCGAACCTCAAGCTGTCGCTCGACGGCGAGCTCGACCTGCTGCGCTACGCCGACCGCGCGAGCGAAAATGCCACGCAATATTCGGTGAATGCGGGTGCGCTCTACACGATCAGCAAGTCGGACACGCTGAACCTCGTGTTGCGCAACGGGCGCTACAGCCAGGAACGCGTTTCGCCTGACAGTCCGACGCAGGCTTCGCGCCCGGTCCGCTTCACCTTGAACGGCGGCACGGCGACCTATACGCACGTCTTCAACCGGCTGCGCGTGCGCGGCGTGCTCGATGTCGAGAACCGCAATTACGGCGACAGCATTACCCCGGGCGGGGACGAGATCGATCAGGATTTCCGCGATCACACGACCTACACCGGCACCGCCGTCGGCGAATATGCGCTAAGCCCGAGCATCGCCCTGTTCGTCGCGGGGTCGGTCAACAAGCGCGATTATCGCGAACGGACCGGCCCGGTGCCGGCGCGTGATTCCAGGGGCTTCGAGCTGGCCGGCGGCGCGAGTTTCGAACTGGGCCGCAAGGCGCGCGGGGCGCTGCGGCTCGGTTATTTCCGGCAGGATTACCGGCCGGTCGAGTTCGAGGATGTATCGGGACTCCTCGTGCGCGGCGAACTGGCCTATTTCCTGACCCCGCTTGTGACGATCACCGGCACGGTCGACCGCGGTATCAAGGAAACGGGCGTCAACGGCGCGACGGGTTATCTCGCCACCAACATGACGCTGCGCGCCGACTACGAGCTGCTGCGCAACCTGATCATCAGCGCGGGCGGCGAGCTGGAGAAGCGCGACTTCAACAATATCGACCGGCGGGACGACCGCTGGACCTGGCGCGCCAACGCATCGTACCTCGTGAACAAGCGGATGGCGCTGCGGCTCGACCTGCAGCGGCGCACCCAGTCGAGCTGGGGCGCGACGGCGGGCCGGGAATTTGCCGACAATCGCATATCGGTGGGGGTGACGTTCTCGGGTTTGTGAGGCGCCCGGTCAGGCGGGCGTCGTCTTCGCCCGATCCTCGCGCCAGCCGTGGAGCGCGCCCTCGCAGGCCGCGAGCATCCCGGGCGGAGCGAGGCGATTGATATAGCCATCCGATCCTTGGTCCGAGAGCAGTTTCGCCGGGATGCCGCCGACGACACCGCGTTCGGGTACATCCCTGGTCACGACCGCGTTGGCGCCGATCGCGGCCTCGGCGCCGACATGGATGCCGCCGATGACCTTCGCGCCCGAGCCGAGGAAGCTGCGGTCGCCGATCACCGGGGCGCCGCGCCGGGCGCCGCGGTTCATATAGCCGAGCACGACACCGTGGGTGATGTTGACGTTGCTGCCGAGCACCGTGTCGCCGTGAAAATAGAAGCCGCCGAAGCGGTTGAGGAACAGCCCCGGCCCGATCTCCATATATTCGGGGATCGCGAAGCCATATTTGTAGCGCGCGCGCAGCAGCAGCCATTTGGCGAAGGGATAGAGGCCGAAGGCCTTGACGGGCTTGAGCTTGAGCCAGCCCGTGGTGCGCATCAGCACCGTATATTTATACCCCGGGGTGAAGGCATAATGTTTGGCGAAGGCGGCAAGGCCGACGCGGCCCGCATAGCGGTAGAGGTCGGCGGCGAGCAGCGCCCTCAGCTTGGCGAAGCTCACCGGGCAGCCGCGCAGATGCGGCTTGCCGCTCTCGTCGGATACGGGCTCCTCGAACGCCGGGACGGGCGCGAGCAATGTCGCCTGCATATCCATCAGAAATAGCGCTCGCCGAAACGGATCGTGTCGCCGGGAAGAACCGCGAAATCGGCGGTCATCGGATATTCCTGCTCGCCGGCCTCGCCCGCGCGCTTCAGGAAGACGCGCTTCTCGTTCGCGCGATAGGTGAAGCCGTCGGCTTTCGCGACGGCACCCCGGATGGTGAGGCCCTGCGTATAGGGATATTCGCCGGGCTTGTTCACTTCGCCGAGGATGTAGACGGGGCGGAAATTGGCGACCTGGACCGAAACCTGCGGCTCGAGCAGATAGCCGTCGCCGAGCTTTGCCTCGAGCGCTTTGGACAGCTCTTCGGTCTGGAGCCCCGCCGCCTTGACCTCACCGATCAGCGGGAAGGCGATCGTTCCGGCGGGCGAAACCTCGAAATCGCCGGTGAGCTTCTCTTCGCCATAGGTCGCGACCTTGATCTTGTCGCCGGGCGAGAGGACGAACGCCGCGGCGGCGGGCGGCGGCGCGCCGCTGCCGGCAAGCGGGGCCTGCCCGGCGCATCCGCCGAGAGTCGCAAGCGCCCCCGCCAGCGCGATCTGCATGTGCCATTTCATGAACTTACTCCCGGACGTAATGCTGATATATCTTTGAATTCAGGCGAAAATGGCGGTGCCGTGAGTGCCGCCTCGATCCGCGCCCAGTAATTTGTTGCCGCCTGTTCGACGCCATAGGCTTGCGAACGCGCGCGCGCGTTCGCGCCGCAGGTGCTGCGATGCGGTTCGGCGAGTATGCGGCCGAGCGCGGCGGCAAAGGCGGGCACGTCATCGGTGGGGACCAACGCACCCGCATCGACATCGATCCCGCCGGCGATCGTCTCGCGCGGCCGACCGGCCAGAATCTCCGACGGACCCGATGCGCAATTCGTCGCGACGACGGGCACGCCGCAGGCCATCGCTTCGACCAGCCCGTTGGGGAAGCCTTCGGCATTGGAGGGCATCGCATAGGCCTCGGCCCGCGCGACCACCGCGAAGGGATTGGCGACGAAGCCGGGCATGTCGACGCGGTCGGCAATGCCGAGCGACGCAGCCATCGCTTCGAGCGCGCCGCGCTCGGGCCCTTCGCCGAGAATGACGAGGCGCTCAGCCGGGGCGGCCTTGGCATAGGCGCGGAGCAAGAGCGGAAAATTCTTGTTCGGCATGAGCCGCCCGGCCGCGACGATATAGGGTCCGGCAGGCGTGAAGCCTGGCTGTTTGGCCGCGAGTTCGGCAATCTGCTCGTGGTCGACCGGATTGGCGATCGCCGACATGCGCGCGCGCGCCACGCCGAAATTGGCGGCGAGATCGTCGACGACGCCTTCGGACACCGCAATGACATGCGCCGCGCGCGGATAGACCATGCGGACCATTGCCTTGGCCGCGAATGCGCTGCCCAGATGGGCGCTGGTGTTGACCCGCTCGCTGATCAGCCACGGCCGGCGCCGCCCCGCCATCGCCCAGGCATTGGCGATATTCGCGCGGGTCAGGAAGCTGAGCGTCGCATCGGGCGCGAGACGCCGGGTCAGCGCGCGAAACTGCGTCAGGCTGGGCAGCAATTTGTGCCGGGCGTCGAGCTGATGGACCGCGACCCAGTCGGGCGCGGCATAGGCGCGCGGTTCGTCGTCGAGCAGCGCGAGGTGAATATCGTAGCGCTCGCGCCAGGGCCCGGATCCGCCGAGCAGGGTGGCCAGTACGCGTTCGGCGCCGCCGCCCGCGAGTGAGTTGATCGCGAATAGGATCCGCTTTCGGTGCAGCATTGTTCCTCGCTGGAGTTTCGTGCGGAAATCGCCTCGGGAGAACTCTTACCACGGGCATTTGTTGCAGTGCACACAGGCGCGCCCGCTTCATCGCCTCCGGGGGGCGGCTGGCCGATTAGACGGGGTTTCGCCCGGCAATACGGCTATCAGGACAGGCATCGATGGACGATTGCGGAGGTGTGTTATGGACATTCGGCGAGTCGAGTGTCTGGACGGCCTGCGCGGCCTCGCGGCGCTCTGGGTGCTGTTCGGGCATATGATGATCCTCACCGGGTTTCGCCTGCCTTTTTTGAGCAAGCCCGACCTCGGTGTGGATCTGTTCATCCTGCTCTCGGGCTTCCTCATGATGTTTCAGTACCGGCTGCGCGCCGGTAGCGAGGACTGGAATGCGCCCGGCACGTGGGCGGCTTTCTGGACGCGCCGTTTCTTCCGGCTTGCGCCGCTCTTTTATGTGACATTGGCGGCGGCGCTGATCGCCGGGCCGTTGATCTATGCCGACCGCGTCGCGATCGACAGCTTCCTCGGCCAGTCGCTCCAGCCGTCCGAACGCTATACCGACGGGGGCCTCACCAATATCGTCATCCACCTGACCTTCCTGTTCGGGCTGCTGCCCGACTATGCGTTTCGTACCCCGCTGCCCGACTGGAGCCTGGGGCTCGAGATGCAGTTCTATCTGCTCTTTCCCTTCCTCGTGCTGCTCGGGCGGCGAATCGGCTGGGTCCCGGCGGCGCTCGTCGCGGCGCTTGGCGGCGTGGCTATCGCCTTGCTCGCCGGGGCAGCCGGGCTCGATTATCCGATGCCGTCGTTCCTGCCCTTGAAGCTCCAGCTTTTCCTCGCCGGCATGTTGATCGCGGCCGGTCCGGGCGAAAGCCGCGCGCGGCTGTGGACGCGTCTTGGCGCGGCGATGCTGCTTGCGGCGATCCCGATCGGGGGCGATCAGGACCTGCTGCATTTCGTGGTGCGCGAGCTGCTCGTGTTCGGCTTTTTCGCGCTGGTCCATTGGCGTTCGCTCGGGGTGATCGACCGGGTGTCGCGCATCCTCGGCAGCCGGCCTTTCTACTGGCTGGGCGAGCTTTCCTACGGCACCTATCTGATCCATTTGCTGATCCTGCAGCCCGTCGCGGCGGCGGTGATCGGGCAGTTCGGTACCGGGCTCGGCGCGGCCGGGCGGTTCGCATTGACCGGTGCGGTCGTGGTGCCGGCCACCTACGTCCTGGCTTTCGTGACGTACAGGCTGGTCGAACTGCCCGGGCAGCGGCTGGGCAAGGCGGTGATCAAGCGGGCGATCGGCCGCGGCACGACGCGCGCGCATCAGACCATGCCCGAAAAGATCGCCGCGCCATGACGCGCGGTTCGCTTCATTACCCGATACCGATGGAGGCTGTTCGATGGACCGGCGAAGGTTACTGACGTCGATGGCGGGTGCCGCCGCCGCCAGCGCGTGCACCGCGAAAGACGACACCGGGGCCGGGAAAACCGGCCGCCCGACGCTGGCGATCGAGTCCGAAGGATCGGGGCGCTGGCGTATCCGCAGCTGGCAGTGGCGGGGGAATGCGTGGAGGCCCTTGATCGCCCGCGCGCGGCAGACCGGCGCAGGCATCGAAATAAGCGGGCCGATCGATGCGGCGGACCGGGCGAAAGTCGTCGCCCGGCTCGGCGCCTAGACTTCCACGGTATCGGGCCGGGCCGAGGGGCGACGGGGAACCGTCCGGCCCGACGCAAGCGTGGCGCGATAGACGTCGAGCGTATCCTCTGCCGCCTTGTCCCAGCTGAAGCGCGCACGCACGGCGTCGCGGTCGATCTGGAAGTCCGTGCAATCGGCGTTCAGCCGTTCGGTGAGCGCCGCGACGTCGCCGACCGGAAAATAATTGGGTGCGTCGAGCCCGATGTCGAGATTGGCGGGGATGTCGCTGAGCAGCATCCGCGCGCCGCAGCTTGCCGCCTCGAGCGCCGCGATCGGCAGGCCTTCGTGATAGGAGGGCATCACGAACAATGCGCAATGCTCATAGAGGCACTTCAGCGTCGCGCGCGACTGGACGCCGGCAAAGATCACGCGGTCGCCGGCGCGTGCGAGCAGCTCGCGGGCATATTCGCTTTCATGATCGGCCGAGCCGGCGATGACCAGTTTTCCGGAACAGCCCGATCGCTCGAACGCATCGATCAGGTCGTGCAGGCCCTTTTCGGGGACGAGCCGCGCGACGGCGAGAAGGAAGTCGCCGCCTTCGATCCCCAGACGCGGGAGTATCAGCGCGGGATCGGCATCGCCGGGAAGGTCGGACGTGCCATTGGGAATATAGGAAATCGCCTGCGCGCGTTTCGGAAAACTGCGCCGCAACTGCGCGGCGAGCGAGGGCGACACGGCGATGACCCGATCGGCGAAGGTCAGCGCCAGCCACTCGCCGGCGCGCAGGGCGCTCCGCGCGAGGAGGCCCCATTTGGCGCGGTGATAATCGGTGCCGTGATGCGTCACGACCACCTTCAGGCCGAGCAGCCGCGCGATGGGCGCCAGCAGCCCCGGGCCGATCGCATGGATATGGATCAGCCCGGCACCGCGCTTGCGGGCGGACAGGACCGCGAGGAAGGTCGACACCAGCGCTTCGAGATTTTGCGAGCGCGGGCAGGGGATACCGATGATCTCGACACCGCGATGCTCCCCTGCCGGCTCGGGCAGATAGGGCGCGCGGCCGAGCACGACCGAGCGGTGATCGGGCCACATCGCCTTGATCCGCGGAAGCAGTTCCTCGCAGTGGCTTTCGATCCCGCCCATCACATGCGGGAAGCCGCGAAGGCCGGTCACGCAGATGACGGGCGATCCCGCGGGATCGCTGGAAGACACATTCGTCCGTTGCAGCATTATCAAACTCCAAACGCGCCCGGCCGGATTTCCCGGCTCAGGCCACCGCTGCCATCGGCCCTCTTCCACCATTTTCAATTTCGCCAAGATACCAGTCGACGAACCGCTCGATCCCGCGCGCCAGCGGAACCTTGGGACTGTATCCGGTGAGCGCGCTGATCGCCGAGATGTCGGCATAGGTCGACGTCACGTCGCCCGGCTGCATCGGCCGCATCAGCTTGATCGCGGGCCGGCCGAGCGCGCGTTCGAGCACTGCGATCATGTCCATCAGCCCGACGGGATTGCAGTCGCCGATGTTGAGCAGCCGGTTCTCGCCGCCCGCCGGCGGCCGGTCGAGCACGCCCACCACCCCGTCGACGATATCATCGATATAGGTGAAATCGCGCGCCATCCGGCCCTCGCCGAACACCTCGATCGGCTGGCCGAGCAATATCTTTTGCGCGAAACCATAATAGGCCATGTCGGGCCGGCCCCAGGGGCCATAGACGGTGAAGAAGCGCAGTCCGCTGAGCGGCAGGCCGTAGAGCGTGGCATAGCTCTCGCTCATCAACTCGCAGCTGCGCTTGGTGGCGGCATAGAGCGAGACCGGCGCGGTGCAGGGCTCGTCCTCGCGAAAGCCGGTGCCGCCGAGCGGCCGGTCGCCATAGACCGAGCTCGACGAGGCATAGACGAGATGCTCGATATTGCCTGCGTGGCGCGCCGCCTCGAGCACCGCGAGATGCCCTTTGAGATTGCTGTGCTCATAGGCGAAGGGATTTTCGAGGCTGTAGCGCACCCCCGCCTGCGCGGCGAGATGGACGATCCGGCGGATGCCGTTCGCTTCCACGAGTTCGCTGACCAGTCCCGGGCTGGCGATGTCGCCGTCGATCAGCCGGAAGTTGAAATTGTCGACCAGCCGCGCCGTACGGGCCTTTTTGAGCGCGACGTCGTAATAGTCGGTGAAATTGTCGAGCCCGAGCACGCGCTCGCCGCGCGCGAGGAGCCGTTCGGACACCGCATGGCCGATGAAGCCGGCGGCACCCGTCACCAATATGGGGCTATCGTCCGTCACGCTGCCTGCCTCTCGTTCGTGGTTTCGCCATCCTCGCCGGGCTGGCCCGGCCGGCCGATGCCGACATAGCGCAGGCCCGCTTCCTCGGCGCGGGCGGGCGGATAGACGTTGCGCAGATCGACGAGCACCGGCTCGGCCATCGCTGCCTTCAGCCGCGCCAGATCGAGCGCGCGGAAGGCGTTCCATTCGGTCACGATCACCGCCGCATCGGCGCCTTCCACTGCCGCATAGGCCGATGTGGCATATTCGACGTCCTTGAGTATGGCCTCGGCCGCCGCCATGCCCTCCGGGTCATAGGCGCGCACCCTCGCGCCGGCATCCTGCAGCGCCTGGATGATCGCGATCGAGGGCGCGTCGCGCATGTCGTCGGTATCGGGTTTGAAGGTGAGGCCGAGCACCGCGACGGTGCGGCCGCGCACGCGCCCGTCCATCGCGGCGATGACCTTGCGGCCCATCGCGCGCTTGCGCTGCTCGTTCACCGCGACCGTCGCCTCGACAAGCCGCAGCGGCGCGTCGTGATCCTGCGCCGTCTTCATCAGCGCCAGCGTGTCCTTGGGGAAGCAGGAACCGCCATAGCCGGGGCCGGCGTTGAGGAATTTGGTGCCGATCCGGTTGTCGAGCCCGATGCCGCGCGCGACTTCCTGAACGTCGGCGCCGACCTGTTCGCACAGATCCGCCATCTCGTTGATGTAGGTGATCTTCATCGCGAGGAAAGCGTTGGCGGCATATTTGATCAGCTCGCTGGTGCGCCGGCGGGTAAAGACGATCGGTGCCTTGTTGAGCGAGAGCGGGCGATAGACTTCTTCCATCGGCGCGCGGGCCCGTTCGTCCTCTATCCCGATCACCACGCGGTCGGGGCGCTTGAAATCCTCGATCGCGGCGCCTTCGCGCAGGAATTCGGGGTTGGAGGCGACGGCGAATTCGGCGGCGGGATTGCACTCGCGGATGATCCGTTCGACCTCGTCGCCGGTGCCCACCGGCACGGTCGACTTGGTGACGATCACGGTGAAGCCGCTCAGCGCCCCGGCGATCTCGCGCGCCGCGCCATGGACATAGGAGAGGTCGGCATGGCCGTCGCCGCGGCGGCTGGGGGTGCCGACCGCGATGAACACGACGTCCGCGGCGCCGACCGCCTCGGAAAGCTCGGTGGCAAAGGTCAGATTGCCCGCCGCGACGTTGCGCGCGACGAGGCTGTTCAGCCCGGGCTCGTAGATAGGGATGTCGCCGGCACGCAGGCGGGCGATCTTGTTTTCGTCCTTGTCGACGCAGGTCACATGATGGCCGAAATCGGCAAAACACGCGCCCGAAACGAGCCCGACATAGCCGGACCCGATCATTACGATACGCATTACGCGTTGCTCCCTTTTTATACGAAGGCGCAATTTTTGCTGCGCCTGCGAACAATCGCGGCGCGACGGTTAACGGTCAACTTGCCAGCTTTGAGCGGAGGCAATTGAAAGGCGAAATGATCGTTCCCAAAATCCCGGCCCAGAACGGGACAGGGTTGGAAAATGCGATATTTTAGAAGCAGATAATTCGAGGCTTTGCCTAAACGACGGTCATGCGAATTGGCTGCAATGCGACGAAACGCTTCGACTTGAACTTGCCACGCGTCGTCGTCGGAGTAGAAGCTGAACGGGATAAGCTGTGGGAAGGGAAGGATGCTGGAAGCGCAACGCGCGGCATTTTTTGCCGATCTGCCGGTGTCGCTGGCCACTCGCCGCGACCGGCTGCGGCGGGCGATGCTGATGATCGAACAAAATGCCGATATGCTGTGCGCGGCGCTCGCTGCGGATCAGGCGAATCAGGATGTCGATTCGGCGCGGCTCACCGAAGTGGTGCCGTCGCTGGCGGCGCTCCGTGCCGCGAAGGACGGCGTCAGCCGCTGGATGCGCGCGGAAGGCCGGGGCGGATTGCTCGCGCGGCTGGGCGGGGGCGGCGATTATACGGAATATCTGCCGGTCGGGGTGGTCGGCATATCGGCGCCGGGGTCGCTGCCGCTGCTTCAGACCGCGAGCATCCTTGCGAGTGTGCTCGCGGCGGGCAATCGGGTGATGCTGAAATTCGATGCCGCCTCGCCGCAGCTCGGCCGGCTGGTCGGCGACCTCGCGCCGGCCTTCTTCGATCCGCTCGAACTGGCGGTTGCGTCCGGCGATGTCTTTGCCGGCGTCGCCTTCGACCTTCTGGTGACGAGCGAACCGCAGGACGGCGACGGCGTAACGATCGCGCGCTCGGGCAAGTCGCCGGTGATTCTCGGGCGCTCGGCCGATTTCGCGAAAGCGGCCGACAAGCTGATCGCGCACAAGCGCGTCAAGGGCGGGCGGCTGCCGCTCGCGCCCGACTATCTGCTCGTGCCCGGGGAGCAGGAAGAGGCGATCGCCGCGTGGCTGTGGCGTGCGGCGATGCAGCCGGGCGTGCAGGAAGCGGTTCTGACGGACGCCGAGCAGGAGCGGCTGGCACGGCTGTTGGACGACGCGCGCGCACGCGGAGGCGAGGTGATGACGGCGCAGCCGCGCGGGGCGGCGATGCCGCTCCACATCGTTCGCCACGCCAGCGAGGACATGCTGGTGATGCAGGAGGATATCGGGGGGCCAATCCTGCCGCTGTGCAACTATGCGCGGATCGAGGATGCGATCGCCGCGATCCACCGGCGTCCACCGCCGCTCGCCATCTATTATTTCGGCCGCAACGCCGCCGAGCGCCGGTACCTGCTCGAACATACGCTGTCGTCGGCGATCGCGATCGACGGGCAAAGCCTGCCTGCGGCGAAACTCGCCACAGGCATGGCGCTCAACATCGGTGATGGCGAGGCGGGCTTTCGCCGGTTCAGCCGCGTGCGGCAGGTCTGCAGCACGCCTTTCTTCGGTTCCGCGCACGCACGCGAGCCGCGCGAGGGCGGCGAGGATCTGGGCGGAGCGGCGCCCGCGTTGCACTGACCCCGGACGCGCCACGCCGCGCCGCATCGCGCTGGCTTTGCCCGTTACCCTCCGACTAGCGCGGCGGCATGGCCGATACGGTATCCCGCCTCGCGACCGACGCAGTTCAGATCGCCGCCGGGGGCGAGCCGGTCTATTTCGTGCAGTCGGGCGCCGCCTATCGCAGGGTTCGCGCGCGCGACGTGGGCAACGGCCTGTTCGTGATTCGCGAGCCGGTCCGCAATGTCCGGATCGCCAATGTCAGCGTGGCTGGCGGTTACCGGGTTATCGAGAATAGCGCGGCGCCGGATCTGGTCGGGGCCGATTGCGTGGGGCTCCATGTCCAGGGGGCCTCGGCAAGCGATCTCGAACGCAGCTTCGCCCGCATCCGCTATGACAGCCATGACGGGGTGTTCGAGGACGTCAGCGCGAGCGGTACGCTTGCCACCGGCTCGACCGACCTGCCGGTGGGTATCGCCTTCGCCGGTACCGCGCATGATTTCCGGATCGAGCGCTGCGTCATGCGCGGGTTTCAGTGGAAGCGCAAGGACAGGCAATATTGGAACGGGGACGGCTTCTCGACCGAGCGCGGCAATGCGCGATTCCTGTTCCGCCAATGCGCTGCCTGGGACAACAGCGATGGCGGGTTCGACCTGAAGTCGACCGAAACCACGCTCGACGACTGCATCAGCGGCCGCAACGCGCGCAACTTCCGTCTCTGGTCGAGCATCCGCGCGACGCGGCTCGTCAGCCTCGATCCGGTCAAGATCGGCGGGATCGGCGACACCAACCATTTCGCGATCATGGCGGCGCAGGCGCTGCGCGAGCCGCTGGTCATCCATATCGAGCATCTGGTCGTGAAGAGCGATCGGGGCTGGCCGATCTTCGACGTGCACGACGGGCCGGTGAAGATCATCATCGGCTCGCACGATATCCAGGTGCCCCCGGGTACGTCGCTGGTCCGCCCGCGTGGCGGGGGTTCGGTGCCGGGCGGTGTTTCCTTTGCAGGCGCCCCGCCAAAGCTTTGAAACGGTCCGGGCGTACTTTGGACACGCTTCGACGCCGGGCTCTTGCTGCAATGCAGCGTAACGGCGCAGATCGCTCCTGTCAGCGCGTGGCGATCGCGTCTGCAGATCCGAATGCTGGTTTTTGGGGGGGAACCCAGTGACCAGAAAAGGGTGGAAAAATGCGAAAGATACGCAAGGCCGTGTTCCCCATCGGCGGCCTTGGAACCCGGTTCCTTCCGGCGACCAAGTCGATGCCGAAGGAGATGTTGCCGGTCGTCGACAGGCCGCTCATTCAATATGCCGTCGACGAAGCCCGCGAGGCGGGCATCGAGCAGTTCATCTTCGTAACCAGCCGCGGCAAGAGCCTGATCGAGGATCATTTCGACCATGCTTTCGAACTGGAGGAAGCGATGGCGCGGCGCGGCAAGTCGCTTTCCGCGCTCGACGGCACCCGTCCCCCTCCCGGCGACATCAATATCGTCCGGCAGCAGGAGCCGCTCGGACTCGGCCATGCCGTGTGGTGCGCCCGCCGCCTTGTGGGCGACGAGCCCTTCGCGGTGCTGCTCCCCGACGACCTGATGGTCGGCGAACCCGGCTGTCTCAAGCAGATGGTCGACGCCTATGCGCAGCTCGGCGGCAACCTGATCTGCACCGAGGAAGTGGCGCCCGACGACACGCAGAAATATGGCATCGTTACGCCGGGCGCGAGCGCCGGGGCGATCACCGAGGTCCGGGGGCTGGTCGAGAAGCCGGCGCCGGACGTGGCGCCGTCGCGACTCGCCGTGATCGGTCGCTACATCCTCCAGCCCGAGGTGATGAATGTGCTCGGCAGCCAGGAGGAAGGCGCGGGCGGCGAGATCCAGCTCACCGACGCGCTGGCGCGGATGATCGGCCAGCAGCCGTTCCACGGCGTCACGTTCGAAGGGAAGCGCTACGATTGCGGCGACAAGAGCGGTTTCGTGACCGCGACGCTCGCGCTGGCACTCGCGCGCCCCGACATCGCGCCCGCGGTGCGCGCTTTCCTGGCTGCCGCATAATATGGACGCAGTCACACGACGTGTGCCGCGCGGCCGCGAAGCGGACGCAGAGGTCGATCGCGGCGCGCTGATCGACCTGCGCCGGATCGGCGGGGTGCTGCGCCGGCGATGGATGATCTTGTGCGCGGCGATGGTGGCGGCGGTCGTGATCGCCGCCGCCGCCTATCTCGTCGCCGAGCCGCGCTACCTCGCCACCGCGCAGGTCGCGCTCGAGCGGACGGCGGAGCGGGTGATCAACGTCGATTCGGTGGTGCCGACCACCGATCCCGATTCGGCGGCGGTCGATACCGAAGTGCAGGCCTTGCGTTCGCCCGAACTCATCGGGCGGGTGGTCGACCGGTTGCGGCTCGCCCGCGACCCGGCCTTCAACAGCGCGGCCGGAGAGGGTGTGCCGGCGGCGCAGCCCGATCTGATCGGGCGCCAGCGCGCGATCGGCACGCTGCTCGGCGGCCTCACGGTGAAGCGCGACGGGCTCTCCTATGCGATCAGCGTCTCGTTCGAGGGCAGCACGCCGGTCCAGTCGGCGCAGGTCGCCAATGCGCTGGTCGACGACTATGTTTCGGGTCAGGTGGGCTCCAAGTCCGAGGCGACGCAGCGCGCGAGCAAGTTCCTCGAGCAGCGGCTTCAGGAACTGCGCGCGCAGGTGGTGGGTGCCGAACGCGAAGTCGCCGACTATCGTTCGGCCCACGGCCTCTTCGCCGTATCCGAGGCGAGCACGGTGACGCAGCAGGAATTGTCGGGTCTTTCGACCCAGCTTGCGCAGGCCAAGGCGGAGAATGCCGCGGCGCAGGCGCGCCTTTCTGCCGCGCGCGCGCAGCTTGGCCGCGGGGGGAGCGGCGAAGAGCTGGGCGATTCGCTCGATTCGCCGGTGGTGAGCCAGTTGCGCGCGCAGCGCGCCGAGGTGGCGCGCGAGGTCGGGGCGCTGGAAAAGCGTTACGGTCCGCGCCATCCCGACCTCGTCCGCGCGCAAAGCCAGCTTCGCGTCGCCGACCAGCAGATCGCCGCCGAGGTCCAGCGAATCGTTTCCAATGTCTCGATCCAGGCGAGCATCGCCAGCCAGCGCGCGGGCTCGCTCGCGGGGTCGGTGGCGCAGTCGCAGGGCAAGCTCGCCAGCGACAATGAGGCGTCGGTGCGGCTCGCCGAGCTCGAACGCAACGCCGAATCGGCGCGGACGCTCTATCAGGCGTTCCTCGACCGCTATCGCCAGACGGTCGCGCAAGCCGGGCTGGAACAAAGCGATTCCTACATCGTCAGCCGCGCGCGCGTTCCCGGCGCGCCGAGTTCGCCCAATATGCTGATCTATGCCGCGATGGCGGTGGTCGGCGGGCTGGGTATCGGCGTGCTGCTCGTCGTGCTGCTCCAGCTGCTCGAACGCGGGCTCGAGACGAGCGACGCGATCGAGGATGCGCTCGGGTTGCCGACGCTCGCCTCGATTCCCGACGCGAACACGCTGCCCGGCTATCGCAAGCTGGGGCCACCGGCCCCACCGGCGGAGCTGCCGGTCAAGCGCCCGCAATCGACCTATGCCGAGGCGTTCCGCACGCTCCGCACGTCGATCCAGTTCGCCGAGGCGGCGGGCCCGGTCCGCGTCGTCGCGATCACCTCGGCGGTGCCGGGCGAGGGCAAGACGACCACCGCGATGGGTCTCGCCCGCGCGGTGGCGGCTGCGGGCGGCAAGGTCCTGCTGATCGACGCCGATGCGCGCCGGCGTGCCTCCAGCCGGCAGTTTGCCGACAATGTGCAGCTCGGGCTGGACGAGGTGCTGGCGGGGCAGGCGACGCTGGAGCAGGCGATCGTCAAGGACAGCCTGTCGGACGCCTGGCTGCTGCCGCAGCGGCTCGATTCAAAGGGCATCGACCTGACCGAGAGCCCGCGGCTCGCCGAGCTGATCGAGCAGGTGCGCGAACGCTACGACCTCGTGATCCTCGACACGCCGCCGGTGCTGCCGGTCGACGAGGCGCGCGTGATCGCCAGCATGGCGGACGGTGTGGTGTTCCTCGTGCGCTGGCGCAAGACTCCGTCGAAGGCCGCGTCGGTGGCGTTGCGGCGGCTGTACGACGTCCATGCCGAGATGCTGGGCGCGGTACTGACGCTGGTCGACGTCGGCGAGCAGGAGCGCGCCGGCTATGAAGATGGCGGAACCTTTCTGCGGGCATACCGCCCTTATTACGCGGACTGATCCGGCGTCGCCGTGACCGCGCAGGCGCTGCCTTACGGGCCGGCCTTCGGGCTCGGCATATTGCTGCCGGTCACGGCGGTGCTGCTCGTCTCGCTCGTCATCGCGGCGCGGCGGGCGGGCAGCGTGGCGGGGGCGTTCGTCGTGGTGGCGCTGTGGATGCGCTACACCGCGGGCGCCTATCATCTCTATATGTTCAAGCCGCTCGCGGGCGGGCTTTCGGGCAATGCCCTGCTCTCGATCGGAGTGACGGCATTCGGACTGCTTTTCGTGGTGCGGCCCGCCAATCTGGCGCTCAAATGGCTGCTGCCGGTCTATGCGCTGATCGTGCTGGCGCTGCTCAGCGCCGGGCTGAACGGCGACGCCGCCGGCGGCATCAATGCCGGCGTGAAAAATGCCTATATGATCGTGATCATGATCGCGGTGTTCCAGGCGCTGCGCTGCGATCCCGAGGCGCGGTTCCTGAGCTGGGCGATGGTCTCGTTCCTGCCGCTGCTCGTTTTCCAGGCGCTGTCGCTGGCGCTGAACCTGCCCAAGGGGTCGGAGGATGGCGACGGGCTGGTCTGGATCGGCGGCTACAACCACGAGGCGGCCTTCTCGGTCGCGCTGATGACGGGTTTTCTGGTCGGCTGCTTCGCCCGGTCGGCGCCGCGTACGGTGCGCGTCGCCTTCCTCGCGGCGACCTTTATCGCGATCCTGCTCGCGGGCTATCGCACGACGATTCTTGCCTTCGCGCCGCTCGCGCTCGCGGTCTTCCTGAGCGGGCTGACGATGAGCGTGCGCCGCGACCAGCGCGCGCCGATGGCGGTGACCGCCGCGGTGGCGGGGGTGCTGCTCGTCGCGGTCGCGGCGCTGCTATACAGCGAGAAGTTCGCCGACCTTGCCGCCTTCCTCTCGGACCCTGCGGGGCTGATCAAGCCGCCGCGGGATTTCGACTTGCTCGAACGCCAGGTGATGTCCGGCCGCCCGCTCATCTGGAGCAGCTATATCTATGCCTGGGCCGAAGGGACGCCGCTCCAGCATCTGTTCGGCCTCGGCCCCGAAAGCTGGGAGGGCGTATTCAAGGTCTATCCGCACAACACGCTGGTGGCGACGCTCTACGAACTCGGCTGGTTCGGCGTCGCGGCGATGATCGCATTGTGGACCGTGATGATCGCGGCGGCGGCTTCGGCACGGGGCGAACGCTTCAAGCTGCTCGCGGCGCATTTCGCCTTCTTCATGCTCAACATGGCGACGATGCCGTTCTGGCAGGTCGAGGGACTGGCGCTCTATGGCCTGCTCTGCGGCTATACGGTTTATGCGGCGCGCACGGCGGCGCGGCCCCGACCGGGCCTTCCGCCGCCGAAAACCCCCGGACGGCAACGGAAAGCGCCCGGTACCCGACGGCCGGGCCGCGCGCCCGACCTGCCATATTCGCGAAGCCGCTTGTAGAAGATGGCCGTGGGACGTTAGGGACAGGCATGGTCCGGTGCCCCGTCCCCTCACAATCGATCGTCCCCCGGAGCCGGAGGTGAAAGAGGACAAGCTCAAGGATATGGCGCGGCCCACCATGGCCGATATCGCGCGCGAGCTGGGGATCGCCAAGATCACGGTTTCGCGGGCCCTGTCGAACCAGTCGACGGTCAAGGAGGCGACGCGCGCGCGGATCCGCGAAACCGCCGAGCGCATGGGGTACCGGCTCAATGTTTCGGCGCGAAACCTGCGGCAGCAGCGCACGCGCACGATCGCGGTCGTCATCGAAATGACGCCATCGCACGAACGGCTGATGAGCGAACCCTATCCGCTGCTCCTGCTCGGCGGCATCCTCCAGGAACTGACCGCGGCGGGGCAGAATATGGTGCTCACCACGATCGACCTGTTTTCCGAGGCGCCGCCCTCCGCCGACGGGGTGATCCTGCTGGGGCAGGGGGTGCACGACGACGCCGCGGCGGTGATCGAGGCGACGGGGCTTCCCTATGTGGTCTGGGGCGCCGAACATGGCCCGCCCGAACGCGTCGTCGTCGGCAGCGACAATCGCGACGGCGGCCGGCTCGCGGCCGAATATCTGATTGGGCGCGGATGCCGCCGTCTCCTGTTCCTCGGCGATGCCGGGCATGGCGAGGCCGAGGACCGGCTGGCCGGTTTCGAGGCGCGGCTTGCCGGTTCGGGCGCGGCCATTGTCGCCAATATCCCCTGCGCCTTCACCGTCGCTGCCGGCCGCGAAGCGGTCGCGCCGTTGCTCGATGGCGCGGAGCTCGGCTTCGACGGCATTTTCGCGAGCAGCGATGCGATCGCCATGGGGGCGATCGAGGCGTTGCAGGCGCGCGGGCACGCCGTACCCGGCGCGGTGTCGGTCGTCGGTTTCGACGATTCGCCGGGCGCGGCGCTCTTTTCCCCCCGGCTTACCAGCATAAGGCAGGATTGGGGCGTCGGCGGCGAGCTGCTCGCGCAAAAGGTACTCGACATGGTCGCCGGCAAGGCGGTCGCGTCGCGCGCGATGCCCGTCACGCTGATCATCCGCGAAAGCTAGCATAACCGCGCTTTCTCCCGCGTGAGGGCTTGCCTTTCCCGCAAAATGGTTTGG